>JAFDWQ010000009.1:0-300000 GCA_018268395.1 Armatimonadota bacterium | reverse complement strand
CGAGATCTACGAGATCATCTATGGACTGGCCGAAAAGGGACTTGGCGTGTTGCTCGTGTCCAGCGAACTTCCCGAGGTCATGGGAGTCTGCGACCGGATCCTCGTGATGAACTCGGGCAGGATCGTGGCCTCCGTCCCGAGAGAGGAAGCGACCGAAGAAGGGCTGCTGAAGCTCGCCCTTCCCGGAGCAGCTTAAGCCAAGCGGCCCGACTTCGCAGCGACGAGTCCGGCCGCGACCCGGGCGATGTTGTCCGGAGACAGTCCGACTTCGGCCCGAATGATGGGCTGGGCACCGTGTTCGACAAAGGCATCGGGAAGCGACAGGATCCGCAACGGGACGTTGCCCAGTCCCAGTTCGGCCAGGGCGTCCCGGACCTGTTGGCCGAAACCGCCCGTCCTGACGCTTTCCTCGACCGTGACCACTCCACGGACCCCGCGGACCGATTCGGCGAGACACTCCTTGTCGATCGGGCGGATGAACCTGGCGTTCACGACCAGGGCCTTGACACCTTGGGACTGGAGGCTTTGGGCCGCCTTCCAGGATTCCTGGACCATGAACCCGGTCGCTAGGATCGCGACATCGTAGGGGCCTTCACCGGGCGCCCCTCCAGGGGTGCCGAGCGGTTCCCAACGGCCGAATTGGACCGGCGTCCGGGCTTCCGGCAAGATGTCTTCGGCCGTTCCGCGCGGGTATCTCACGGCGATCGGGCCGTCCGAATATCCGGCCATGAATTTCAGCATTTCGCGCAGTTCGGTCGCGTCCCGCGGCGCCACGAGGGTCATGTTCGGAATGCAGGAGAGGTAAGAGACGTCGAAGGCGCCGTGGTGGGTCGGTCCATCGTCGCCGACCAGGCCGGACCGGTCCATGACGAACCGCACGGGCAAGTTCTGAAGGGCGACGTCGTGCAGCACTTGGTCGAACCCTCTCTGGAGGAAGGTCGAGTAGACCGTACAGAACGGTTTGAGCCCGCCGGCGGCCAGGCCCGCAGCGAACGTGACGGCGTGTTGCTCTGCGATACCGACGTCGTAATAGCGCTCGGGATGCTCTTTCGAGAACGCGGTCAAGCCCGTGCCGTCCGGCATCGCCGCGGTGATCGCGACGACCTTCTCATCTTCGTTGGCGAGTTCCACCATGGCCTCGCCGAACACCTGGGTGTAGGCGGGCGCCCCGCCCTTTTTCGGCATTTCGCACGAGAGGACGTCGAACGGGACGACCCCGTGCCACTTGCGGCTGTCGCCCTCGGCGACTTCGTACCCTTTGCCCTTGACGGTCAGCGCATGGACGAAGACCGGATAGTCGAGCTCGCGGACTTTACGGAAGACGTCGAGCAGCGTCGGGAGGTCGTGTCCGTCGACCGGGCCGATGTACTCGAAGCCCATTTCCTCGAAGATCGTTCCCGTGTCCTCAGGCGCCAGATAGTGGGTGATCCCGTGCCGAAGACCGGCGGCGATCCTAGGAGCGGGCCCTGGGATCTTCTCGATGACGTTCTTGGCGGCCCGGGCCAGGCCCTGGAAGTCGGGCCGCGACCGGAGCCGGGCCAGGTAATTGTGCAGGGCGCCGACGTTGGGAGCGATCGACATGCGGTTGTCGTTCAGGACGACGCAGATGTCCGTCCGTAGTTCTCCCGCATGGTTCAAGGCCTCCCAGCTCATTCCGCTGGCTATGGCCGCGTCTCCTGCGACCGCGACGACCTTTTCGGCCGTTCCGAGCCTGTCGCGGGCAGCAGCGAACCCGAGTGCGGCCGAGATCGCCGTCCCGGCGTGCCCCGCTCCGAAGACGTCGCATTCGTGCTCCTCTCGGCGCAGGAATCCGCTCAAGCCTTGGTGTTTGCGGAGCGTGTCGAACCTGTCGAGGCGGCCCGTCAGCAGCTTGTGGGGATAGGCCTGGTGCCCGGTGTCCCACACGACTTTGTCGGGCGGGATGTTGTAGGCCGCGTACATCGCGACCGTGAGCTCGACGGTGCCGAGGTTGGAGCTGAGGTGCCCTCCCGTCTGGCTGACTTTGTCCAGGATGGCCTGGCGCACTTCTTCAGCGACCTGTACGAGTTCCTTGTCGGAGAACTTGTGAAGGTCGGTCGGTCGGGTGACCGTGCTGAGCAGCTCGTAGTTCGAGGCCATCGGGTATCTCAACTCTCAGTGTGGGCCGATCCGTTACCGGAAAGGGCCCTATGTCCTGATAGGACGGTTCCCCCCATTGTGAACGATGGGCCTGGGCGAACTCAACGTTCCTCCCGATTGTAGAATAGTCCGAAAGCGGCGACAACATCCCCGGGCCATGGCCCTGTCGCCGTCCGGAACGCGCCGAGGCACCGACTTCCTGGCCGAAGCGTCCGGAACGAAAGACGAGGACGAAGACATGGTTCAAACTCCGCTTCCTCAGGAGTTCATGCTCCTGACCGAGGACGAGACGCGGCACAGGATCCGCGCCGCCAAGGCCTCGCTCGGCTCCCGCGCCGTCGTCCTCGGCCACCATTACCAGCGCGACGAGATCATCGAGCACGCCGACTTCCGGGGCGACAGCTATAAGCTCGCGCAACACGCCCGGCAGACTCCCGATGCCGATTTCATCGTCTTCTGCGGCGTGCACTTCATGGCGGAGAGCGCAGACGTCCTGACGCCGGACACGCAGAAGGTCATCCTGCCGAACCTCGCAGCAGGGTGTTCGATGGCGGACATGGCCAACATCTTTCAGGTCAAGCGATGCTGGGCCGAACTTCAGGGTGCCTTAGGGGGGTCTCCCGCGGCTCCGACCATCGTTCCGGTGACCTACATCAATTCGGCCGCCAACTTGAAGTCTTTCGTGGGCGAGCACGGAGGCGTCGTGTGCACGAGCACGAACGCGCCGGGCGCGCTCGAATGGGCCCTCGACCGTGGCCAAAAGGTCTTGTTCTTTCCGGACCAGCATTTGGGCCGGAACACGGCCGCCGCGATGGGCTACGACGTCGAGCGGGACATGATCGTCTGGGACCCCTTCAAACCTCTTGGAGGGAACACGCCCGAGCGGATCCGGGAAGCGAAGTTCTACTTGTGGAAGGGGCACTGTTCGGTCCACAAGAGGTTCACCGTGGACCAGATCGAACAAGCCCGGGCCGCCTACCCGGGGCTGAAGGTCATCGTCCATCCGGAATGCGAGCGCGAAGTCGTTCAGGCCGCAGACTTTTACGGTTCGACCGAGTACATCCTGCACCAGATCGAAGGGGCCGGACCGGGTTCGGCGTGGGCCGTCGGGACCGAGATCAACCTTGTCAACCGGATCGCCAAGGAAAACCCCGACCGTACGGTCTTCTGCCTCGACCCTCAGATCTGTCCCTGTTCGACGATGTACCGGATTCATCCGTCGTTCCTTTGCTGGGCGCTCGAAAACTTGGTGGACGGCAACGTCGTCAACCAAGTCACGGTCCCGGCGGACGTCAAGCGATGGGCCCTCGTCGCCCTCGAACGGATGCTCGAGATCGGCAAAGTCCCGGTCGCCCACGTCGACTAGGGGCTCGAGACCAGAGCGAGACGAAGCGCTTCCGCAGCTTCTGCGACCGGATGGAACGCCACGTCCTTTTTGACGGTCTCCGGGAGGTCGTCAAGGTCTCGAAGGTTCTCATCGGGCAAAACGACGTGCTTGATACCGGCCCGATGGGCGGCCAAGACCTTTTCCCTCACGCCTCCGACCGGGAGGACCTTGCCGCGCAACGTGACTTCGCCCGTCATCGCCACGTCCCGTCGGACAGGACGGCCGGAAAACGCCGAGACGAGGGCCGTGAGGATCGTGACGCCCGCGCTCGGGCCGTCCTTCGGGACTGCCCCTTCCGGGACGTGGACATGGAGGTCGTAGCGGAATTCGCCCGTCCCGTACTTGCCCTGGTTCGCGCGGAGATAGGTCATGGCGGCCAGTGCAGACTCTTTCATGACGTCGCCGAGCGAGCCGGTCAGGCGCACTTGTGGCTGTTCGCCGAACGGCGGCGAGAGCGAGACTTCGATGGTGACGATGTCGCCGCCGTACTCGCTGTAAACAAGGCCCGTCGCTGCACCGACCTCGTCTTTACGCCCTTTGACGCCGTACCGGAACTTGGGTTTACCGAGCATCGCGCTTAAGACGTCCTTGTCGACGTCCACCGAGCGGTCTGTCCCGTCGGCGATCCGTCGGGCGGCTTTCCGGCACACCGTGGCGATTTCGCGTTCGAGGGAGCGGACGCCCGCTTCCCTCGTGTATTCGCGCACAAGGGCCTCTACGGTCGTGCGGGGGACCTTAAGGCGGCCTTTGTCCAGACCGTGCTCGTGCATTTTCTTGGGCAGCAGGTACTTCTGCGCGATGTGCAGTTTCTCCTGTTCGGTGTAGCTCGGAAACCGGATCACTTCCATCCTGTCCCTCAGCGCCGCCGGAACGTTTTCGATCAGGTTCGCGGTCGCGATGAACATGACGCCCGAAAGGTCGAACGGGACTTCGATGTAGTGGTCGCTGAAGTTGGCGTTCTGCTCGGGGTCGAGGGCTTCCAAGAGGGCCGACGTGGGGTCGCCACGGAAGTCGTAGCCCATCTTGTCGATTTCGTCCAGCATGAAGACCGGGTTCTTCGTGCCGCAGGCCTTGACCCCCTGGATCAGGCGACCAGGCATCGAGCCGATGTAGGTCCGTCGGTGGCCCCGGATTTCGGCTTCGTCCCGGACCCCACCGAGCGAGATCCTGTGGAACTGGCGACCAAGGGCTTCGGCGATCGACCGTCCGATCGACGTCTTGCCGACTCCCGGAGGGCCGACGAAGCACAGGATCGGCCCGCGCAGCGAATTGGAAAGTTGCCGTACGGCGAGGAAATCCAGGATCCGGTCTTTGACCTGTGCCAGGCCGTAATGGTCGCGTTCCAGGATCTGGGCCGCCTTCTTGACGTCGATCTGGTCTTCGCTCGACGTGTCCCAGGGCAAAGACGCGAGCCAGTCAAGGTAGTTCCGGATGACCATGCCCTCGGGAGAACTGGAAGGGGCCCGTTCGAGCCGTTTGAGCTCGGCCATGGCCTTGCCCATTGTTTCTTCGGGCATCCCGCTGGCCGCGAGACGGGCCCGGTACTCCTCCCCCTCTTCGCTGAGGACTTCTTCTCCGCCGAGTTCGTTCTGAATGGCGCGTAGCTGCTCCCGGAGATAGAACTCGCGCTGCGTCTGGCCCAACTCCCGTTCCACCTTCGTCCGAAGGTTGGCTTGGAGCTCCAAGACCTCGCGTTCGCGGGCCAAGATCTGGACGAGGGTTTCGAGCCTGGTGGCGACTACCGGATCCTCCAAGAGCGACTGCTTGACCGCGGAAGGACTGGGCAGGTGATGGGCGAGCAGGTCCGAGAGATACCGGGCATCGTCGACGACCGCTACGGTCTCGACGACTTCGGGCGGGGCGTTCAGTCCGAGCGACGCGGCCTGCTGGAACTGGGAGACGGCCTCCCGACCGAGGGCTTCGACGTTGGGGCCGCCTTCGTCGATCTCTTCGACGACGTCGTACTCGGCCGAGAAAGACCCGTTCCGGAACTGGAGCTTTTTGACCCTGGCTCGAACAAGGCCGCGAAGGACCACCCGGAGCGTCCCGTCCGGCAAAGGCAGGACGTGGAGGATTTCGCTCAGCGTACCGACCCGGTACAGCTCGTCGGCTTTCGGTTCGTCGATGGTCTGGTCGCGCTGGCCCAGGATCAGAGACTCGCGGTCCCTCCTGAGAGCCTGATGGAGGGCCTTGACCGACATCTCGCGGCCGATCAAGATCGTTTGGATCACGCCGGGAAAGTGGACCGTGTCCCTTGTCGGCATGACCGGGACTTTGCGGTAGTCGCCCTTCGTCTCCGCCATCGCTGACGTCACCTTACCCGTCGGTGGGAAAGGTTGCCCGTCGGCCCGCTTCCCGGAAGAACTGGAGCGTGGCTTCGAGGCTCTCCTCCGACTCGAACACCTGCTCGTAGACCTGATCGATGACGCCGAAAAGCTCCACGAGGGCGGAAAGGCGGTCGCGCAGGACGACGGCGTCCTCAGAGCGGTCGTCGGCAGGGACCATGGACAGGCACTCTCGGATCGCCGCGACGGTCGGGTCGAGTTCGCGCCGCTTCCGCTCCCGGACGACGCGGGCGAACATGTGGAGCACGTCCCCCTCGCACTGGTAGACGTCCTTCCGGTCGCCCGGCATCCGGGACCGTCGGACGATCCCCCAGTCCATCAGGTCCCGCAGGTTCATGCTGGCGTTGCCACGGCTGATATGGAGGCTTTCGATCAGGGTCTCCACCGTCGTCGGGCGTCCTGAACTCAGCAGGTAAGCGTGGATCTGCGCCATCGTCCGGTTGATCCCCCAACTCGAACTCATGCGGCCCCACTGGAGCACGAACATCTCCTGGGCCAGGGCGGTCTGAGCGGATCGGTTCGGCCCGTTCGGATCCATGGAACGGATTCTACGCCCGCCAGACTCTTGGAAACCGTAAAGATTTGTGGGGCAGGGCAGACTCAAGCGAGCCCGTCGAAGGGCCGACAATTCCTAGTGGGATGGCCAAGCTGACGCCAAAGGACTTTGCGGGCACGCGCGCTCGGCTGTTCCGACTTCACGACTCAAAGATCTTCCACGGATGGGTCAGGAACGTCTTCGGGTCGAGGGTAGAGATCGTTTCACCGACCGATCAGCCCGTCCAGATCGGAGAGAAATACCGGTTCGAACTTCACGGAAGACGGACGTCGGCCGTGTTCGACGCCAGCTTAGAGTCGGTCGAGCCCTTCGACATGTCCGGTAAAGGCGATTCCTATGCCGTCGAAGGGTCGAACGTCAAGATCATCGAAGCCAGTTGGGTGGTCCTTCAGTTCTACGTCGACGGCCAGTTCCGATATTCCAACGCCATCAAGCCGTTCCGAGCGCGGGCCGAGGGCGTTAAGGCCCAACTGGTCATGGACGGCGAGACGGTCTACACGGAAGTGATCGACGTCTCTCAGCACGGTTTGGCCGTCAAGGCGTTCGTGCCGCTTGCGTCGGGCCTCAAGGTCGGCCTCATCGTCGAGACTCCGATCGGAAGCGTCCGAGGGTCGGGAACGATCCGGAACAGCCGCTCTGAAGACGGTCTCGAATACCGGATCGGCGTCGAACTGGACCGGATGGGCCGGATCGACCAGCCGCGGTGGGACCGCTTCGTGAGCGGCGACTGATGGTGCACCAAAAGGCCGGCTCCTTCAAAGGGACGCGCGTCCGCGTCCAACGCGTCCGCGACGCCCGGTTCTTTACGGGTTGGACGTTGAACCTGGACCGGCGGGCCGTGGTCGTCCGCATCCCGTCGACCGACGACCTCCGCGACGGAGACGACGTGTTCGTCCAGGTCTTCGGGGCGGGCCAAGACCTCAGTGCTCCGGCCGTTTGTAGGAACGTGGGTGACGATTGGGCCCGGTTCGATTTCGCGTGCGACCCTCGAAAGACGGAGTCTACGGAGGAAGTCCGGTTGTCCGGCGCCGGTGTCGTCGGGACACTGCGGAACTGCTGGGGCACCGTGGATTTCGAAGTCCTCGACGTCAGCCCGGGCGGTGTCGGCGGTGTCGTTCCGTACGAACTGATGAAGGGGGACGAACTGGAGATCGCGCTGCTCACCCCGACCGGTCCGGTCGAGGCCCAAGGCACTGTACGATATTGCCGGCCCGAACCTTGCCAGGGAGGGTTCCGGATCGGATTCTCGATCCGGATCGACGACCGGACCATGCTGGGGCGCTGGCGCCGGGTCTTCCTTCACGCGGCTTAGCCGCCGGAGAGCTTCTCGGACATCGTCCGGTTCTCTTCGATGTAGCTTTTCCAGTCCGCAGGAACGTCCGTGTCCACAAAGATCGCCGAGACCGGGCATTCCGGCTCGCAGAGGCCGCAATCGATGCACTGGTCCGGGTGGATATAGACCATGTCGTCGCCTTCGTAAATGCAGTCCACGGGGCAGACCGTCATGCAGGACTTGTCCTTGACCCCGATGCAAGGCGATGTCACGACGTACGGCATCCGAAAATTCTACTCAGACGCCGGGCGCCCCCTCGGACGGACCGGTCCAATGGGCCGAACGGACCTTCCGGGAGCAGAATCTGACCCATGACGTCCAGATACCTGTGGCACAATGGATTCTGGGATCCCGGTCAGAGGGTCAAAGGGACAACATGGCGATTTCATTGACCGAACGTGCAGTCTGCGAGCTTCGCGACCTCATGGTAAGCCAACAGAAGGCGAGCGCGGCCCTCCGGATCTGGGTCGCGGGCGGCGGATGTTCTGGCCTGTCGTACGGGATGGCCTTGGACGACGGTCAGCCCGAAGAGGGCGACAACGTCTTCGACCACGACGGCATCAAGGTGTTCATCGATCCCCTTAGCCTCCAGTACATGGACGGCAGCTCCGTCGACTACGTCGACGACCTGATGGGCGGCGGTTTCAAGATAGAAAACCCGAACGCCGTCAGCTCCTGCGGTTGCGGTTCCTCGTTCAAGACCGAGGGGTCTGAAGGCGAGGGCGGCGGCTGCGGCGGTGGCTGCGGCTGCGGTTAAGCCCCTTCCTGGACGAGGGACTCGCCCTTCGTCTGGAAGATCCCGTGCACGTACTCGACCCAGTCGATCCTTTCAGCTGTCGATGACAGTTGACAGCGGAAGCCCGTGGCATAGAGGTCGGTGTCCTCGATGTGGATGCAATAGCGCGCCTCGGCCGTCACCACGAGCGGTTCTGAGCTGATCCTGCCAATGTTCAGCGTGTACTGCTGACCAGGGTCGAACTGGTGTCGCGACCGGATCTGGAGTCCGCCTAGGCTCACGTCGGTGACCACCGATCGGACGCTTTGGCCTGTCGCCCCGTCCTGGATCACGGCGTATTCGAGAAGCTCGAAACGTGCGTGCTTTCTCGAATCCTGGTAGTCGTTGGTCTCGCCCATGTTCTTGTGACCCGGTGTGGGATCCTCTCTAAGGATTTTTGGTCGTAATCTTGTGGTCTTTAGTGTCAAGCGGCCTGTTCCTCGCTTCTTTCGCGCATGAGAGGGGACCTTTTGCGCAACGCAGACTCTAAAGCCTGGAGCGCGGCCCCGTCGAGTTTGCCGGCTTCGACCTCGCCCCACATCATTTGCACGACCTCTGCGATCGGGATGCTGGACCTGTACGACCGGGTCGTCGTCATCGCGTCGAAGACGTCTGCGACGGCTGCGATACGGACTAACAACGGGATTTCGTCCCCGACGAGGCCATCGGGGTAGCCCGTGCCGTTCAACCGTTCGTGGTGCCATTTCACGATCGGAAGACAATCCTTGAAGGATGGGATCCCGCCCATGATGTTGGCTCCGTAGACGGGGTGCTTCTGAACAAGCCTGAACTCGCTTTCCGTCAACTTTCCAGGCTTCGTCAGGACATCGTCGGGGACACCGATCTTGCCGATGTCGTGGACGAGGGCCCCCATTTCAAGCACGCGCAGCTCATAAGGGCCGAGCCCCATTTCTTGACCGATCCAAAGCGAATACTGCATGACCCGCTCTGAGTGTCCCGCCGTATAGATGTCCTTGGCCTCAATGGCCCGCACCATGGCCCGCACGATGGACTCCAGGTTGTCTTCTAGTTCGGTCAACGTCCGCGACAAGAGGGCGTTCTTACGCACGATCTCGTCGTTTTTCTCGCTCATCGCCCGCTCGGCGGCCCGAGTCGCAGTCGTGTCCAGACTAAAGGCCAACGTGTAGCGGTAGGTCCCGTCGTTGGCTTTGACCGTCGAGAGACGGGTTTCGACCCACAGGACTTGACCCGTCGGCTTCACGATGCGGTGCTCGACGACGACCGCCTGGTGGAGGGTCCGGGCGTTCTCAAGAGCGGCTTTGACGGAGGCGGTGTCTTCAGAGTGCACAGCCTCGAGGAAGCACGTCATCGGCTCTCGCCCCTCGTGCCACCCTGTCATTTCCTCCCAACTCGGGTTCCGGAACACGCACTCTTGGGCGGTGAACGCAAAGACGCTGATCGGCAGGCTGTGAAGGAACGACCGTTGGTCTTGGACGAACTCGTCGTTAGCGACGACGGCGGCCGCAAGCCGCTCGTCGTGGGTCGAGGTCAGTCTGAGGACGAGGACGCACCCCACCGCAAGAGAGATCGCGAGCATGAGGAGCGTGACGACGGAGCGGATGAAACTGGCTTCTTGGGCAGCGCTGACCGACAGTTGGGACCGTAGCTCGTCCATGACCTGGTCGCACTTTTCGGTCAACACGGCGGCCCTGACCTTCGCCAGGGGCGGATCCGACCGCCGGACTTGGTCGGCTTCGATACCAAGCCACGTCATCGAACTGGTCGCCGCCTTTTCGGCGACGGCCTGCCATTCCCTTTCGTCCACGCGTTCCGCCCTTCCGGCCTTTGAAACGGCCGTCCGGACGGACTCGGTCGCGGTCATATCGACCGTGATCGAGCGCTTTTGATCCGAAGTCTGCTGAGCCCGCGACGCAAGGCTGGCGCCTTCGATCAGAATGCCGCACACGCAGGTCATCAAGAGAAACTCGAGCAGGCGGCGCCTGAGGCGGTTCCCGCGCCGCCGCATCGACGCCCACCGCAGACTCTCGGTCTTTGCAAGGATGAGGGTCGCCGCGATGGCCAACGCGCCCGCGAGGAGCGCGATCAGGACGGCGTTCGTCCACACTTGGTCCAATCGGGCCTGGACGAGCCTGTAATCCCGGTCGATGCCGAGGACTGCCACGACTTTGCCGGACGAGTCCCTAACGGGGGCGTAGGCCGACAGCCATGTCCCCCATTTGTCTTTAAGTGGCTTGTCGTCGACCTGGACGAGCCCGGTCGCGAGGGCGTTGACCATGCCCGGCGTGACGGCTTCGACCGGATCCATGAGGTACGACTTGTCGTCGACGCCGTCCCGGTCGGCGTCGCCGAACACGGTCGGGTCAAGGATGAAGACGAATCCTCCGTGCGCGGGTCGGACGGTGTACACGAACCGGACGTTTCGGACGTTGGACAAGACCCTCCGGAGCCGTTCGGACTGCTCTTCGTACGACTTGGAGGACATTTGTCCGGGTTCGGTCAGTCGCTCGTGGGCGTCGCCGTCGACCTGGAGGGCACTCAGCCGGGCGATGGAGGCCAGTTCGTCAGTCTGCGTCTTCTGGAACGCTTGACTCGTCCAAGCGGCGACAAGGAAGCAGGCGCACATCGAAATGGCCGCGAACAAAACGCCCGCAGCGACCGCCGCCCTCCAACGCGTCCCATGATGGACCAGGATCCCGCTCACCGTATGCCCTGCATGTCAGATTTTCGGTCGGAAGGCGGCTGCTCTGAAGGTTCTTTAAAAACGATCGAAGGGCCCCTCGTTCGAGGGGCCCTTCTTTTAGGAAGGTTTTATAGCCGTGTGTTATTTCGAAGCTTTGGTCACGAGGACGTGCTTCGTCGCGGGATCATAGGCGACTTCGACGTTCAAAAGGCGTCCCATGAAACTCATCGGCACGATCGCACGGCCACGGTCGAGGAACGCGGCTCTTTCGAACTCGAAGCGGTCTCCGTTGACGGTCGCGAAACCGTCGCCGATGACGAACCGCACGTTCTGGCCCTGGCCCTTCGCCGTCACCGCCTTCGCGCCTCCGTTCCAGGCGACTTCGCCGCCCGCGGACTCGAACAGGTGCCGGAACGGCGTGAGGGCGATACCGGCGTCGAACCGGGGTTGGACGTCGAAACCGACTTTGTGCCCGTTCATGTAGACGTCGTAAGTCCCCTTGCTTCCGAACCGTGTTCCGTAATCGAGCACGATCCTCGAGGGGGCGGCTTTGACTTCAGGCTTCGTCGAGGCGGCCTTGGGAGCTGCCTTGGTCACGACAGGTTTCGGGGCGTTCGCCTTTGGAGCGGCGGCCTTCGCGACGAGGTTTTTCGGCACGGCGGACTGGACCTGTTTCTGTGCCGGGCCTTGGGCCGGAGCGGCCTGCATCTTGACTTTGGGGGCGTTAGCGGCACCGACCGACGGTTTCGTCCCGGCGACGCGACCGCCCGTGGGCCTCATGACCCTCAGTCCGGTCATGGTGCCGTGCCCGACGGCGACGGCCTTGCCGCCCGTCGGCTTCGACACGGCCAGGAGAGGCGCGCCGTTGGTCAGGTCGAGCGGGAGGCTGGAAGCGGCTTTCGGAGCGGTCACGTTCGGTCTGGCCGGGGTAACGGGCTTGGCCGGAGGGTTGCCCGCCGGGTTCGTCAGGCGCCCGGTGCGTCCCCCGGGATTATTGACGAACACGCGGAGGCGCTGCGTCTTGAACGTGTTGCTGGATTCGTCGACGACCCAGGCTTCGACCTCGTGCCATCCGTTCGTAGCCTTGCTCGTGTCCCAAAGGTACGTGTACGGAGCATAGTTGCGAAGAGATTTGAACTGATCGTCGACGAAGAACGACACATAGGCGTTCTTGATCTGGTGCTGGAACCCGACGCTGATCTCGACGAAGCCCTGGACGGATTCGCCGGGCGTCGGTTTGGCCAGGAAGATCGGTCCGGACGCCGTTCGGTCTACCGTGACGACCGTCTTCTCGGTCGCAAGCACCTTGCCGTCGGCGTCGAGGAGCCGGATTTCGAGGTTGTTGTCGCCGTCGGCCAATTGCGCCGTCTCCAGCGTGAAATTGGTCTCGCCGTTGCTCGACTCAGCGTTGACGGCGCGGTTCGCGACGCTCTTGCCGTTCAATCGGACTTCGATGAGGGAAGCTTTGGCACCGGAATACCGGACCGTCAGCGTCCGGTTGTCCGAAGCTTTCGTGACCACGACCTCTTGCGGGACGTACGCGGCTCTCGCGAGCAACGACGTCAAGGCGAGGCCCGCCACTAAGGCGATGCGCGTTTTGGCAAGACCACTCATAACATCCATCCCAGAATATTCGGCAGGACACCGTATTTTTCAACCTAGGGGACGCATTTGTCAAGTCGAAAGGTGCGGTAGAGGGCGGAACGGCGGACTATCATCGTTCCAAGACACGCATGGTACCGGCAGGATTCCTAGGTGACACGGAGGGGTTTCGGTGGGTCCGGGCGTCCGCCTTTGCGGGCCGAGACGCCCTGGAACTGACGTCCCAAGTTTGGCGGGACCATCGATGGAACCACGGTCTCGTCGTATCGGTTCCTCCCCGTGGCGCGACCGTACCCGGATGCGTGCTCCACGTCACGGGGGGGCCGGCGAACGAACCGGACCTCTTATGGGCCGACGGTTTGGCGCTCGTTTCAGGGATGAACGTGGCGACTCTGTTCGACATTCCTGTCCAACCGTTATGGGGTTTCCGGGAAGACGACCTGATCGCCCATACGTTCGAAATGTTCCTCGAGTCGGGCGACGACACTTGGCCGCTCTTGATGCCGATGGTCCGAAGCGTCACGAGGGCCATGGACGCGTTGGCCGCTTCCGGTCTGGCCGATGGCCCGTTCGTCGTAACGGGCGCGAGCAAGCGGGGATGGACGTCTTGGTTGGCGGGATGTACCGGCGACCCTCGGATCGCCGGCATCGCCCCGATGGTGTTCGACTTTCTCAAAATGCCCGAACAACTCGAGAAGCAAGCGCGGGACTGGGGCGTTCTCAGCCCCATGATCAGCGACTACACGACGCGCGAACTGGAGGAATCGGTCGATACGGACAACGGCGCCAGGCTCCTTGGACTCGTCGATCCAGCCCAGAACCTCGGGTCGCTCCGGGTCCCGGTCTTGATGATCCTCGGAACCAACGATGCGTACTGGACGGTGGACGCGCACACGCTGTACTGGGAGGACGTGACCGTACCGAAGAACCTGGTGATGGTGCCGAACATGGCCCACGGATGGGGCTCGACGGACTACTGGACTCCGACTCTTGCCGCTTTCTCCCGAGGGGCGGTGGCCGGGGGGCACCTGCCGCAATGGACGGTTCCGGGATTCTGGCCACCAAACGGCCCGACGTCGGCTGAAGTCTGTCCGAGTCCGGGGGACGTCCTGTGGTCTGCACGATCGGCGGACCGTAACTTCACCGCCGCCGAATGGGCATCGTCCTTGGAGCTCTCACGGCCTGTCGGAGACGGTTGGACGGCCGCGTTCGTCGCCCGCCGGCTGGAAGCATTCGGCCTGTCCTTCTGGACGTCGACCCCGGTCCGGGTCACGCGCGACGATCCCCGATAGAAGCTTACGACCGGCAATCTGACTTAGGCCCTGACGGCTTTGACGCGGAATCACCCCATGTCCGGATTCGGACGAGGGGTAACCATGTTGAGGGCCATTCTCACGGTCGCAGCGCTGGCCGGCGTTTGCGCGTCATTTGCACAAGTCACGTCTTTGGTGACGATTCCGATCGCCGACATCAAGGGTGTCCGCGAAGCCGAGGTCGGGCACTACGTGTCCGGCACCGAGCGGAACGTCGACAAACGCTACTACCATTCGAGCTACCTGCTCGTCGGCATCTCCGAGTATGTGGAAGCCGCTGCAGCGACCGATTGGTCCGGACTCAATACCTGGGCGTTCAAAGTCCAGCCCGTCGCAGACAAGGGCGGTCGGTGGGCCGTCGGATTGGGCTACCAGGCCATTCGGGGCGGTGAGAGCACGCCGTTCGCGGTCGGCCGCTACAATGTCGGCCCGGTCAGGTTCCATGGAGGCTGGATCCGTAACGACCGCGACAGGTTTGTCTGCGGTTGCGACGTTCAGATCTGTCCGGGTCTGACCCTGGCCGCCGACCACACGTCGAGCGTGGGCGGATCGACTTGGGCGGGCCTGTTCTACAGCGTTCCGGGCATCGCCGGCCTCACGGCGAACGTCAACGTTGGCGTTCCGAACGACCATGCCGATCCGGTCAATCACACGATCGGGCTGGTCTACGCGTTCCGCTTTTGACGACCTAGCGACCGACGTCGCTGAGACAGACTTTGATGACGCCGTGGCGTTCGCGCGAGCGGATCGTCACGGTGTCCCCTTCACGGAAAGCGGTCGTCCGGGCGGTGTTCGTGTGATAGGGGCTGACCACGACGGTGCGTTCCCGGCCGTCCTGACGCACGGTCCATGTCTCACGCACCTCTCGTCCTTGACGCCCGGCGAAAGACGAGTGGCGGTCGATGTGGACGATGGTGAAGCTGTCGATCACGGGAGGCTGCGGGGTCGCGACGGAAAAGAGCATAGGAGCGGAACCTTCATTCCACCTCTACGCAACATCGGTGCCGCGTCTTCGCAGGGCGGCGATGAACCGGGAATTTGACGGGGGTAAAACGCCCCTGTGAACCGGGTGGCGGTCCTTGTCGGCTCCAAAGGCCGGGGTTCGAACATGACCGCCCTGGTCCGAGCGTGCCGTTCGGGAGAGGTTCCTGCCGAAATCGTGCTGGTGGTCTCGCCGCGCGACGACTCGCCCGCCTTCGAGACCGCCCAGGCCCTCGGCGTCCCCGTGGTCGCCCTGTCACCGAAGGAAGCCGACTATGCCGGACGGCTCGTCGACGTCCTCCGTGGGGCTGAAGTCGGCACGTTGTGCTTGGCCGGACTCATGACGAAGCTGCCGGTCGAAGTCCTCGACCGATGGCCCGGCCGGATCCTGAACATCCACCCGGCTTTGTTGCCCCGGCACGGGGGGAAGGGCATGTACGGGCGGCACGTCCATGAGGCCGTTTTGGCGGCCGGAGACCTTGAATCCGGCTGTACCGTCCACATCGTCACCGAAAACTACGACGAAGGTCCGATCGTGCTCCAACTGACCTGCCCGGTTTTGCCTGACGACACGCCGGAGACCTTGGCCGAGAGGGTCTTGGCTTTGGAACACCGCGCCTTTCCGCTCGCGTTAAAGAAAGTCGTGGAGGGGGATGAGTAACGAAGACGACCGGCATTCGCTCGGTCTGAGGATCGCTTTTCCGTTCCTTAAGATCGTGGCCTGGTCGCTGTTCGCCTTCTTTGCCGCCCCGATCCGGGTCAAGGGCGCGAAAAACGTCCCCAGGACGGGTCCGCTGCTCGTCTTCTCGAACCATGTGTCGAACAGTGACCCCGTTCTCGTCCAATACGCGAGCCCGAGGTTGTTGCACTTCATGGCCCGTAGGGAGCTGTTCACGATGGGGCTGATGGGCCGCTTCATCAGGTGGTTCAAGGCGTTCCCCGTGACCCAAAGCTCCGCCGACAAGGGCGCGATCCGGCGTGCCCTCGACCTCGTCGGATCGGGGCACGCGGTCGGTGTCTTCCCTGAAGGGCAACTCAGTCCGGACGGCCGTTTGATCGAACTTCTGCCGGGCGCGGCCCTGCTCGTCCGGAAGACCGGCGCTCCCTGCGTCTGCGTCGGAATCCGCGGTGTCGAAAAGATGATGCCGTATCCGACGGCGACCCCGAGGTGGGCCTTCACGACCGTGACCGCCCATTGGGGCGAGCCACGGAGTTTCGGGCCTGACGCGAAGGCCGAAGACATCCTCGACTGGATCGGATCCGAACTTCGACGCCTTTCGGGTCAGTGATCTGACGCGAGGACGTTCCGGCCGGGCTTCCAGTCCTTTGTGACCTCACGGTCCGTCAAGCTGAGCCGGACGCCTTCCATCGGCATCGGACCGAGCCTGAGCACGGCGTCATGGAACTGCTTCGGGGTCATGGACTTCGGGACGAGTTCCTTGTAGAGGGCCCGTAGTTGAAGCCCGCCGATCATGTAGGCCGCCTGGTAGAGGGGAGAGTACATGTCCCCGACATAGCGGCGGACTTCCGAGGTCGCCGTCCATCGCTCGTGGCCGACTTTGTCGACGAGCGTGTCGATCATTTGCGCCGAGGTCATCTCTCCCAGGTGGTACTTCAGCGACACGATGATCCGGGCACAGCGGTGCATCCGCCAGAACAGCATGCCGACTTTGTCCATCGGCGATTGCGGAAAGTCCAGGTCCCAGAGAAGCATCTCCCAATGCAGGGCCCACCCTTCGACGAAGAACGGGGTCGAAAACGTTTTGCGGTAAGCGTTGTACCGGTCGGCCATATAGAGCTGCAGGTGATGGCCGGGGATGAGCTCATGATGGGTCACGGCCCGTAGGAAGTGACGGTTGTTCCCTCTCATCGCCATGAGTTTCGTGTCGTGCGACATTTCGGGCACGGGATACGACGTCGCCATGTGCTGGCCGCCGTAGAACGCGAACGGCCAGTTCTTCTGCTGTTCGGCGGTCAGCATGTTCACCCGCCAGGTTTCTTTGACGAGCGGTTCCAGCGTCACGAGGTCGCGGGACTCGACGAACTCGACGGCTTCCCGCCCTTGGGCCATCACGAGGTCGTCCTGCTCTCCTGGGGCCACGTGGTCGGCTTTCGTCCGTTCGATCGCCGCCTTCCAGTCGTCGCCGCACCCCATTTCGCGCGATGCCTTGATCATTTCCTTGAGGCACCAGTCGTATTCGTGTTCGGCGATCGCGACGAGTTCTTCCGGCGTATAGGCCAACATCTCGCGTTTGAGATCGTCTTCGAGCCGCTTCCTGCCGATCGGGTCGCCGACAAGGGGATCGTTCTCGGCCCCGCGCTGTCCTGCGACGTCTTCTTTGAGGAACTTTTCGAGGCCTTCGAGCGCTTTGACGCACTCCTCGTAGGGCTTGGCGCACCACCAGGAAAAGCTCGGCTTGTAACCGTTGGAGTGGTCGTACCAGCGTCGGAACACTCTGGACAGTGCGTCCAAGGTCTTGGAGGCCCGCAAGGCTTCGGACGGGTCGGCTTCCTTCTTTTCGAGCGCGGTGCGGGCCGATTCGAGCGCTTTCTCGGCTTCCCTTCGCACCGTCTCGATCTCCGTGGCAGCGCTTTCTGGATCGAGCTTTTCTAACGTCCAGCGCCCTTCTTCGAGAGCGACGATCCTGCGTGCGAAAGGCAAGAGCCGGAGGGTCGGGGCGTTCTTGGCCTCTTCGGTGGACAGTGACCTTCGCTCCGCTTCCAACAGGTTCTTCAGTAAGAGCCAGTCGACCCGGCCTGCTCGGTCCAGACGGCCGAAGTCGACCGACTCGAGTCCCTTAAGGGTCTCGGTGACAAGGGCCTCTGTCCTGGCCGCGCCCTTTTGGCTGAGAGGTACATCGTAGTAGCGTTCGATGGACTCGAGATCGGTGGCATAGCGTCGGACGGTGTCTTCCATAGTCGGGCCTGCCGGACGTCCCGCAAACCCGAGAAGTAGGACGGCCGGGATCATCGCGGGCATCAGAGGAATCTACCCGTGGATCACGGGCAGCCGTTCGAGGCTGCGGCCATGGCGGCCAGTTCGTCAGGCCCCGTGATCACGACGTTGGGATCGACGGCCGAAACGAAATCTTCGAGCGACACTCCGACGAGGCCGGACTCGCGGGACATCTCCTCGTAAAAGTCACGGACGACGTCTCCGACAGAAGGCGCGCCCCGGTACCCGTGGACCCACAAACCTGGCTTGTCCGAAGCGCTCTTGTAGGCGACCGAAGCCGTCCAAAGCATCTCCTGGATCTGGATCTCGCCCGCGAGGGGGTCTGGGAGCCACCGTCCGTGGGCGACGAGCAGTCCCTGGCCCACGAGGGCCGACGTCAGGCGTTCCCCGGTCAGGTTCGTGAACGATTGGATCAAGAGCCGGTGAGAGGGGTCGGCGATCGTCACGATCGAACCGTTGGACACGGGTGAGACGTATGCCCAAGGTTTCACTCCGTGGCGCTTCGCTTCCTCCGCGACATGCTCGAAGGCGACGTTCAGGACCATTCCGGCCTGATTATAGAGGACAGACCACAGCCGTCCGTGCTTCCGGAGCGGCTTCGACGCACCAGTGGACGCCGTACGGGTCGACCACGGCGTTCCCGTCCGACTTGCGGCATCCGTTCGTCAGGAGTTTCTTGACCGGCGCGTCGGCTCTGAGCCAGACCATCGGAGCGGTGCCGACGCCGAACCGGAACCGGAGTCGGACGGGCCCGCTCCCGACGACGTAGGAACCGTCCGGAAGACGGCTGAACGGGCTGTCGAGCACCTCTGAATAGAACGACGCTGCTTCGTGCGGATCCGGGAGTCCGGCGCCGATGCACGGCTTGATGAGGGCGGGTTCGAACCCTTCCAGGTCGAAGCTTCCCAGCCCGGAACTGTCTTGATGGATGTTGAAGACGAGGCCGAACGGGTCGCGGGCCAGGCACGATTGACCGGGACCGCGCCAGACGAGTTCTTCAAAGCCGAACGACCGGACGAGCTGCCGTGCTTGGGCATGGTCGTCCGTGGCGAGTTCGAAGACAAGAGGTCTAGGCTGTCCCGGATCGATGAAGAACCGTAACGGCCCGCCCCAGAGTTCGATCCCGGCGTCCGTTCCGACGATCTCCATGTCGAGGACGTCGCACAGGAAGCCCGCCGCCGCTCCGGGGTCCGGAGTGACGAGACCGACGCACGGACTGACTACCAATGCCATCACCCACTTCCTGTCTGCTCGTTCCGTACTTGGGCGCAAGCGGTCTATGGCGAATTGCCGGCTTTTGGTCGGCGGTCGTCGCGTGCACGCGGATAGAATCGGTTCGACATGTCGGATACGCTCGACACCCTGCTGGTCGAAGGACGCAAGTACCCGCCGGATCCCGCGTTCGTGGCCCAGGCGAACGTGAACGACCCCGCCGTGTACGCCGATGCGCTCGCCGATCCGGTCGCGTTTTGGGAAGCATGGGCGAAGGAACTGGCCTGGTCCGAGCCTTGGTCGGTCCCGTTGGTCTGGGAGCGGCCGTACGCCCAATGGTTCGTCGGCGGAAAGCTGAACGCTTGCTTCAACTGCGTCGACCGGCACGTCGAGGCAGGGCGTGGCGACAAGACGGCCTTCATAGGGGAAGGCGAACCCGGTGACGTCCGGACGTTCACGTACTCCCAGGTCAAAGACGAGGTCTGCCGGATCGCGAACGCCTTGAAAGGTCTCGGGGTCAAGAAGGGCGACCGGGTGTGCGTCTACATGCCGATGGTGCCCGAGCTTCCGATGGTCATGCTGGCCTGCGCCCGGATCGGCGCGGCTCATTCCGTGGTCTTCGGCGGCTTCTCGGCCGAATCGCTCCACGAGCGGATCAACGACGCAGGGGCCAAGGTCGTCGTGACGGCGGACGGGGGCTGGCGCCGAGGGGGCGTGGTCCCGCTGAAACGGATCACGAACGACGCTCTGGACTTAGGGTGCCCGACCGTCGAGAGCGTCCTGGTCCTCGACCGGATCGAGTCTTCAGCGTCCCAACTCGACAAGTTCGACCTGGGCTCATGGGTGCCGGGCCGCGACGTCCATTGGCGTGACGCGGTCCTCGACCAGTGCACGGAGTGTCCGTGCGAACCGATGGACAGCGAGGACCTCCTGTACATCCTTTATACGAGCGGGTCGACCGGTAAGCCGAAAGGCATCATGCACACGACGGGCGGATACTTGGTCCAAACCTACGCGACCACGAAGTGGGTGTTCGACCTCAAGCCGGACGACGTTTACTGGTGTACGGCCGATTGCGGCTGGGTGACGGGTCACAGCTACATCGTGTACGGGCCGATGGCCAACGCGGCGACGATGGTCGTTTACGAGGGGACGCCGGACACGCCCGACAAAGACCGGTTCTGGCGGGTCGTGGAAAGGCACAAGGTGACGGTCCTGTATACGGCCCCCACCGCGATCCGGACTTTCATGAAGTGGGGCGACCACTTTCCGGAACGGTGCGACCTTTCGTCCCTTCGCTTGCTCGGTTCGGTCGGTGAGCCGATCAATCCGGAAGCCTGGATCTGGTACCGACGGACGATCGGGAAGGACGCCTGCCCCGTCGTCGACACGTGGTGGCAGACCGAGACCGGAGCGATCATGATCACGCCCCTTCCGGGTATCACGGCCACCAAGCCAGGATCGGCCACGCAGCCGTTTCCCGGCATCAAAGCGGCGGTTTACAGCGAGTCAGGCAGCGAGATCACGCCTGTGCAGGGCGCACTGGGTTACTACGCTCGTTCTCATGATGGCCAAGCCCCTTCGACCGGGTCCGAAGTCGGTGGCATTCTCACGATCGAGGGGCCCTGGCCTTCGATGCTCCGAGGCATTTGGGGCGACCCGGACCGGTTCCAACGGACGTATTGGAGCCGGTTCGAAGGCGCCTACTTCCCCGGCGACGGCACAAAGGTCGATGAAGACGGCTACTTCTGGCTGCTGGGCCGGATCGATGACGTCATGCTCGTCAGCGGTCACAACATCTCGACGATGGAGGTCGAGAGCGCGCTCGTCGACCACCCGGCGGTCGCCGAGGCGGCCGTGATCGGCAAAGCCCATGACATCAAGGGTCAGGGTATCGCGGCCTTCGTGATCCTGCGGCAGCACGTCGACCGTGTGCCCGGCGAAGACGTCCGTACGGAGTTCGAGCGCGGGGTCGGACACCTCGACCCGCACGACGACGACCCGCTGGCCCTCGCCCAGCAACTGAAGACCCATGTCGCCCACAAGATCGGTGCGATCGCGCGGCCCGACGACGTTTACTTTTGCGCCGAACTGCCGAAGACCCGTTCGGGCAAGATCATGCGCCGCCTCCTAAGGGACGTCGCCGAGGGCAGAGCTTTGGGCGATACGACCACGCTGGCCGACCCGGCCGTCGTCGCAGCCCTCAAGGACAAGTACGAAGGGACCGAAGGTTAGAGAGCTTTAACGTCCGACGGGGCCGACGTGATCCAGCGGAACGGCGAACCGGGCGATCACTTGCGTCGCGATGAGGCCGTAACCCGCATCGCGGGGATGGACGTCGTCCTCACCGATCCATGTGAGGGCCAGTTCCTGGCCCACGAACAGCGGATAGTCGGTCGCGAACCGGGCGTTCGCCCGCTTGGCGAGCGACTGGAGGATCACGTTGAGCTTTGGGATCGCGTAACGGCCGATCCGGTCTTCGGGAGATCCCGGGAACGCTCCATAGGGGTTGTAATAGCCGGGTACGACGATCTTGGCCGTCGGGCACTGCTGGCGGATCAGCGCGAACTGGGAACCGACGTTCGACCGGACCGTTGCAAGGGCTTGGTCCGCTAGGGCCTGTTGTTGCTCGAACGGCAGGGCCAAGAACTGTGAACTCAGAAGTTCGAGAAGGTCGTTCGCCCCCATGGCGTACGTCACGTGAGTGATCACGTGACCCTTGCCCAGTTCGCTGGCGACCTTCGACTTGAAGAGGTCGGCCTGGCTCTTCCGGAACAAGACCGGGTAGTTCGAGTTTAAAAGCGCGCCGATCTCGCTCGTGTCGAAGAAGCTGTCGGAGTCTTCGCCCGGGACGGAAAGGTTGATGACGACGGGCCTGACGCCGCCCTGCTGAGTACCGATCCAGTCTGCGACAGGGCGGACATAGCCTTTGTCTCCGGGGCCACGGCTCGTATCGTCCGGTTGATAGCCCCAACCCACCGAGTCGCCAAGCGCGATGTACGTCTTCGTCTGCGCGAAGGCCGGGACCGTACCGGCCAGGACCGCGAACAGCACGAACGACCGAAAGCGGAGCGTCATGCCCTTCATTATCGCCCGTAAGCGCGCTCGACGCGGCTAAGCGGTCGTCGAGGCCGGCACATCTGCCGGCTCCCCTTGCCTGGCGATGTGGAACGCAAGCACTATGAGCGTGCGTGGCGTCTTCGCGGCCTTTGCCGTCTTAGGGATCATCGAAGCCGGAGTGGTCTTGCCCCGGATTTCGCAGGCCGGACAATTGGCCGAATCCGCGACGGCGACGTCGATCAGTGGATCGATGCATTCGTTGAACAACACCAACATCCATGCTCCCGGAAAGGCGAGGGCGCTCGCGCGCCAGGCTTCAGAGGCCCGTGGCGGCTCCTATCAGCCAGAAGAGCCCGTCTCTTCGCCATCGAAGGGGCGCAGGGCGGCCCAAGGCCAGGCAGGTCCTGCCGAAGTCGCGTTGTTCGACGAGAAATCGGCCGTCAAAGGTCGGACGTACGCGACGGACGGCACGGTCGTGTTCGACGGCATCGTCGAGAAACACCGCGTCGTGGTGCTCGTCCGGATCGATGGCCCGAACAAGTTCCAGTTGCTCGGATTCCGTCCGCTCGACGCGCAACTTCCGGCGTTTCCCGAGAAGGCTCAGGTCCAGGTTTCGGGAACCTACGCGGGCAAGATCCGCGAGCCTCAGTCCGGAAGCATGATCCACGGTTTCGACAAAGCCGTCTTCTCGGCCGTTGGAGCCTCCCCTCAAAGTACGGCCGCGACGACTCAGCCGAAGCCCGAGGAGAAACCGACGTTTTCCTCGGCCCTCAAAGGCTGGACGTTCCGGGGGACGGCCCAGGTCGACGGACAGTCGACCGGAGTGTTCGTCAATGAGAACCGCGTCAAATATGCGCAAGCCGGCGACGAGCTCGCGGACGGCGTCAAGGTCAAAAAGGTCTTTAACGGAAGCGTCCGGATCGTCGCCGACCACAAAACGCTCGACTTGATGCCCTGGTAAGCCTAGAACTTGAACATGGCGTAGGCCGCGATCGCGAGCCCGATCCCGACGGCGAGGCACGCGATGGTGTAGCCGATCAAGACGTTGCCTTGCGGGTGTCCTTTGGACTTCGCTTGGGTCGC
Source organism: Armatimonadota bacterium (assembly GCA_018268395.1). Lineage (NCBI taxonomy): Bacteria > Bacillati > Armatimonadota > Armatimonadota bacterium. The sequence goes on along the minus strand of JAFDWQ010000009.1, from coordinate 276,617 downwards.
CATGTAGATCGCGACAGCGCCAAGTCCGACGGGGCAGACGCAGATCGAGACCGCGCCCAGGATCCAGGCTGCGATCGCCTGGCTCTTCCCCAAGTCGACAGGCTTCGACGGATGCGGGTAGGGCACGTACGACCAGTCCGCTTGTCCGTAGGATTGGCGCTGCTGTTCTTCCGGATAGAGTTCCGGCAACGACTTGGCCGGAAACGGGGCGCCCCCGACTTCAGGTTCGAGCAACGTGTCGGGCAGGAGCCGCCCTTCGGCCTTCCATTGTCGAAGGACGGCCAGGTCGGCGGGACCGTACTTCTCGCCGTCGGAGCCGTGCACGTAATGCTGCATCTGGTTCGTTCTTACCCAATAGGCGCAAAACAGGGCGCAACCTTGCGGTCGCGCCCTGTCCACTGTCGGTGGCGTCTTAGCGGCGCGGCCGGAACCGTGCGTTGACGTCTTCGTCCCGTTTCTTCGTCGGGAATTCTTCGGGAACTTCCGGAACGCTTTCGGACGGACCGCTTTCTTCGGACCGGCTGCGACGTCGCGGAGCCTCTTCTTCGACCGTCTCGACGGCGGCCCGGGTCTCGCCCCGGTCGCGGTCTCGGAAGCCGCCCCGGTCACGGCCGCCGCGGTCGCGTCCCCCGCGGTCGTCACGTCCGCCCCTTCCGCCCCGGTCGCGTCCTCCGCGGTCGCGGTCGCCGAAGGCCGGTCTCGGCGAGGCCGGCGGGTTCGGATCGTTGAGACGGGCGTTGTCCGGGTTCAAGTCGAGGGCGGTGAGGTTGACGCGGCCTTGGCCGTCCACCTCGAAGACCTTGACGTTGATCACGTCGCCCACGCTGACGACGTCGTCCGGTCGGCCGATCCTTGCCTTCGTGAGCTTGTCAAGCGGGACCATGCCGTCCTTGCCGCCGGGCATCTCGACCATGGCGCCGCGGCCCATGAGTCTCGTCACCTTGCCCGTGAACTCTGTGCCGACTTCGAGCGACATCGTGCTCGCCTTGACCATGGCGATGGCCTGCTCGGCCGCGTCGCCGCCCGTCGAGGCGATCAACACGCGACCGTCTTGCTGGACGTCGATCTCGACGCCGGTCGCTTCGGTGATCTTGCGGATGTTCGCGCCGCCCGGTCCGATGAGGGCGCCGATCTTCGACGGCTCGATCTGGATGGTCTCGACGCGAGGGGCGTTCGGGTTAAGGCCTTTCCTCGGTTCGGGGATCTCGGCGTCGATGACGTCGAGGATTTCGAGCCGGGCGTCGAGCGCCTGGTCGAGCGCTTCCGCCAAGACCTTGTCGGGGATGCCTTCCAGCTTCGTATCGAGCTGCAGCGCGGTGATGCCCTTGCGGGTCCCAGCGACCTTGAAGTCCATATCGCCGGAGAAGTCCTCGACGCCTTGGATGTCGGTCAGGACGACGAACTTCTTGCCGTCGCTCATGAGGCCCATCGCGATGCCGGCCACAGGAGCCTTGATCGGGACGCCGGCGTCCATGAGGGCGAGGGTCGAGCCGCAGACCGACGCCATCGACGTCGAGCCGTTCGATTCGAGGACCTCGCTGATGAGGTGCATCGTGTACGGGAAGTTCGGGTCGTCGAGCGGGATCACCGACCGGAGCGACCGTTCGGCAAGGGCACCGTGGCCGACTTCTCGGCGGCCCGCGCCCCGGAGCATCCGGACTTCGCCGACCGAATAGGGCGGGAAGTTGTAGAAGTGCATGTAGCGCTTGTCGCCCTCTTCCTCGTCGAGCGTGTCCATCATCTGGGCGTCTTTCGGCATGCCCAAGGTCAGGACTGTCATGACCTGCGTCTGACCGCGGGTGAAGAGGCCCGACCCGTGGACACGGGGCAGCAGGCCGGCCACCGCCTCGAGCGGGCGGATGTCGCGGACGCCGCGGCCGTCAGGCCGCTTCCCGTCGTCGATGATCGACTTGCGGAGGATTTCCTTGATCGCTTTGTCGACGGCGCCCGGTATCTGGGCGGCCTCGTCGGGGAACTTTTCCTTGTACTTGGCGATGAGTTCTTTGGCCAAGTCGTCCATCGCCGACTCGCGCTTGGCTTTGTCGGGGTCGAACATGTTGGCCGCGATGAACTTCGCTTCCTTTTTCTTGATCTCTTCGGAGAGCTTTTCGTCCGCCTTGACGACGATCGGGACGCGCTTGGCCTTGCCCGCCGTCTTGGCGAACTTCTCGAACTCCTCACAGATCTTCTGGATCGCCTTGTGGCCGACCTTCAAGGCTTCGGCCATGACCTTTTCGGAAACTTCGTCCGCGCCGGCTTCGACCATGCTGATCGCGCCCTTGTGTCCGGCGACGATGAGGTCCAGATCGGACTGTTTCAGTTCCTCGTTGCTGGGGAACAGCACGAACTTGCCGTCGATGCGTCCGACCCGGACGCAGGCGATGGGGCCGTTGAACGGGATGTCACTGACGGCGAGCGCGGCTCCGGCCGCATTGACGGCCATCACGTCCGGCGGGACGGTCTTGTCGACGCTGAAGGCCATCGTGATGACCTGGACGTCGTTGCGCATGCCCTTCGGGAAAAGGGGGCGGATGGGGCGGTCGATCAAGCGGCTGACAAGGACGGCCTTGTCGCTCGGCCTACCGCCGCGCTTGATGAACCCGCCAGGAATTTTGCCGATCGCATATTTGCGTTCTTCAAAGTCGCAGACGAGGGGGAGAAAGTCGATGCCTTCTCGAGCTTCCTTGCTCATCGTAGCCGTACCGAGGACGACGGTCTGGCCCATGCCGAGAAGGACCGCTCCGCCCGATTGTTTCGCCACGCGACCGGTCTCGACGCTGATGGTCTTGCCACCAACCTCGAAAGAGTGGGAATGGATCATAGTTTTCACTCGCTGGGAGTACGGAAGGCTGCTTCCGCCCGCGATGCCGTCACGCCGCGTCTTGGCAGACGGTCCGGCCCGCAGAGCTGCCGCGCCGATCGGCGCGGGATTGGCCTCGAAGCGGCAACATGCCACCGCACTCCGTGGCCAAGCGAGTCTGAATGCCGCTCATCGCAACGTCCCTTGGGGCGCTCCGAAGAACGGCACGCATCCAGGTCTTGGCTCTGGCCCGAAAGGATACCAGAGTCGGGGGGGGCCGAAAAGGGCACGGGCCCGGCCTTAACCGTTAAGCCTCTGTGATCCTTGTCTCACATCGTGCCGACGGTGAGCTTGGACAATCCTTCGGAACCCCGATAGATCCTCACGGTCGATTTGACGAAGGCTTCAGGGCCGCACGTGTAGATGTTACAGAACGTTTGTGGGTTCCTGTCGGCTAACGGGAACCATGAAGATTGCACTTGCACCATGATGCGGTGTCCCTTGAGGAACGTGTGATAGACGTCCGGTAAGGGGAACTTAACAGAGTCGGACTTATCCGGAACGAACGGAGACGGGTTCTGATAGCTATGGCGGTATTTGCCCCGCAAGATGTCGCCCCGGACGAGCTGTTGGAACCCCGACATGTCCTTGTCCCGGGCGCCTTTCGACCCGTCCGGCCAGACGTCGATCACTTTGACCACGAAATCGGCGTCGGTCGTGCTCACGGATGCCACGAGATCCGCTACGACCGGGCCTGCCCATGTGACGTCCTTGGCCAGCACTCTGGTCTGATACGTCAGGACGTCAGGTCTTTGAGAGGCGAACCTCTGGTCGGCGAGCATGTAGGTCCGCGAACGGCCCCGTAACGTCCCGCCTTCGTACGGGACCGGGTCCATCGGGTCGCTCACGTATTCGTCATAGGCCTCTGTGACCTGGAAACCGGGCTGCGCGGTCGTCGACAGGCTCTTGGCCGGTCCGAAGTAATAGGCGGTCGGTTTGACCGACTTAGGGGGCCAGGCCGGCAGTTTGTGCCATTCGTTCCGACCTGTTTCGAAGACCGTGGCTTCCGAGACGTTCGGCTTGCCGTCCTTCAGCAAGAACGCTTCGAAGAACGGGTATTCGACTTCGTCCATGAAGAACTTGGAGGTGTTCGATCCGAACGGGACGTCACCGAGCGACGCGAAGGAACCGCTCGCCCAGCCTCCGTGCGACCACGGTCCCATCACGAGCGCGTTCCACGTGCGGTTCTGGGCTTCCGTCGACCGATAGACGTGTAGGGCGCCGAAGAGGTCTTCGGCGTCGAACCAGCCACCGACGTTCAAGACGCCGCAGGTCACGTTCTTCATGTTGTGGCCGACGTTGCGCGCCTGCCAGAACTCGTCGTAATCCGGGTGCGAGGTCGCGTCGTTCCAGAACTTGCTTTTTCCTCCGAAATATTCGGGCCCGTTCGCGTTCTTGATCGGCCCGAGGTCCAGGAAGAACTTGTAGGCGTCGCCCTTGATGTCGAACCGGAAGACGGGGGGCCAACTCGCCGACGGGTTGTTCTTCGGCGCACCCATGCCGCTGAAGAAGCTGAAACAGTCCTGAAGGAAGAACGCGCCGTGATGGTGCATGTCGTCTCCGATGAACCACTCGCTCGTCGGTGCTTGGGGCGAGACGGCTTTCAGCGCGGGATGGTTCGAGATCGCACCGAGGGCGGTGTAGCCGCCGGGATAACTGATCCCCCACAGGCCGACGCGGCCGTTGTTCTCCGGAACGTTCTTGACGAGATAGTCGACCGTGTCGTACGTGTCGGTGCTCTCGTCGACGTCGTTTTTCCCGGTCGTGAACTGGAGTTGCGGTCGGACGTCTTCGAACACGCCTTCGGACATGTGGATGCCGCGCACGTCCTGGTACGCGAAAATGAATCCGGCTTCCTGAAACTTCTGGCTGCCCCTGTGCCCTCGATAGTTGTCCGGGCCGTAAGGGCCGGCTCCGTAGGGGGTCCTTTCCAGTAAGACCGGGTGCTTGCCCGGTTTTCCTTTGGGAACGTAGACGCTGGTGTAGAGCCGTGTCCCGTCCCTCATGGGAATGCGGTACTCGTACTTGGTGTACTTGTCCTTAAGGCCCTGTCCGGCCGCAGGCAGCACGAGAAACGCGATCAGGAGGAGCGGAGTGCGGCGCATGCTCCAGAGTACCGCCGTAGCCGCGCCGCGGTTGCGGTTTCCACTCTGTACGAAGCTTTTCGCGTGGTACAGTGAAGCGGTGAAGGCCCTCGCTTGGGAGGCCGTTTTTGGATCCGGATACTTTGGCACGATCGATCTCGAAGGGACCGCCGGAGCAGACGCCGACGGCTCTACGGGCGTTCCGCCGACAGACGCTTCAACGTCGGTCGAGCGAATACGTCCGATTGAGGACGACGTGACGAAAGAGCGTCCGGAGGCCAAGACGTCTTGACCCTACCGCCCCAGGTTTCCGAAGTCGTCGGCCCCTTGTTCAGCGCCATGGCGCTGGACAAAGCGATGGGCCAGGCCGTGGTGCGCCACAGGGCCGATCAGACCGTCCTGAAGCTTGCACGCGGCATCGTCGCTGACCCCGTTCTGGACAAGAGCCCGATGCTGGCTGCCGGAGTCTGGCTTTACGTCGACGAGCTCGAAGCGGCCCATGTCCTTTGCCAATCGTCGTCGTCCCTGACGGGCAGCTTTTGGCACGCGATCGTCCACCGCCGGGAGGGCGATTTTTCCAACGCGCTTTACTGGTACCGGCAAGCCCGCCACCACCCGGTCATGGACCGGATCCCCGGATACGATCCTGAAGAGATCGTGCGGTTGGCCCAGGAGAACGATCCTTCCGCCGTCGCGCTTCAGCGGAAGGAATGGGCGACGCTGTTCGAATGGTGCGCGTTCAACTGAGTGGGCACGCCCGATCACCTTCGCGGTCGTTCTGTTCCTGACTGGTTTGAAGAGCTAAGGGGATTTTCGCAGCCACGCGCATTTGAGATACAGAGACTCGGGGAAGCTCAAGGGAGCGGGGTGGTCGAGGTCTTGAACCGTCACGTCCTCAAGGGTCAACCGCGTGCCCGCGTCGCCGGCCGCTAGGCGGCACGTTTCGAGCAGTTCGTGCAGTCCGAGCTGGTACGAGCAGGAACACACGACCATCTTGCCTCCCGGTTTCAGCAGGGGCAAAGCGTTCTTGACCAGCTTCCAGACCGCCCACTTGAGCGAGTCGCGCTTTTCGGCCGTCTTCGCGATCGCGGGAGGATCGAGGACGATCCAATCGTAAGGTCCAAGAGAATCGGACTCAAGGTATTCGAATGCGTTCGCTTGGACGAACACGGCCTCCAGTCCGTTTCGGGCAGCGTTTTCGCGGGCCCGTTCGATGGCCGGTCCGTTGAGGTCGATCCCATAGGCCAGCGCGCCGTTTTGGGCGGCGGTCAGGGAAAACGCGCCCGTGTAACAAAAACAGTCCAGCACTTTCTGGCCTTTCTCCACCCTCTCGGAAAACCGCCGTTTGGTCTCTCGCTGGTCCAAGTAGTGGCCGGTCTTCAGTCCGCTGGACAACGGGACCGAGTAAGTCAGGCCACCTTCGACGATGTCGACGTCATCCGGTACGGCTCCATAGAGCAAGCCCGATTTCGGGGAAAGGCCCTCCTCCTCGCGCCCGGCCATTTCGCTCCGTTCCAGAACGCCTTCGGCTCCAGTGACCTGGGTCAAAGCGGGAAGCCAAGCTTCACGGAGCCGTTCCATTCCCAACGACCGGACCTGGACGATGACCGAAGAACCGTAACGGTCGGCGATCAGGCCTGGTAGGCCGTCAGCTTCGCTGTGCGAGAGCCGCCATGCCTCGAGCCCTGGGAAAAGCCGTTCGCGCAGGGCTTGGGCCGCCGACCACCGCTCGACGAAGAACGCCTCGTCCAGGGGCCGGTCTTCGAGCGAGAAGATCCTGAACTGGAACCGGCTTTTTGCGTTGTAGGTTCCTCTGGCGAGGAAGCGGCCTTCATGGTCGACCAGACGGGCGACGGAACCGTCTTCGACGCCGTCGGCGCGGCACTCCCCGCGCTGGATCCAAGGGTAGCCGTTCGTGACCTTCCGTTCTTTGCCCTTTTTCAAGTGGACGACGCCTTCGGGCATGGGGGTCCATCATACTTTCGGCCGGGTCCGGGAACCCGGACCCTACCCGCCGGATTAAAGTGGAGAGTCGGAGAAGCGAATGACACCAAACGTCGGAGTGACCGTCGCCCTAGGAGCAGCCGCTGCCCTTGCCCTGGCGTTTTCCGCCGCTCGACAGGAGAAACCGAAAGTGGACGCACCCGTCGTGAACCTGAACATGGAAAGCCCGAAACGTGCCGACAAAGTCGTCAAGACCGATGCGGAGTGGAAGGCACAGCTGACTGAAGAGCAGTACAAGATCTTGCGCCACGCGGGGACAGAACGTCCGTTCTGCGGCATCAACCTCGAGAACAAGGGGGCGGGCGTCTATGAGTGCGTCGGGTGCGGCCTACCGCTCTTCAAGTCCGACGGCAAGTTCAATTCCGGTACGGGATGGCCGTCGTTCTTTAATCCGATCGACAAGGCGAACGTCTGGTACAAGTCGGACCGCGAGTTCGGGATGGTCAGGACGGAAATCCTCTGCGCCCGTTGCGACGGTCATCTTGGGCACGTCTTTGACGACGGCCCCCCGCCTACGGGGCTTCGCTACTGCATCAACGGCACGGTTCTGAAGTTCGTCCCGGACAAGTAGCGTTCCCGTGCCCCCGGAAGCCTCCCGTCGACTCGATGACGCGTTGGAGGATTCCTGTGAGCGCACTGGCTTCTTCGTCCGTGATCTTCGAACCGAAGACCTCCTGGATCTTCTGGTTGTAGATCGGCCAAGCGTCTTCTCGCGCTTTTTGACCCGCCGGCGTCAGGACGGCGTGCTGACCGCGACGGTCTGACGGGCACTGTTTCCGTTCCACGTACCCCTGCTCGACCAGCCTGTCGACAAGACGGGTCAAGCCCGAACGGCTCAAGAGCACCCTTTCGGCCAGTTCGCTCATGCGAAGTGCGCCGTGCTCTTCGTATTCCAGGGTGACAAGGACATCGTACCAACTGAGGGGAAGGACGTTCGCAGCCGCAAAATCTCGGTCGAGCCGCTCGATCAAGCGAGCGTGTACCGTCAGAAGAGAGCGGAACGCCTCCTGTTTCACTTCGTTCAGACCGTCCATAAGAATAGAGACCCATTTAGTTGCACGCGCAACGATCGTAGGCGTTCATAATATTGTGTCAGCAATGATTGCATTCGCAAGCACCTCTGCGGCCCGGTCCGGCCGTTCGTCGGATCGGGGCCCGTCAGCAAACCTGCGTCGAAGTTCCATTATGGACCCTAAAGGGCAGAGAAACCTGTCACACACCCGGGGCCAAGCCCGCTTGACGAGGAGGCCGTCAGCGTGAAGGCATCTTGGCAAAGGGTGCTATCGACGTCGGACGACTTCGCTCTGACCGTCCTTCGGATCTCGGCGGCCGTGGTCGTCTGGCCCCACGGCGCCCAAAAGCTGTTGGGCTGGTTCGGGGGGCACGGCCCGGAAGGAACGGTCGGGTTCATGGGCCAGGCTCTGGGAGTTCCACCGGCGCTCGCGTGGCTCGTCATCATCGCCGAGTTCTTCGGGAGCATCGCCTTGGCCCTTGGCCTCCTGACGCGGGTCGCCGCTCTCGGGATCTTCTCGACGCTCGCCGTCGCGGTCGTGATGGTCCACCTTCCGAACGGGTTCTTCATGAATTGGACGGGCCAGCAAAAGGGCGAGGGGATCGAGTACTTCTTGTTCGCGCTGCCTGTGCTGGCGATCCTTCTCTGGCGCGGTGCGGGTGCGTGGTCGGTCGACAAGGCTTTGACGGGCCTTGGTCCACCCGCTGTCTCGTCGTCCGGACCCTACGAGAGGGGGCCGAAGCTTTCCTCGTGACGGTCCGGCGAACCTGCCGGGCCTCCGTCCCAGACCGGGACGTCTTGTGGCGAGCGTGGGGTCGGATCCGGCCCCTCCCGCCTTGGGCCGGAGTCGGTTTTCGCCCGGACAGGCGGCTTTTGCCTCACGAGCCGGGCCGGGGCCGTTTCCGGTTTCGGTACGGCCGGCTTCACGGAATACGCGTTCGTCGCAACGAAGACGGGCCGGGGGAGCCGGGCCAGCATCTGGCTCGCCGTGACGAAGCCGAACCCTTTGGCCCTGAGGTCGCGGATGATCAGGGGCAAAGCGGCGGCCGTGTCCGGCGAATCGTGGAGCAAGACGACGCTCCCGTCCTTGACCTGCCGCATCACGCGCGCCCGGATCGTGTCCGGTGCGACGGGGACATAGTCGGCGGCGACCACGTTCCAATGTACGGTCACGTAGCCGAGTTCGCGTGCGAGGTCCAGGACGCTTCGGTCGTAGGACATTCCGGGCGGACGCAGCAACGACATTTTCGCGCCGGTCGCCCGCTCGACCGAGGACGCGCACGCGCGGATCTCCTGCTTCGCGCTCTCCAGCGCCATCTGGGTCAGCCGCTTGTGGGAATACGTGTGGTTGCCGACTTCGTGTCCTTCTTGCATCATCCGCCGCACCAAGGCGGGTTCTTTTTCAACGACTTTGCCGACGACGAAGAACGTCGCACGGACGTTGGCGTCGCGAAGGGCGTCCAGGATCTTGGTCATCGACTCCCGGTGCGGCCCGTCGTCGAACGTGAGGCACACTTCGCGCAGGTGCGGGTTCCCGGACACGAGCAGGTCTCCGCGAAGGTCGAACGTCTCCCGGGTCATCGCCTTGGGACGGAGAACGGCGTAGGCACCGAAGGCGACGGCGACCAAGACGGCAGGCGTCCAGCGCGAACTCCAAATCCTTTTGAAACCGGTCATGACGTAGGTTCCGCCGTCAGAACGCCATCGTACCGCTCGAGACGTCCGTCCGCGACTCGATATCCTTCATTTGGACGGCAAAGTTCCGGAACAGTGTCCAGTAGCGGCTGTCTGGGTCCAAGCCTTCCCAAAAGTGGACGCTCCGGGCGCACAAGTCCACATAGTAGCCGAACATATAGCTCGCGACGGGTGGTTTGAGCAGTCCGCTGTTGACCATGAGCGCCACTTCCTCGAAGAACCCGAGGAAACTCCGCCTGTCTTGCACGGGCAGTCGGGCGAGAGCGGGATCGTCGCTTTGCAGCAACGGGAGGCACTCGTTGAAGATCGGCGACTCCAAGAAACGCCGCCTCATTTGGACGAACGTCTCGGCCCGCTCTTGTCGTCCACGTTGCGCGAATTCGAGCGTGCCTTTGACGAACGTGATCAAGGCGATCAGTCCGGCGAGAACGATCGAAACGTCCTTGACCTGCTCTAACACGGGCCGAGGTTACTGCTCCTTGCGCGGGCTCTTAGGCCTCCGGCTCCACCATCCGTAAACACCGGACCCCGCCCCGACCGCGCAGAAGACTAGGAGCCAGTCCCCTAGAGTCTTGTAGACGGTTCCATGGGTCATTCCGACCCGGGCAGCGACCGTTTCTTCCGTTCCTGATCCGGCCATCGCGAGGACGGCCCCGTTGGAATCCGTGACCATCGAGTATGCGTTGGCTTCGGCGCGGACGATGGCGACGCCCAGTTCGGCCGATCGGAACGGCGTGTAGGCGGCATGGATCGCTTGGGTGACTCCGTACGGAGATGCCGGATCGAGCGTCGGGAGCAGGATCACGTTGACGCCCCGGACGAGAGCGGTCTCCCGCATCACGGCAGGGAAGCAGGAATCGAAGCAGACGTTCAACCCGAACGGGCCCGCCGATGCGGCCTCTTCGCCAGGCGTGTGGGTGTTGCGCTCTCCGCCGAAGAGCTTTCGCTTCCGATACGAGCCGAGGATGCGGCCCTCCGAGAACACGGCCATCGTGTTGTGGGGCAGGGGCCGTTGCGCGTCGTCGTACGTGGTCGCGAAGTTCGGCGCGTCCGGGGTCGAAGCAAGGGAGCAAAGTCGGGAAACGTCTCCGCCGGACACGAACAGGATGCCCGAGGCCTCGGGCCAGACGACGATGGCGGGCACGACGCCGTCGCGAGGGCCGAGGGACCGGACCAGGACGTCTTCATCGTCGGCCGACGACTGGACGGCGACGGCCAAAGCTTTGCCGGGCGCAGGAGGAAACTTCAGGAAGCCGAGCGCCGCCGCCACGACCGCCACAGTAGCCCATATCGCGCTGTTCCGGCGCGTGGACGTCGCGATGCCGAAGTTGACCGCCCAACCGAGGAGCGAGACGCCCCAAATTCCGGTGACCGACGCGATCCGCAGCAACGGGTGGTGCGTCCCTTGCGTCAGCGCCCAGTGGACGGGCAGGTACACCAGCGTCGCGGCCTCGAACAGGACGGCCCACGCCGCCCAAAGGAGCGGAGTCCACCAAACGGTGGTATCTGGCCTGCTTTCGCCTACGATGCCGTGGACGGCGGCGTTCACGACGCCGAACACGGCAAACCCCGCGTAGATCCAACCCGGATCGGCATCGGTCAACGTTGGGGCGCACCAGAGGCCCCGGGCCGCCAAGGCTCCGGCGAGCATCATCGACCCAAGTCCCGAAACGAAGCCAAGGACGAACCCTCGACCCTTCGAAGCGTAGAGGGTCGGGACGAACGCGATCCACGCCAAAGGTGCGGCGCCGACGGGCGGGAGGGACGCCTGGAACAGGGCGCCCGAAAGGGCGATCGCGAGGAACGCCCATAGCCAGGGTCTCACCTTGTCCATGGTGGACAGGACGGTGGAAGCGAGGTGTCTGGTTCGAAGTCAGGCTCTGACCAGAAGCAGGTTGTAGTCTTCCCGGACGACATGGTGCAGCGCGACGCTCCCCAAGAACAGCCGTTCGATGAACCCGTGGCCTTTCGCTCCCATCACCATAAGGTCGGCCGCGTGCTCCTTCATCGCCCGGGACAGGACGGCGTTCGCGTCGCCCTCGACGACGTGGCTCTCGACCGGGCAGCCCAACGCTTGCAACCTGGTCTTTGCCGCTTCGGTCCGCTGGGCGAGGAAGTCCTTGACCGAGACGATCGCTTCACCCGGGATCTGGGGCATGTCCCTCTCGGTCAGGGCGACGATCGCGGAATCGGTCGTGTCGGCCGTCACCAAGACGACTTTGACGATCCCTGCGGGCCGCATCGCCACGAAACGGTCCAGGGCACGGTCGCAATAGTCAGAGTGGTCGTGGGCAAAGAGCACTGTGAGCCCATTGTCCGATGACGGGCTCTTTCTCCCGATCAAGACCGACTGTTCGGCCGAAACGGCCAGGTCCCGTGACACGCTTCCGGTCAAAAACTTCTCGAACAGCGAGCGGACGGGCCCGCCGATGACGACAAGGTCCGCACCCTTTTCCTTGGCGACGTCCGTGAGGCAACCTGCAGGCTGACCGGACAGGACGGTCGATTCGCACCGGATTCCGCGGCCGATCAATTCGTCAGAGGCCTCCTTGACGACCGCATGCCCCGCGTTTTGAAGGTCTTCGACGAGAAGCGACATGACCCCCATGGACGCGAACTCGCCTGAGCCAGCGGCCGTCACCACAGGTTCGACGACGTTGACGACGACGGCTTCGAGGTCGGGAAACTTGAGGGCGGTCAAGACTTCGACAGCCTGCTCGAAGTTGCGTGCCAAGTCCGTACCGATGACGACTTTCATAGTTGTGCCCTGATTCTGTCTACGCTGTCCGAGGGTGCCGCGTCGCTCAGTCCCCGGCCGCCCACACGCGCCATTCGTGAATACCGGCCGCCCATCCGTCCTTCATCTTCACCGACAGTCGAAGGGCTTGGGTCGTGACCGTCCGGAACGTCGCCTCGCACCACGAATCTTTCTTCACGTCGAACTTCGCTTCGATCGGTTTCCAGGTGCCGCCCGATTCGTATTCGACCTTCCAAGACTCCGGCAGTCGACATTCGCCGCGTCCCGTATCGTCGAACCAGTACACCTGCAACCGGCCCGTCGTCACGGGCTTCGTCCACGTGTACTGCACCCATTCCGTCCCGCCTTTGTGGGGCCACCAATGGGTGAGGGCGGCAGGTTGTTCGCCGCTCGACTTCGGTTCGGCACCGTCGTTGATCCCGGACGGCTGGGCGTTGCCGCTGACGAACGACAAGGACACTTTGGCGTCGTGTTCGAGGCCCGCGACCACGGGCGGGGGCGGGTTGACTGGGAACCAGACCTTCATCAGCCCGGCCTTCCGGTTGTCCCAGGCGTAATAGGGGACCATCGTCACTTCGGACTGTCCGACGCTTCCGGCGTCGCGGTAGAGGCCGCCTTCCCACTTTGCGCTCGGCGAGACCGTTCCATGGGCTTTGAGGACCACGGCCCCACCGAAGAGGTCGGGACGGCGCACGACATCGAGCGCGACCATCGCCGGGATCGCCGTCCGGTCGAGGGGGGCTTCATTGTCGGTCTGCTCGGCACAATAGACGAGCGGCCCTCGCATGTAAGCCAGCTTGCCTGCGTCGTCTTTGACCATAGGGTTGGCTTGAACGGCCCTCGCCGGCATGTCGAGGCGGACCGTCAGGCGGTCGCCCGGCTTCCACGACCTCTTGAACTCCGCATACCCGTCGGTCGTCGCGGGCAGGGACGTGGACCGGCCGTTGACCTGGACCTTGGCACTGCGGCACCAATCCGGGATCCGGACCCGAAGTCCGAACGGCCTTTGCGGGGACGACCGGACGGTGAACTCGACCGTGCCGTCCCAAGGGTAATCGGTCTTGACGTCGACCTTGACGTCTCCGCCTGCGACACGGGCCTTGACCGATCCTTGGACGAAGAGGTTCACCCAGAGGGCTTCGGACGACGTCGCGTAAGCGTATCCGCCGAGCTGGGCCAAGGTCCGAGCGACGTTGGGCGGACAACACGCACAGCCGAACCAGTCCTGTCGGTGGTGTCCTCCCCTCGATTCGAGCGGGTTGACGTAGAAGTAGCGCTTACCGTCCATCGAGTACCCCGCGAGCACCCCGTTGTAGAGCGAGCGCTCCATGACGTCCGCGTACCGGGCGTCGCCGTAAAGGACGGCCAAGCGGTGGTTCCACATCACCATCGCCACCGATGCGCACGTTTCTTGATAAGCCGTGGCGTTCGGAAGGTCATAGTCGACGGTAAAGCCCTCGTTACTTCCGCTCGGGCCGATACCGCCGGTCAGGTACATCTTCTTTAGGACGGTGTTCTTCCAAACCCGATCGACCATTTGGAGGAGTCCGTCGTCCCCGGTCTCCCGGGCGACGTCCACGACCCCCGACATGAGATAGCCGGCGCGGACGGCGTGCCCGACGATCGCATCGTGCTCCCGGATCGGGACGTTGTCCTGGTAGTACTCGCCGTCATATTTGTCGAGCGGGACGCCCTGCTCCTTGGCAAAAAACTTGGAGCCCCTCGCTTCGATGAAGTAATTGGCCAAGCGGAAGTACTCCCTGTTCCCCGTCTCTTTCCAGAGTTTGACAAGGGCCAGTTCGATTTCCGGATGGCCGCAATAGCCTTCGCGCTGTCCAGGCCCGTCGCCGAACGTCCGGCACAACAGGTCGGCGAACTTCGTCGCGACGGACAGGAGGTTCGAGCGGCCCGTGGCGGCGTGGTGCGCGACGGCGGCTTCGAACAAGTGGCCGGCACAATAGAGCTCGTGGTTCCAAGCGAGGTTCGTGAACCGCTTGTCCGGCGCGTTGATCTGATAATACGTGTTGAGGTAGCCGTCAGGCATCTGGGCGGCGGCGATCTTCTCGATGACGCCGTCGAGCCGTTTGGAGAGCGCTGGGTCAGGGTCCGTGGCCAGGCTGTAGGAACACGCTTCGATGGTCTTGTAAAGGTCGGAATCCATGAAGACCAGTCCCTTGAACCCCGTGCGCTTTCCAGCAGCGGCGAGTTCGAGGTCTTCGATGTTCCCCGCCTTCTCGAGCTGGTCGAGGCTGTGGGCCAGGCTCACCTTCCGGTTGGTCTCGCGCCGGGGCGACCAGAAGCGGTCTTGGACCGTGACCTGGGTGAAGGGGACCGGTTCCAGCTTGACCAGAGGCCGGGCGTGGCTCCTTGGCAGGATCGCGGTCATCAGCGCAGCGACGAGCATGCCGTCATTCTAACCGAGACGGGCAGGGCCGTCCGTGTCGCCTGGAACTGGCGCCGCACCTGAATGTCCTCAGAATCGGCGACTTTCAACCGGTAACGGTGAGGGGCGGGCCGACTCCCGCACCCGGAACAACCTCACGGGAAGGCGGGATCTGGCGAGGGTCGCTCCAGCCCGTCCTATGGGACGAGGCGCCAGGGCCGTCTCGGGCAAAGGAGACGAATGAGGTTAAGGCAGCGGACGCTCGTCATTCTCCTCGTAACGGCCGCAAGCCTCGTTGCGGCGACGAGCGGGCTGTCGCAGTTCGTCCTGGGACGCAGCTTCACCGAACTCGAACGACAGCACGTCGAGCAGGACGTCTCCCGCACCCTGGACGCGATCAAGGAAGCGTCCGACGACGTCCACGGCAAGAGCATCGACTGGTCGGAGTGGGACGACACCTACAAGTTCATGGCCGACAAGAACCCGGCCTACATCGAATCCAACCTCTCGACCGTCAGCCTCGAAATTGACGCCATCCTCTACGTCGGCGCAGACGGGAAGCTGTTCTACTCCCGCTCGCTCGACCGGATACCGGGCACGAAGAGCCCGGACGCGGCCGCCGTCTACCGGCAACTGCGGTTCGACCGTCCGCTCGCCGAAAGGCCGGGCAAGGGTCGGGCGGCCTGCGGGATCATCGAACATCAAGGCGCCCTGACCGCGTTCTCGGTCCGACCGATCATGACGACGGCGGGAACGGGTCCGGCGAGGGGTTGGATCGTCTTCGTCCGGTACTTCGACGGGGCGTTCCTCGGAGCCGTGTCCCGCCAGGTGCACCTGCCGCTCCGGCTCTTGCCGGGCGACCGGGCCCGCCTTTCGGAGTCGGACACGAAGGCTCTGGACGGTCTCGAAGGTCATGCCGGGCGTTTCGTCGCTCCGATCGACGAGTTCAACATCGCGGGCTACACCTTGGTGAAGGACGTCTTCGGCAAGAACGTCCGGATCCTCAAGATCATCGAACCGCGCTCGATCTATCTCCAGGGACAACGAAGTACGAGCTTCCTCACCGAGCAGTTGGCGGTCGTCGCCTTCGCCTTTACCCTCGTCACGTTGTTCGCGTTGGAGGCGTCGGTCTTGCGCCGGCTCACGAAGCTGACCCAAGAAGTCGACGAGATCACGGACGAGACCGACGTCAGGATCCGCGTGGGGGTCACGGGCCAAGACGAGATCACGAGCCTATCGTCCAAGATCAACAGCCTTCTCGAGAGTCTGGGAAGGACTCATGAGAGCCTCAAGGACAGCGAGGACAAACTCAGGCAGAGCCACGACGGTCTCGAGCGGAAGATCCTGGAACGCACGGAAGACCTGCGCCGCCTCAACGAGTCGCTCCAGTTCGCGGTCGAGGGGATCGCGATCTTCGACAGCGAGGGTAAGTGCGTCAAGGTCAACTCGGCTTTCGAAAGGATCCTCGGGTTCGAGTCCGGAGAGATGACGTCGGACCAATGGAACATCGCCTTCGACCCGAGCCAGCAGGCCAAAGTCCGGGTCGGGTTCCTCGAAGCCTGCAGCCACGGGAAGGCGGAGTTCGAAGCTGAAGCACGGACGAAGTCCGGCGACCGGATCTTCGTCGAGATCGTCCTCGTCGCCTCGGGGCACGGGAACGGGCAACAAGGTTTCACCCACGTGTTCATGAAGGACATCACGGACCGTAAGGTCTTGGAGTTGGAACTCGAGCGCCAGGCCTTTCAGGACAACGTGACGAGACTGCCGAACCGACTGTTGTTCCTCGACCGGCTCAATCACGGGATCCAGATGCTCCGGCGGAAGACCTCCGGGCTTTGCGTCATGTTCCTTGACCTCGACAACTTCAAAGTCGTCAACGACAGCTTGGGACACGACGCGGGCGACACGATCCTCGTCGAAGTCGCGGCCCGGCTGCAAGACTGCGTCCGGCCAGGCGACACGGTCGCCCGTTGGGGAGGCGACGAGTTCGTCCTCCTCCTCGAAGATCTCCCCGACGCCGATTCCGCGCTGCACGTCGTCCATCGGATCGCCGAACGCCTCAGGGCCCCGATCCGGTTCGAAGAGTCCGAAATCTACGTCTCGGCCAGCATCGGGATCCGGCACACGGACAGCGGCGACACGACGACCCCGGCCCTGCTGCGGGACGCGGACACCGCCATGTACCACGCGAAAGGGAGCGGCAAGTCGACGTTCGCCATGTTCGAACCTTCGATGAACATGCGGGCGGTCGAACGGCTCGAGATCGAGACCGGACTGCGGCAGGCCTTGGTCAACGACGAGTTCGAGATCGTCTACCAGCCCCTGATCGGCCTGGCCAAGGGCGAGATCCAAGGCGTCGAGGCCTTGCTCCGTTGGCGTCATCCGTCGAAGGGACTGATCCCGCCCGGGCTTTTCATCCCGATCGCCGAGGAAACGGGGTCGATCATTTCGATCGGCGCTTGGGTCTTGGAACAGGCGTGCCGTCAGGTCAAAACGTGGCAGAGCGTCTTGGGCCTTCCCGACTTGGGCGTCAGTGTCAACCTCTCAGGGAAGCAACTGCAGCGCCCGGACATCGTCGAGACGGTTTCGGACGTGCTCCATAAGACGGGCCTGGAACCGAGGCACCTCAAGCTCGAGATCACGGAGTCCGTGCTGATCGAGAACGTGGAGGAGGCCAACGTCAAGCTCGTCGCCCTTCGCGACCTTGGCGTCCTGCTCGCGATCGACGACTTCGGCACGGGCTATTCGTCGATGGCGAGCCTGGGGAACTTCCCCCTGGACACGGTCAAGATCGACCGTTCGTTCGTCAGCCAACTGGACTCCGAGACGAAGGCCGTTCCGATCATCAGCGCGATCCTGATGTTGTCCGAGGCCATGAACCTGGACGTGACGGCCGAGGGCCTGGAGTCCCTGGGGCAGGTCGAACAGCTCCGCGACATGGGCTGTACGACCGGACAAGGCTATCACCTGGCCAAACCGATGAGCGCCGAGGACTTCGCCCGGTACGTCCAAGACCAGGGTTCGGCCGCCGCTTAGAGACCCGCTCGGGGCGCGGACGCCGGCGGTCTGCGGTGGGCCGGCTCCCGGAACCCTCCTTCATAAGACCGTAAACTATTGGCATCACCATGCTTGAGATCCAGAACCTGCACGCCGTCGTCGCTGAAGAGGGGCGCGAAATCCTCAAGGGTGTGTCGCTCAAGGTCGGCGCGGGCGAGGTCCACGCGATCATGGGGCCGAACGGCAGCGGCAAGTCGACGCTGGCGAACGTCCTCGCCGGTCGTGAGACGTACGAGGTGACCGAGGGTGGGGTCCTTCTCGACGGCGAAGACCTGCTTGCGATGGAGCCCGAGGAGCGGGCCCACAAGGGCGTTTTCCTGGCGTTCCAGTATCCGGTCGAGATCCCGGGAGTCAGCAACGCGTATTTCCTCCGGACGGCCCTGAACGCCAACCGAAAGGCCAACGGGTTGGACGAGATGGACGCGTTCGCCTTCCTGCAGTACATCAAGGAGAAGGTCAAACTGCTCGGTCTGCCTGAAGAGATGTTGACCCGGTCCGTCAACGAAGGGTTCAGTGGCGGAGAGAAGAAGCGCAACGAGATCTTCCAGATGGCGGTGCTCGAGCCGAGCCTTTGCGTCCTCGACGAGACCGATTCGGGGCTCGACATCGACGCCCTTCAGACGGTCGCCAACGGGGTCAACGCCCTACGCTCGCCGGAGCGGGGTTTCCTCGTCGTCACGCACTATCAGCGGCTGCTCAATTACATCGTCCCCGACTTCGTCCACGTCATGATGGACGGGCGGTTGGTCCGTAGCGGCGGGAAGGAACTTGCCCTGGAACTGGAAGAAAAGGGCTACGGCTGGATCGAAGAAGAGGTTGCGGCAGGCGCGTCGTCTCAATAGAAGGGCCGTCTGCTGCCTCTAGACTAGGTTCCGCGGCGTGCGGCATGAGGTCGTTTCCGGAGTCTGGAGGCAGCCAACGTCCTCGACCCGGTCTGCAACGGGACAGTCGCGCTCGGTGGGCTCGCTATGGCGCGTTGCCAGACCGGGCCACCCGTCCAGCTCCATCCGTTCGCTCGATCGAAGCGCAGGATGCCGTCGGTCTCACGCTTACGCCAATTCTTCGAGCCGGGTGACGATCTCTCGTGCGGCCCGTGGCCGCGCATGGACCAGCGCCTGGGCAGACATCCCACTGCGACGAGCGTCGTCGCTCAACAAGCCGCCAAGCACGGAACCGAGATCGGACGCTGACCCGACCCGTACGCCAATCCCTTCATCGACCAGAAACTCGGCGTTCAACTCCTCTTGGCCTGGGATCAGGAACGGCTCGAAGACCACGAACGGAAGGCCCGAAGCCAGCGCCTCGAAGGTCGTGATGCCGCCGGGCTTGGCCACGATCAGGTCGCTCGCATGCATGAAGCCCGCCATCGCTTCGATCGGTTGATGGCCCTTGATCTGCAACCTACGGTCGCCTTGTGCGGCAGCGTTGGCCGACTGGACCGCGGCCTCGCTCCGGCCGCAGACGAGCACGGCTTGGAAATCCCCTTCGAGCGAGCGCAGGGCTGTCGCGACCTCGCCCATCGGCCCGCCTCCGATCCCGCCGCTCGTCACGAGGACCGTCCGCTTGTCCGGATCGAGGCCCATCGCCTTCCGAGCTTCCGAGCGGCCCTGCGGAGCGGCGAACACCGGGTCGATCGGGATGCCCGTCACCGTCGTCCGACCCTTGGCGCGAGGATGGCGCTCGATCAGCGTCGAGAGCGACCACTCGCCGGGGACGAAGAACCAGTCCGGATCGCCGCGCAGCCACATGAGCTGGGGATAGAGGTCGGTGACGACGACCCCTATCTTGAAACGGGTCCGCTTGCGCCAGCGGGCCAGCGCCGGTTGGGGCAAGGAGTGGGTGCACAGCGCCCAGTCGGGACGCTCGGTCTCGAAGTACCGCCGCATGCGGCCGACGAAGGTGTGGTCGAGCCCGGTCTGGAAGTAGTAACTGAAAAGCTTTCTGTCGGAGGCCTTGTAGAGCCGCCCCCAGAGCTGCGGCTTCTTCCGGACGAGCACTTCATAGCCGCCGCGGTACCAACCTCGGAACCCCTTGCCCGTGTGGTCGAGCACGTCGACCGTCGTGGCGTCGTGACCGCGGGCCTTCAGCTCGGCTTCGATCGCCCTCGCCGCGCTCATGTGACCGTTGCCCGTCGACGCGCTGAGGAGCAAGACCTTCACTTCTTCCGCTCCAGCATGCGCCGCAAGACGGGCCAGACTCGGACGCGGTGGTAACGCTGGAGCAGAGCGAGGCCAAGATCTCCGAACACGACGACCGTCGACCAGAGGCTGACGCCTAAGGGCGCGGCCGCCCACGAGAACCAGACCAGGGGCCCGATCGTGAGTGCGCTGAAGAAGTGGACGGTCTCCGAGACCCGGGTTTCGAGTTCGAAGACCACGGTGTGCGACCGTTTCGGAGCGGGGATGAAGTCGACCTTCTTCCCTGAGAAACCGAAGGTCAGCATGTTCATCATGTAGGTCACGAATCGACGGAAGGCCTCCATTCCGATCAGTCTGTAGAAGCGTTCCGTCTCGAACGACATCAGGGCGAACCAGCCCGTCGGCCATGTCGGAGCGATCTTCTTCGGTTCCAGCTTGTCGGGAAGGTGCGGCGCCCAGGTGTCGCACAGCGCCGTCTTGTAGTTCTCGACGGCGAACATGATCCCGTGAAGGACGAAGAGCCCGATCACATAGACGAGCCCGGCCTTATAGGGCCAGACGAGGAACGCGACGAAATGCGGGACGTAGCAGGCGGCCCGGGCCAGGTTGGCGGCGGCGAAGTACCGCGATTCGCGCCGGATCTCGGCCATTTTGGGCTTGTCGACGGACGTCGGCGGTGCGCCCGAAGACGGCGGCAACGTCGGCTCGCGCACGATCCAGGCGACGGCGGCGTAAAGTGCCCGGACGCCTAGAGCCTCGTAGAACTTGACGCGCATGCGCGCTCACCGCGTCTCCGCGTGCGGAACAGCCTCTTCGGTTTGGAGGCCGTCACGTCGGGGTCCGGCCCCGTCCCCCAGACTTCCTTCAAGTCGTCCCACAGGACGAGTTCGAGTTTGCCGTCGTCCCGTTCGACGACGGCGGTGCCGTGTTCGACCCAGTCTCCCGTGTTGATGTAAAGTCCCCCGTCGTCGCCGACCTGGATGCCGGGACGGTGGATGTGGCCGCAGACCACGCCGTCAAAGCCTGCCGAAAGGGCGTTGCTCAGGAGCCGGTCTTCGAAATCGGTCTTTCCCCCGATGTACTTCTTCAGCCTCTTCTTGAGGATCGTGCTGAAGTCGGTCTGTTCCTTTCCGGCCCGTTTGCGGCGCGCATTGACCCAGCCGTTGAACACCGTGACGCTTTCGTAGACCCAAGCGGCGGCCCATGCGAGCGGAACCCATTTGACCGACTTGTCGAGAAGGTCTCCGTGCACGACTTCGAGCCGCTTGCCGTCGGCGCAGACGTGGGTCACGCTGTGGTCGATCCGGATGTTGCCGAAGTCGGAGCCGTTGAGCCGCCGCAGGAAGGCGTCATGGTTGCCGGGGGTGTAGTAGATTTTGACCCCGAGCTTGGACAGGCTGAGGATCTGTCGGACGACGTCGGTATGGGCCTGCTGCCACTTGCCGGCTTTCATGACCACCCAGAGGTCGATGATGTCGCCGACGAGATAGAGATAGTCGCAGTCGACCGCTCCCAAGAACCTCTGGAACTCGTCGACCCGGCAGCCCGCCGAACCGAGGTGCACGTCGGAGACGAACACCGCTCGATACCGGAGCCGGGCAGGGTTAAGGGAGGTCATAAAAAGGGTGGGCCGGTTCCGAATCTACCCGACCCCTGCTTGACCCTCTTAGGAAGCCCCCGTAGAAAAACCGTATGAAGCGGGGGAGGCAGACCGGAAGCGGTCAAGGCCAGGCTATCATGTCCCTTGTCGGAGAGGTCATTTGAAGCACATCGTCTTGTTCACGCTCGCGGCGGCCGCCGCCGCCGCTCATGCCGGACAGCCCGTCGAGCGGTTCCGTGGGGCCGACCGGTTCACGTTCTGCTTCGGTTCTGCCGAAGCCCGGTATGGGAACCTCGACGCGACGGTCACGATCCTTGTCAAGGCGGACTTCCTCGGAGACCAGTCGTTCACTTCGCCGACGACGACGCCCGAAGCGAGGAGCGACAAGGCGGCCGGCAGTTTGGACTTCACGATCAAGCTCTCGGACTTCGATGTCAACCTGCCTCCGGACCCGGTCACGCTGGCGGGTACCGACTTGGGTTCCGACCGGTTGCGGCACGTGGCCGACACGGTGCTTCCCGGCCCCTACCACATCCAAGGCGTCTACAACGGCATCGACGTCGACATCACGGTCCAAAACGTCCACGTCACGGCCAAACTCGATTCGCAAGCTTCCAACTCGGTGACGCTCCCTTGGGTGAATCCGGTCTTGGGCGAACTGTGCGACGTCCAGCTCGACGACGATCCGTCCGGAGGGGGCAGCACCGTCTCCGCAGTCCCGGCCCAAGTCTCGGGCTACATCGTGTCGCCGCTCTTCAAAGTCCGGTCGCTCCGGGTCGACGTGACGGGCATCGACCAGTCGGGCCAAGTGCCGGCGCACTTGATCCGTCCGACCGGGTTCAACGTCGCGCTCGGCAAACTGGGATCGGGGACCACGGCGAGCTTGCGGGAACTCGACGGCGACGCCTTGATGGTCTGCAAGTACCTCGTCCCCAACGCCAACGCGGCGCCGATCAACGTCGAGTTCACCGCGAACGGCCAAGTGCCGCAGTACCTCTCGCTCTGGAGCGTCGGCAGAATGGCGAACTCGGGCCAGTTCAGCCAGACCCTCGAGATGTACGACTTTGCAGGGTCCGGTTATGCCGGCGGTGACGTCCGGACCGATCCGATCGGTACGTCCTTCGTGCCGCGTAAGCTCGACGCGACGGGCGACGTCTCGCGGTATTTCCAAGGTCAAGACGCCCTGCGAGCGCGCTACCGCATCCGTCAGACCGGCATCGCCAGCGTGGCCCTGTGGTGTTCAGAGCACGATCAGGTCGGTTGGATCGTCACGCCCTGATTCACACCGGCTGAATCCTGGACCAGACGGTACGGCCCGTTATCGGATCGGTGCGATAAGCCTTGGCCGCTGTGGTCCGGGCCTATGACGGTCGTCATGTCGTGACCCCGGCGCACGGTGGACACTGTCTTCGGTGGGCGAGGTCGCGCTGACGAAGAAGGGAGTCCTGAGCCGCGTCGGTTCCTTACGAACCCGAGTGCAGGGTGCCCGTTGCATACTGAACGTATGATGGAGAAAAGGTTCTACATCGATCCGAGCCGGTGTATCGGATGCAACGCTTGCGTGGCAGCGTGCGCCGAGTGCGACACGCACGCCGGCGTTTCGATGATCCATCTGGAGACGGTCGCGCGGGGCGACACCGTGCAGACGACCCCGGTCGTCTGCATGCACTGCGACGATCCCGCGTGCGCCGCCGTTTGCCCGGCGGACGCGATCAAACGGACACCGGACGGTGTCGTCCAAAGCTCTCTGAAACCCAGGTGCATCGGATGTACGAACTGTGTGTTCGCCTGTCCCTTCGGTGTGCCGAAGTACGACGCGCAGATCGACCAAATGATGAAGTGCGACATGTGCTACGACCGCACCTCCGTCGGTAAGAAGCCGATGTGCGCGACGGTGTGCCCGTCACAAGCCCTGTTCTTCGGTACGGCCGAGGAGATCGCCGCGCAGCGCGGCGGGACGCCCGTCAACGAGTTCCGGTTCGGCGGCAAGGTCGTCACGACCAAGGTCAGCCTGATGATGCCCGCCGGGCACGCGCGGTTGGACGTGAAGACAGGCGTCCTCGTCCGCAAGACCGACCTGCTCGAGAGTGCGAGGATCCGATGAAAGACGAACGCTTGGCATCTGAGTTTCCGATCGATTGGGACGACGACTCTTACGTGTCCCGTCGCGAGTTCTTCCGTTTCATGACGCTCGCCAGCGGCGGCCTGGCCGTCGGGACTTCGGCGGTCGCCCTCGTCACGTCGCTGCCCATGAAGCCCGAGGAGCACCGTCCCCTCAAAATCGCGTCCGTGGACGACGTGCCCCCCGGTAGTTCGGTGGCTTTCGCCTATCCGGGAGACAAGGACGTCTGCATCTTGATCCGAAGGCGTACAGGCGAGTTCGCGGCCTATTCCCGCCGCTGTACCCACCTCTCTTGTCCGGTCGACTTCGACCCGAGCGCCGAGAGGCTCGTCTGCCCGTGCCATAACGGTGCCTTCGCGGTGGAGGACGGCCGTGTCCTGCAAGGCCCGCCTCCGGAACCGTTGCCGCGGATCGCGCTCGAGATACGGGACGGAGCGGTCTGGGCCGTCGGCGTTCGACGTGGCGAGGGAGGGCGGGCGTGAAGCCGGAGCATAAGCCTCAGCGGGCGCAGAAGGCGCCCGTGTTCGTAGGGCTCCTGCTCTTCAGCGTCGTCCTCGTCCTCCTTCAACTCTGGCTCTTCGTCATGGCGTTCGAGAACATGCTCGCGCACCGGGTGGGAGCCGCTGTCCCGGCAGCGCTCGGGAGCTTGGTGATCCTCGGTGTGAACGCGTGGATGATGGTCGGGGTGAACCGTCTCGACCGTGACGCCTAACCGACGAACGGAACGCCGTCGATCAGTGCGGCTTGGTTCAATGCGACGAGCTTCCTCTTCTCCTGAGGGCTCAAGTCTTGGTGCGGCCCGAAGTCTTGCCCGACCTGGCGCATGACGTTGACGAGGTCGTCGTGGTGAAGAAGGGACTGATACTCCTGCCCGCTGCGGGCGCAAGCAGCCTGAGGCCCCTCGGCCCCTTCCGTCTTGTAGTAGGCCACTCCGATCTGAGCGGGCCGCTGGATGACGTGGAAGAACTTCCCGAACGGCAACCAAAGCAGGAAGACGATGACGGTGAACGCGTGCAAGAGCGAGATGAACGAAAAGTGCGAACCCCCCATCAGCCGATAGCTCGCCGTCAACATCAGGCCCGTGACCGCGACGGAGAACAACAGGAACAGGGGCATAAAGTCGTTGGCCAAGGTCTGGACGGCCCTAGCCCCGCTCTCGAAGACCCGGCGGTGCATGGCAAGACCCACTCCGACGAGCACCATCACGGCGCTGATGTTCAACCCGTTGAAGAACAGGAACGCTAGGAAGCTGTCCGGAGGAAAGGCGATCGTCGGAAGGCCCATGAATTCGACGACATAGTCATGGCCGTTGGCGGCCACGCCGAACTGGATCCAACCCCAACTGAGCGGGAACGTGATCGCGAACGCGAGCAGGCAGCCCCAGGCGAGCGACATGTGGGCGAGCCACCGTTTGGTGCTCCGTTTCTCGATGAAGGTCTGGGCCACGATGTCGTTCCAGAACAGGACGACCAGGCGGACAAGGTTGGCGGCGAGGCGGTCCGGTCGGAAGAACAGTCGCAGACCCGCCGTAAAATAGTGCCAGGTCGGTGGGCGTTGTACCCACATCACGAAGCGGTAGGCGATCGCGAACGCGGCGAAAACGGTGGCCGACGCGTACGCGGCGAGGGCCGGGTCGAACCGACGGAACCAACCGGAACCGACCACGATCGCGACGGTCACCGCGCCGGCGGCCAGGACGGCCGCGACGAGCGCTTTGGCCCGTGCCGTGGAAGCCGTATCGCGCCGTTGATCGCTGGTCACCATGGTCTCACGAATAAAGATAGCCCATCTTCGCCCGCTTTATGCTGTCATGCGTCCGTCCGTCGTCGTATGACAGCCGTCATATCGTGGACCGCCCGAAGGTGCCGCATAATAGCGCTATGGCCCGTCCGCCGGTCGATGTGTCCGTGCTCGCCGAGAAGTTCGGCCCGCACCTCAACCATCAGCCGCCGGGCGGCTGGACCGGACGAGGTGTCCCGGACAAGACCGTTAAGACGCACTGCTGCTTCTGCGGCCAACAGTGCGGCATTCAACTGAAAGTCAAAGACGGGAAAGTCATCGGCTTCGAGCCGTGGGAGGAGTTCCCGTTCAACCGCGGCAAGCTCTGCCCCAAAGGTGTGAAACGCTACTTGCAGGGCAGCCATCCCGACCGGCTGCTCGCTCCCATGAAGCGGATGGAGGGACAAGGCTTCGTTCCGATCGGCTGGCAGGAGGCGCTCTCCACCACGGTGTCCGAGATCCGGCGGGTCCAGGAGGCGTACGGAAGAGACGCGGTCGCGATGCTGTCGGGGGTGTCGCTGACGAACGAGAAGAGCTACCTGGTCGGCAAGTTCGCGCGGGTGGCCCTACAGACCAAAGAACTGGATTACAACGGTCGGCTCTGCATGGTCAGCGCCGGTGCAGGCAACAAGAAGGCGTTCGGGATGGACCGGGCCGCGAATTCGTGGGACGACATCCTTTCCGCGGAAGTCATCCTGTGTGCGGGGACGAACGTCGCCGAATGCTCGCCGATCACGACCGACTACATTTGGCGCGCCCGCGACCGGGGTGCGAAGCTGGTCATGGTCGATCCGCGGGTCACGCCCTTAGCCCGGACGTGCGACCTCCACCTGCCCGTCCGTCCCGGGACGGACTCCGCACTGTTCTCTGCGATGCTCCGTGTCCTGGTCGAAGAAGGGTACGTCGACGAGGCTTTCGTCCGCGACCACACGACGGGCTTCGAAGCCGCCCGAGAGAGCGCGCTGGCGACTTCGCTGGAGGAGGCGTCGCGGATCTGTGGGGTCGAGGTCGAAGACATCCGGCGGGCCGCACGTCTGTGGGGTCAGGCCAAGACCAGCTTCCTCCTCCACGCCCGTGGGATCGAGCACCACACCAAGGGTGTCGACAACGTCCTCGGGTGCATCAACCTTGTGTTGGCGACGGGCCGCATCGGCCGGCCGGGTTGCGGATACGGCACGATCACGGGACAAGGCAACGGACAAGGCGGCCGCGAGCACGGACACAAGTGCGACCAGCTACCCGGAAACCGCGACATTGAGAATCCGGAACACCGGTCGTACATTGCCGGTGTATGGGGCATCCCGGAACCTGAACTGCCGCGGAAGGGCCACTCGGCCCAGGAGATCATGGAACGGATCCATGCCGGAGAGATCAAGGCCCTGATCTCGATTTGCTTTAACCCTTTGGTTTCACTTCCGGACTCGAACTTTACGCGCGATGCCCTGTCCCGTCTCGAGCACTACACCGCCATCGACTTCTTTTTGAGCGAGACCGCCCATCATGCCGACATCGTGCTGGCGGGATCCCTGCACGAAGAGGAAGAAGGGACGAGTACGAGCGCAGAAGGGCGGGTCATCAAGATCAATAAGGCCGTCGATCCTCCCGGCGATGCGCGGACGGACACGTCCATTCTCTTGGACATCGCGCGGAGGTTGGGGCGGGGCGGGTTCTTCGACCACTTCAAGACGAGCGAGGACGTCTTCAACGAGCTCCGCGTCGCGAGCAAAGGAGGGACGGCCGACTATTACGGCATCACGTACGAGCGGATCGTCGACGAAATGGGCGTTTTCTGGCCGTGCCCGGAGATCGGACATCCCGGAACGCCCCGGCTCTTCGAAGACCTGAAGTTTCCGACCGCCGACGGCAAAGCCCACTTCCATCCGACGCCTTACCGTCCCTCGGCCGAAGAGCCCGACGACGACTACCCCGTCATCCTGACGACGGGACGGATCGTGACGCAGTATCTGAGCGGGACGCAGACGCGGCGGATCGGAGGGCTCGTCGACCTGTGCCCGGAACCCTATGTCGAGATCCATCCGACGCTTGCCGGGCGGCACGGTCTTGAGGACGGCGATTGGGCCCGCGTCGAAAGCCGCCGTGGCGCGGTCACCCTCAAGGCCAAGGTGGTGACCACGATCCGGCCAGACACCGTGTTCATCCCCTACCATTGGCCGGGGCGCAAGTCGGCGAACAACCTGACCGTCCGAGCCCTTGACCCGGTGAGCAAGATCCCCGAATTCAAGAAGTCGGTCGTCCGGATCTCAAAGGCCGACAGTCCCGAACCGGACTAAGAGGAACGGTCGTCCTCCCGGGCCGCAAGGCGGTTTGGGCCTAGGGCATGACGGGCGTCATAGCGTGCCTGGACGATGAGGTCAATGATCTTCTTACAGGAGTACGACCTTGTCCTTGACCACCTCGGCCCATCAAGATCCATTGCCCGCGACTTGGAACCCAGAAGACGTCCAAGCATGGGGCGGCGAAGGGAAGCGCCTGGCGTGGCGCACGCTCTGGCTCACGACGTTCGCCTTGTTCCTGTCGTTCAGCACCTGGTTCATGGTGAGCGCCATCGTCGTCAAACTGAGTGGCGTCGGGTTCAAGTTCGACAAGCAGCAACTGTTCTGGCTGACCGCAATGCCGGGCCTGGCCGCTGGGACGCTCCGGATCGTCCATACCTTCCTCATCCCGTTGTTCGGGACACGCAAGACCGTGGCCCTCTCGACCGTGCTCCTCGTCGTGCCGTGCCTGGGCTGGACGGCCGCAGTCCAGAACCCTCAGACGTCGTATACGACCTTTCTCGTCCTCGCCTTTTTAGCCGGACTCGGAGGGGGCAACTTCAGCTCGTTCATGCCGAGCACGTCGCTGTTCTTCCCGAAGACGAAACAGGGGACGGCCCTGGGCATCCAGGCCGGCGTCGGCAACTTCGGCGTGAGCGTAGCGCAGTTCCTCATTCCTGCCGTGATCGGGATGGCTTGGATCGGGACGGGGCAGACGTTCGTGGAGAAAGACAAGACGTCGCATCCGGTCTACCTCCAGAACGCCGCGTTGGTCTGGCTCCCCTTCGTGATCGTAGCTGCGGCCCTGGCGTGGGCCGGGCTGAAAAGCGTGCCCGTTAAGGCCGATTTCCGGCAACAGCTCGACATCTTCCGCGAAAAGCACACCTGGCTCATGACGCTGCTCTATGTCATGACTTTCGGCTCCTTCAGCGGATACTCGGCCGCCTTTCCGCTCCTCATCAAGGAGACGTACGGTCAGTTCCCCGGCGGGCCGGACCCCCTGGCCTATGCGTTCCTCGGCCCGCTGATCGGCGCGGCCGTCCGAGTCCTCTTCGGACCCGTCAGTGACAAGCTGGGCGGCGGCCGCGTGACCATGGTGAGCGGCGTCGGGTTGGTCGTCTGCGCTTTGGGCGTCACGGCGTACACCGCCCCCACGGGCCTCCAACAGTGGGGCGGCTTCCTTGGCTTTATGCTCGGCCTCTTCCTCTTCAGCGGGATCGGCAACGCGTCCACGTTCAAGCAGATGCCGATGATCTTCCCGCCCCGCCAGGCCGGCGGTGTGATCGGGTGGACTTCGGCCGTCGCTGCCTACGGCCCGTTCCTTTTCAGCCTCTCGTTCGGGGCTGTCATCGCCGCGACGGGTAAGCCGACCGTCTTCTTCTTCGTGGCGGCGGCGTTCTATGCCCTTTGCGTCGCCCTCAATTGGTGGTTCTACGTCCGGAAAGGCGCCGAAAAGCCCTGTTGAACCGGTGTAGGACGACGCCGCGAGCGCCCTCTTCCCCAACGGGAAGAGGGCGTCCTTTGTCGCAACGGCGGACGTCGGGGGGAACGCCTCTCCTTCGCCCCCCTGTCCGTCTCGTGGACGACGGGCCTATCCGGGGCCGTTGTCGACCGTCCAGGCCGCGTGGTCGAGTTCGTGGCACCACAGAAGGGTCGAGACCGGGCCCGTCGCGCGGATCCGGTACCGGGCCTTGACCGCACCCTCGTTCCAGTAGCGGTCGAACGGGGCCGTCGCGGTGACGGTCGCAAACGTCGGCGTGGTCGTCACGGGCTGGTCGACCGTGTCGACGGGGTCCCATCGTCCGGCCTGCCAGTCCCAAAGTTCGACGCGCTGGGCGAACAGCCCGTTGTTCGTCGTTTTCGAGAACGTGCGGAAGCCGAAGCGGCCGGTCGGTACTTCAGGCAACAAGGCCTCGAGTTCCACGGACACGGGCGGCGTCGACTGGTTCGGTACGACGTACTTGCACACGACCAGAGAAGTTCCGTCGGTCGTGCCGAGGTTCGCCACCGTTCCAGAAGAGAGCTTCCCAAGGCGGACGGTCGCGATCGTCGGCGGTATGACCGATCCTGCGGGCAGGAAGCGGACGTTGTCGAGATACGCCGTGTCCGGGCTGCCTGTGAACTCGCCGCGGATCCGAAGCGCCGTCAGGTCGGCGAGCACCTGTCGGATCTGGGTCTCGTCGGCAAGGGCTCCCGTCAACGTTCCGATCCGCCAGGCGCTCGACGTATCGAGCGCGATCGAGCGCACTTCAAAGGCAGAGCTCGGTGGCTTCAAGAGATCGAGGACGAGGGTCACGCCCGCGCCGACGAGGGTCACGTCCGGCTGGGTCGCGCCGCTGTCCGCCGAGCCCGTCGCCATCGACTGGTATTCCAGTGTCCCTCCGTACTTGAGGGCGTGGTCGCCCAAATAGGCGGCCGGTGCCTGGAACCCGAAATAAGTGCCAGAGTTCCTGTCGACGATTTTCAAGCTGCCGGGCGGGTTGCCGACCGTCCCCGACCAGCTCAGCGTGCCGTCGTTGTACGCCGTCCAACCTTCGGCGTCGGTGTCGAAGGTGCTGACGGTCTGTGCGTAGGCGCTTCCGATCCCCCCAAGGACCATGAGCGCCGCGAGTGTCGTTCTTGCGTGTCTCATAGCACTTCTTTCGACTCCGGAAACCTCGCTTTTATGACGGGTACCGAGTGCCCATAAAACGTGAATGTTTAGAACGGATTGAAGTCGCGGTGCGGTCGGGACATTGACCGTTAGCCAGGCGCCACGCCCCGCCGTCCGTTAAGAGCGACCGGGCCGACAAGATCCTCAAGATTCCTGCCCGCACCGGGTCTCGGCCTGTGGACGGCGCGGCGGTCCTCGCTCCTAGTCCTGTGCGTGCTCGATCTTCTGATGGGCGGCCATCTTGAGGATGACGAGATGCATCCAGACGAGGCACACGACGGCCAAGGCGCCCAGGAACAGCCAGCACGTCGACCAAAGGCCTGTCGCGTTCAAGACCGCCCCGAAGAGGATCGGGCAGAAGAACCCCCCGAGGCCACCGATCACGCCGACCAGCCCGCCGACGACGCCGACGTCGTGGGGGAAGTACTCCGGGATGTGCTTGTAGACCGCTGCCTTTCCCACGCCCATCATGATGCCGGCAAGGAAGACGATCACCGTGAACACCCACATGTTGGCTTGGAAGAACACGTGCGTCGTCCCCTTGGCGACGAGCTCCTTCTTCTTCACCGTTTGGCCGACCGTGACGGCCGGAGCTTGCCACGACTCGAACGTCGGGAAGATGAGTTCGCCCTCCCGGACTTGCGCCGTCGGGGCCTGCTTCAACTTGTACGTCTTGACCGGACCGTCTTTGGCGCGGACTTGGACCTCCGTCGGGGAGACCGCGACGACCTCGCCCGGACTGTCCGCCATCACGCCTTCGCCCGGCGACAATATCTCCATGCGCGGAGCGACGAGGAGGGCGAACAACACCGCGCAACTGCCGAGCACCCAGTACATCGTCGCCCGGGCACCGAACCGGTCGGACGCCCAGCCTCCGAGGGCCCGGACGACCCCGCTGGGAAGACTGAACGCCGAAGCCATGGCCCCCGCTACGGCGAGCGACACGCCGTAGACGTTCAAGTAGTACGGGACGAGCCACTGCGCGAGCGCGACGAAGGCTCCGAAGACGAGGAAGTAATAGAGCCCGAAGCGCCAGACGCGGACGTCGCGCAAGGGGGCGAGCATCTGCACGGCGCTCTTCGCCGAGGCGTCCTTGTCCGTCCGGTTCTGGGTCGTCATGGCGAAGACGAGGGTCATGACGACCAACGCCGCGCCATAGACCTGCGGCAACGCGCGCCAGCCTTCGATGACGGTCCCGCCTTTCGTGAACGTGGCGAGCAGAGTCGGGGCGGCCAGCGTCGTGAACGCCGAACCCGCGTTGCCGACCCCGAACACGCCCAACGCCGTGCCTTGGCTCTTCTTCGGGAACCAGACCGACGTGTAAGCGATGCCGACCGCGAACGCCGAGCCCGCCGTCCCGAATGCCAAGCCACCAAGCATGAACTGGCCGAAGGTCTCCGCAAAGCTTGTCAGGTACACCGAGACCGCTGAGAACAGCATGACCCCGATGGTGACGGGCTTCCCGCCGAACCGCTCGGTCAGCATCCCGACGGGGAGCCTCAACAAGGAGCCCGACAGGACAGGGATGCCGATGAGCCAGCCGATCTTCGCCTTGTCCGCGACGAGCACCTGGTTGTCGACAAGGAACGTGATCAAGACCCCGTAGAGCGTCCATACGGCGAAGCAGACCGTAAAGGCCAGCGTGTTCATGAAGAGGATACGGTTCGATGCAGAGCGATCTGACATAGGACGGGACCTCAGCGGCCGGATTCCAGGCGCGGGACAGGAGTGACCTCGGGCGTCCCGACCGAAACCTTCTCTGCGGCATGCGCCGCCTTGTGTTCTGGTGGTGTCTCAAGGATGCCTTTGAGGGTCATGATCCCGATCATCAGGATCACGGCCGTTCCAGCGACAATAGTCCAATGCCTATAGGCCGGGTGTCGCGATTTGGCCCGGTCGATCCAAGGGACGAGGAGCATGCCGACTGTCACGAAGCCTGGGATCACCGCCGTCGCGAGCACTTCCCAACCCGCAGGCATGATTTTCAGGAGCTCGTACATGCCAAGGAAGTACCACTCGGGTCGGGGGGCGAAGTCGGCACCGGTAGGGTCGGCGATCGCCTCGAGCGAAGGCGGCATGGACAACGACATGTAGGCCAGGATCCCGACTCCGAGCAGGACGACGATCGCGTCCTTGAACAGTTGGTTGGGATAAAACTTGACGGGCTCGCCCTTTTGCGGGACTACCGGGCCGGCGATGTGGTGCCGCCGGACAAGATAGAGGTGGAGCGCCGTGAAGCCCATCAGCGCTGCGGGCAAGACCATGATGTGGATCGCGTAGAACCGAGTCAGGGTGAGCGCGCCGACTTCTTCACCTCCTCGGATGAGCGTCATAAGGCCTTGTCCGACGACGGGCAACGTTCCTGCGATACGGGTGCCGACCGTCGTGGCCCAGAACGCCTTCTGGTCCCAAGGCAGCAGATAACCCGTGAAGGAAAAGCCGAGGATGACGTTGAAGATCATCACACCGACGACCCAGGTCAACTCTCTCGGCTTCTTATAAGAGCCCCAGAAGAAGACCCGTAAGACGTGTGCGACGGTGACGCATACGATCAGTGTCGAGCCCCAGACATGGAGTCCCCGGACGAACAGGCCGACCGGATGTCCTTCGTTGATGTGTTTGACACTGAGGTACGCGCTCTCAGTACCGGGTGAATAGAACATGGCCAGAGCCAGCCCCGTCACGAACTGGAAGGCCAACAGCGTCATGAGGAGGTTGCCGAGGGTCTGCCACCAGCCGACTCCGGGAGGCATCGGCTCGTCCAGGTTCTTGCGGACGAACCCCCACCAGCCAAGGCGCAGGTCGGTCCAATCCTTGATACTGGGGCGGTCCGCAACGAGCTGTTCTTGCTCGGACTTGACGTGCTTGCCGACGACGGGCTCTTCCGGGGACAGGACATCATGTGGCATCGGTCAACCTCCTGTCGACGAAAACGCGGCCGTCTTTGATCCTGACGGCGTGCTCGGTCAGCGCCCGCGGCGGCGGACCGCTGACGACCTTTCCGTCTTCATCGAACACCCCGCCGTGACAGGGGCAGAGATATTTCTTCTGATCGTCTTTGTAGAGGATCCGGCATCCCAAGTGGGTGCATGCCGGATCGAAGGCGACGATCTTCTCGGGATAGCGCTTCAGGAACACGACGTATTCCCGGGTGACCGTCTGGTAACCGTCGACCACCT
Source organism: Armatimonadota bacterium (assembly GCA_018268395.1). Classification (NCBI taxonomy): domain Bacteria; kingdom Bacillati; phylum Armatimonadota; species Armatimonadota bacterium. The sequence goes on along the minus strand of JAFDWQ010000009.1, from coordinate 243,020 downwards.
TCGCTTTGAAGCGGACTTCTCGCGTCGCTCCGACCGGGATTTCGTCTTGACCGATGACGTCGATCCAGTCGTCCTTCGGCTTCTGTCTCAAAGGTGATCCGATGAACCCGATCACCGGAGTGAAGATCCCGCCAAGTACGGCGAGGTTGATCGCTCCGACGGACCAGGAAAGAAACGACCTCCGTTTCGGATCGGTTTCAACTTTTTGATTCTTACAGTTTTCGCAGTTTCCTTCGCACATGTGTGTCTTCCGATGGCGTCTTGGGACGTCGTGGGTCAGGCCCTTACGGGTAGTAGCGCAGACGGAACTTCTCCGCCGCCTCCGGTTCGACGGACTGCAGCACGTTTCTCGCGATCGCGATGGACTTGTGGTGCCGACCTGGCGAGGGTTCGCGGACGAACCCGAGATCGATCCCGGCTTTGACCACTTCGTCGACGACGGCGGTCAACCCCGCCATGACGGGCACGATGAAGATGTGGTTCATCCGGGTGAACGGCATGCTGACGATCAAGGTCAGCACGGTCAGGAGATGGTAGATGTACACGGGCATGACCCACGTGAACGCACCTGTCCGGCCGAGGACGACCGTCAGGAATCCGCTGAAGACCGAATGCAGCAGCAGGTTTACGAACAGGAAATCGCGCCCGAGCGTCACCCCATTGTCGATGAACTTGTCCGTCCGGTAACGGACCATAACGTACAGGACACCGGTGATCACCGCCGCCCCGCATACGACCGCCAGAATTTTCACCGGATGGTCGAGGGGAAGCTTGGCCCGTGCGGGGTCGTTCACCTGCATCAGGATGTCCGCCAGTCCAAGCCCGAGGAACCCATAGAGCATCAGGCCATGCATCGCCCAACGCTTCTTGCTTGACGCCCAGAGGGACGAGACGAAGAGACCGTCGACCACGAGCGACCGCAGGAAGACGGCTGTTACGCGCCCATAACCCAAGCGGGCCAGGGCCGGTTTCAGGTCTCTCAATTGGGCGAGCTTCAGCCAGTACCTGAGCACCCACAGGCTCAAAAGCAAGGACACGATCCCTGCCGCCAAGAAGAGATGCCCCACGTTCCGGGTCGAGAGGAGCGCGCCGACTTTAAAGGCGATCGGGATCTGGGTCTCGTCCCACGCTCTAGTCCGGACTTCTTGATAGACCGACCGGGCCTTGCCGTCGTCCATTTGGGCGAGACTCGTGCCAGGCATCATGCCACGTCCCTTACGCACCGTGGCTAGGAACTCGACTTCCTTGAGCTTGGTCTGGGCAAGGGGCGGGCCGAGTCCGCCCATCGCGGTCATGCCGTGGCAACCCACGCATGACGAGGAGCCGTAAACATCGGTCAGCGGCTGCTTCATCTCGCTTTGCCCCCAAGCCGAAGCACAGAGACAGGCGGCAACAACGACGATTCGAATCAGATGTTTCATGGGCGCGAGGCCTCCTGGCGGCTCCAAGTCGAATAGGATGCGGTTTCGTTGGGCTCGAACACCTCCGCCTCAGCACGTCCCCCAAGGGTCGAGACTTCCTGTTTGGCCAGCGGGCCGAGGTACATACCCCCTGGCTCGGTACCGGCCTCGGGCAGGAGCTTGAACGGGTCGCGACCTTTGCCGCGCTCTTGCTCGACATAGGCCGAAACGTCGCTCTCTGCGTCCTCGAGATCGCCGAAGATCCGTGCGGTGGTCGGGCAAGCGACCACGCAGGCCGGTTTCAGACCTTCGTCGACCCGATGGGCGCAGTACGTGCACTTCCGGGCCGTACCTTCCTTGAGACGAGGTTTGACGAAGTCCCTCTCGTACGGTTCGTCTTCATTGAGGTACCACTCCTCGTCGTTGCGGTGAAGAATGACGTTGCCATAAGGACATGCCGAAACGCAGGCTCCGGTACCTCGGCAACGGTCCTGATCGATCAACACGATGCCGTCTTGACGCCGAAAGATCGCCTTGTTCGGGCAGGCTTTGAGGCAGGCCGGGTCTTCGCAGTGGTTACAAAGGACGGGGATGTAGAGCCTTTTGACGTCTGGATATGTGCCCGTTTCGACATTCAACACCCTGGCGAAAAACGTGTCCTGCGGCGTGCCGTTCTCCTGCTTACAGGCAATAGTGCAAGCGTCACAGCCGATGCACCGGGCGAGGTCGATCAGCATCGCGTAACGCGCCATTACGACACCTCCCCGCGGCGGCCGTTCAGGGGCCCGTGGTGACGCCTGCCAGGGTCCGTGACCTTGCGCACGTCGACACGGGTGTCCTTCCAATGTTGCCCTGGTGCATAGACCGCGGGTAAGAAGTAGTTCTCGTGCGTCGGTTTGACCTTTTGGTGGGTGTGGACACTGTGGTACTTGCCCTCGGCAAGGTACCTGTCCCACCACCCGTGGTCGATGCAAAGTACGCCGGGTTTGATCGCTTCCGTCACGAGGGCCCACAGCTTGAAGCTGCCGAGGCGGTTGAAGACCTCGACCGTGTCGCCGTCCCCGATGCCACGGGCGGCTGCGTCGATCGGATTGATCTCGACGACGGCCTTCCGGTTCACGTTGAGCAGCACCGGGTTGTTGCTGTGCGTGGAGTGGACGCGCCACTTGCTGTGGGGCGTGACCACGCACAGCGGCATGGCTTGGTCTTCGGCTGTCAGGTGGGAAAAGGCCGGCTTATAGACGGGGATCCGCTCACCTGTCATGCCGAAGACTTTTTCCTCCTTGTAGAACTCCATTCGCCCGGTCTTGACGAACTCTCGATTGGCCCCTTCGGGGAAAGGATAGGCTCGCGGCGGGAAGGGCTTCATGTCGTGGAACTGCTCGTCGCAGCCGCATTCCGGGTCGTGGACGTCGAGCCGCACAGGCCCTTGTCTGAGGCGTTCCAGGGTGATCCCGGCACACTCTCTGCCTCCGTTGGCCAAAAGCATCTCAAGCGCTTCGTCTTCGGTGACAGTGAAATACTTGTCGAAAACGTCCGGGTCGACACGGCGCACGAGCTCCTTCACGATCCAGAACTCGGTACGCGAGTCGTACTGCGGCCGCACGACCTCCTGTTGGACCTGCAGATAGGGGTGGCAGCTCGTCCCCACGAGTTCCTGCTTCTCCCAGAACGTCGGACAGGGGAAGACGACGTCGGCATATTCGGCGGTCGGCGACATCGAGAACTCGAAGACGCAGAAAAGGTCGAGCTTGTCGATCGCTTCTTTGATGAGGTCCGAGAACTCGGTGACGAGCGGGTTCGCATGGCTGCAGAACAGCGCCTTGAACCCGTCCTTGGGATATTTCACCTTTGGGTTGACAGTTTCCGTCGGCCCGCCCATGACAAAGTAGTGCATCGGGCAGGGTTTCGGCCGGACGCCTTCCGGGAACCACCAGGAACTGACGTCCAGACGGAAGTGGTGCTGGCCGCTATAGATGCTGACAGACTCGCCAGGCTTGCCGTGCGCGCCAACGAGCGAAGCCAGAAGTAGGACAGCGCGGATCGTGAGATCGCCGTGGAGCCGGTGGTTCAACCCCATGCCGATCACGATCGAAGAGGGGCGGGTCGTCGCGTACTCCCGGGCCACCTGGCGGATCGTCTCGGCGGGTACGTCGCATATGTTCGCGACCTGCTCCGGACGGTACTCGTCCCGCATGATCGTGTCTTCAAGGATCTGGTAGACAGGCCGACAAACGACGCTTTGCCCGTCGATCGTCACGGTCCTCTCGCCCCGGAACGCGGGCTTAAGACCTTCGGGAAGGCGAAGGGTGTCTGGCGGCAACACGGCCCAACCCTGGACCGCTTCGTCCCAGACGACGAACTCGTCCTCCGAGCCCAACCCGACGTCCGAGGCCCTCAGCCGCATCCCGTTGTCTGACCGGGCAAACGTCGTCACGTCCGTGAACGTCTTCAGGAACTCCCAGTCGACGAGCGATTCTTCGATCACCGTGTAGCACATCGCAAGGGCCATTGCGCCGTCGGTTCCGGGCCGGATGGGGATCCACAGATCGGCTCCTTTGGCCGTTTGGGAACACCGCGGGTCGATGCAGACGATCTTGCAACCGTTCTCTTGCTTCGCGTGTTTCGTGAGGAACTTGGCGTCGGGGATGCGGGTCTGGAAGACGTTGGACGACCAGAGGATCGCGTATTTGGCTTCGGCCCAGCTCTTCGTCTCGCATTCGACGCAGTCGATGCCGACGGTGTGGGTGAAACCCATGCTGATGTCACCGTTGAAGTCGTACGCGGTGGCGAACGACATTCCGAGCGTCGCTGCCATCCGCACTTGGGCGCCCTTTTGCAGGTATCCCGTACCGACCACTTGGTTGAAGAGCAGCAAGTGGTCGGCGCCGTGCTCGGCGATGATCCGCTTCATGTGCCCGGCGACATGGTCGAGCGCCTCGTCCCAGCTCGATTCCCGCCAGCGACCCTCTCCCCGGGCCCCCTGACGGATCAGAGGCTTCTTCACGCGGTCCGGGCCGTAGATCATATGGGTCATCGACATGCCGCGAAGGCAGCCGCGCGGATTGTAGGCCTCGCAGGGATAGTCGGCGGCAGGCTTCAGGTCGACGATGACGTCGTCGACGACCGTCGCCAACCAACCGCAAGCACCCGTGCAGTTCGGGCTGTCCGTCGTGCGCACGACGCGGGCGTTGCCCGACGGCGCCGATGCCGGTTGTCTGCCAGGGACCGCGTGTCTGGTGGCCATCGTGTTCGCTCTGTGCGGAATTCCGCAACCGAAAGCAATTCTCAGCGTCAAATTCGACCTGCGACATGACGTCCGTCATATCGCGCACAAAAAACTCCACCTGCCAGAGAGCCTTCCGCGCGGGCCCTCTTGAGGACGGAAGTCCCGTGTCCTTCGCCGATATGACGGTGGTCATAGCACACCCTTGGTGCGGAGCCCGAAGATGGATAACAACGGCCCGAAGGCCGGAAGGTTGCGACCATGCTTTTCGACTCCCATCCCGTCGACCAGGACAAGATCGAGATCAAGCCCCTGTACGAGTTCCGCTACCGCTTGGAGAGGCGTCTGGAGCGGGACTTCAGTTCTGCCGTTTCCGATGACCGGACCGACCATCTCGGACGACTCAAGGTCGGCATCGAAGGCAAGAAGGGCGACCGACTCAAATTCGGGCTTCAGTACTTGTACGCCCATGCTTGGTCAGAACTGCCGACGAAGCGCGTCGAAGACGAGGCCGGCGACCTGTCGCTCGCCTATGTCCAGTTCAAGTCCGCCCAGAGCACGGCGACGATCGGGCGACAGAAGATCGTGGTCGGTACCGAACGCTTGATCGGAACGGCGGAGTGGGTCAACGTCCCGCGCTCGATGGACGGCATCCGCTTTCAGACGCCGGTCTGGGATGCGTTCGCCTTCAAATTCGGGGTCGGCCAGCCCAAGCCGCAGGACGCCAGGGTGTTCGGCCTGTCCGGCCAATGGAAGTACGGACGCTCGATGGTCGTCCAAAAGCACGACCGCGTCAACGGGCGTAGCGTCGATATCACGACCTTGGCACACGAGTTCAACCGGAAGGTGGGGGATTGGACGATTGAGGCAGAGGCGGCCCTGCAGTTCGGAAAGGTGCAGTCCCGCGACCAGCGGGCATGGGCGTGGCACGCTTCGGCTTCGAGGCCGTTCGGCCCCAAGACGAAGGCGTATGTCGAAGCCGATTCGGCGAGCGGCGGTTCGAACGCGGACACGGTCATGACGTTCGACAACCTCTATCCCACCAATCACAAGTTCTACGGCTCGATGGACTTGCAGGCGTGGAAGAACATGGACGAGTTCGCCGTCGGCGTGGTGCACAAGCCGATGAAACAGCTCGACCTCTCCGCGTCCTGGCGGACGTTCTCGCTCCGTGACCCGTCCGACGCATGGTACGGCGCGGGTGGCGCGCCGAACAAAGGTGCGAACGGCGACTTCGTCGATCCGACCGGATCGAGCGGACGCCGCGTCGGCTCAGAGATCGACCTGGAAGCGACGTTCCGCCCGACGGACAAGGTCTCGCTGGGGCTCGGCATCGGCCTCTTCGAACCGGGCTCGTTCGTCAAGAAGCTGAACGGGGGCTCGGCCGACCGCCAGACGTGGCTGTATTTCCAGGTCGCGGCGAAGTTCTGAGCACGCCTGGACGTGTCGGACCACCCGATGGCCGGTTACCGCGTCCGGCAGACGGGCCCTGTAAGCGTCGCACTGTGGTGCCCCGAGTACGACCAGGTCGGTCGGATCGTCACGACTTAGCACCAGGCCCGCAATGCCCGATGCCCCTGATCCCGAAGTCCGCCTAGGCTTTCGGGAAGTCGGCCTTGTGCTTGTCGAGCCAATCGTCGAACGACAGGAGGTCAGGGTTCAGTCTGCGGGAAGTCTCGAGGCTTCTGGCCGCACAGTACTCTTCCTCAAAGTCGCGCTTGTACTGGAACATGTTGCCGAGGTCGTCCGCGCCCGGGAACCCGAAGCTCCGGTACACGTCAGGCTCGACGGCGTTGTAGCGGACCTCCTTGCCCAAGAGGTGGGTGAGCGACCGGGCCATCTGCTCGCCCGTCAAATGCCCGCCCGAAATGCCGACCCTCTTGCCGGTCCACTCGCTGCCTCCCTTCAACAACCCGTACGCGCAGGCACCGATATCGGCCGCCGCGATTCCAGGAAGCTTCTTGTCACCCATCGGCAACGTGATCGCCAAGACGCCGTCGGGGCCCGGCTGAGGGTGCATGCCGAAGTGGATGAAGTTGTCCCAGTAGAAGCTGGTGAGCATGTACGTCGTCGGGACGCCGGCCTCTTCGAAGACGGCGTCGCTCTCGCCCTTGGCGTCGAAGTGCGGCACCTTGTATTTGCCCATCAGCGTCGGCATGCGGTCGTCGTCGAGCGGCACGCGTTTGCGGGTGTCTTCCAGCGTCGACCACACGACGTGCCCCAGGCCCGCGGACTTCGCGGCTTGGGCCATCTTGCGGGCTTCGTCCTTTTCGCGCTCGGGATCCATGTGGTCCCAATAGAACGTGACGCAATACGCGCCGTGGCACCCGTCGAACGCCCTCTTCAGGCTGTCCTGGTCGTCCACGTCGGCCGTGACGACCTCCACTCCCTTCGCCTTGAGCGCTTCCGCTTTGGGCGAGGCGGCGTCGCGGGTCAACGCCCGGACGGTGAACCCCGAGCCTGGGTCGGCGAGGACGGCGTTCACGAGCCCGCTTCCCTGGGCGCCCGTCGCGCCGATGACGGCGATCTTTCTGCTTTCGGACATGTTGCGGATTATGCGGGTGGCACGGCTCTCGAAGGAGAGACGTCAAGGACTTCGGCACCAGGGCCGGGAGTCCGGCGACTGGGCGCAGGCCCCTCACTTTTCGCCCAGCAGCCGCTTCCTTTCTTTCTCGGACACCTTGACGAGCGAGCGGACCATCAGTGTCTTGTTCGAGACGAACGCTATGTTGAGGAAGTCCGGCGACGTGAAGACCGTACTGGACATCTCGTGGACGAACGGGATGCGTCGGCGCTTCTCGCCACTCGCCTCCACGACGTCCATCCGGTAGCCCCCGTCCTCCTCGGCGATCATGGCGGGCTTTTCATCCAAATGGTCAGCCCGGTGGTCGATCGTGAACGGGCCGAGCCTTCTTCCGTTGAGCCGATAGACGTCGAGGACGAACGGTCCGTCGAAGACCGCGTCCACCCGTGGCAGCGTCGGTTCCTCGATCCTCGCCGCCGTGCCCGTCGCGAAGTCCACCTCGAACATCTCCATGGGGCTGGCTTGCTTCATGGCGGCGACAAGGGCCCGGCCCTTCGGAGTGAGGCCCCGCGCGCTGAGCGCCTCGTATCCCTGGAACGACACGGGCAAAGTCGCGTTCTCCTTCAGCACCCAGGCACGAGGGCCAGAGGTGAGCAAGACCGCGTCGCCGCTTTTCGAGGCCACGAATTGCGCACCGCCCGTGAAGCCGGCGAGGTCCAGCGGTCGGGCGGACTGGCCGGCACGGGACGTCCAGAGACGGTGCACCGTCGAGCCTACTCCTCCGTCGAAGGTCGCGAACACAAGCGTGCTGCCCGCGAAAGTAAAGCCGCCGATCCCCGTCGTGGCGTTCTGTGCGACGAAGACGTCGACCGCCCTTCCGGTGTCCTTGCTCCAGACCCCGATGCGCGTGTTGCCGTGGGGCGACAGGCCGTTCGCGAGCTTGTTCTCGATCGAGCGCGGACTTGCACCCGTGGTCGCCGAGACGGTGGCCAACCGCGTCCCGTCCGGCGACCAGCCGTAGACCTCGTCCGGGGTGACCGGCTTGACCACATAGACGGGTGAGGGGACGTACGCCTCGCCCCCTGCCATGACGAAGGTCGACTGGACGGTCGGCACGACCTGCTGGGCGAGGACGAGCGCAGGCGCGAGGAGCATGATCTCTAGGACGGTCGCCGACCGTCGCTGTTTCCGCACCGGAGCGCGGATCTTGGCGGAGCCTGGGAGTTCCCGAGAACACGGGTCGGTCCGCGGATTCCGGAGATGTGGACAGTCGGGCCTGAGCCGATGCACCAAAGCGCCCGGACGGTTCGAAGTCGCGGACGGGGCGTCGACGGCCGACTCGCCGGGCCGCCCCTACTCCGGACGCCTCGGCGGACCGGTCCACGAGTCCAAAGAGCGGTCTGCATCTGAGCTTGATCCGAAAGTAGGGTCGCTATACTGAGGCCATGCGTGTCGCGGCGGCCCTGTTTGTGACGACCCTTGCCGCGACCTCGAACGCGGCTACGCTGTACTCTTACAAGGTCTACAGGTTGGAGCCGCCGGCGGGGGCCACGTCCTTCGTACCCCTCAACTTCGCCCGTGACGGTCGGATCGTCGGCTACGCCGTTCTCGACGGCGGTCACCGCTCCGTCGCCGGAACGTTAGAGAACGGTCTTTCCTACCTGTCCGACTTTTCGTGGCACCCGGATTCGGCTTGCTTCGGCGGCTCGGTGTCGGGCCGGCTCGCAGGCGAGACGTACGACGCTTTTGGACGCTTGAGCACGATCGCCTGGAACCTCGACGGGACGCTCGTGCAGGTCGGGATCCCTTCCGGGGCGAACTATTCGACTGCGGTCGGTTGCGACACCGCCGGTCGCGTGGCCCTGGGTGCGGCCTCCGGCGACCAGCGGACAGAACGCCCCTACCTGTGGACGGAAGGGACCGGCTTCGAAGTCCGCCAGCCTGCATCGGGGACGAACGCGGCGTGGCCGGCCGACGTGCTCGGAGACGGCACGATCGTGGGTGTATCCCGCCGGTACGTCGGCGGCGCGCTCAACGAGGAACGGGCTACGTTGAGGTCGCCGACCGGAACGGTCGTGTCCCTGCCTCATCCCAGCGGAACGACCCATTCCTTGGCCCTGTCCGCCCGTGATCCTGACCTCGTCGTGGGCTTTGCGGAGATCAGCGGCCGTACGCGCGCGACCGTTTGGGTGTCGGGCGTCGTCAAGCTGCTCCCAGACACGGGCTCGCCGAGCATCGCGCGGGCGGCTGGGGCGAACGGTGACGTGTTCGGCGAGGCCGGCGGATCGTCCACGGTCTGGCTCGGGGGCACCGGCCGAAAGGACATGAACACCTTGCTCGACTTCCGGACGCCGGGCTGGTCGCTGCAGACCGTGCGGGGTGTCGCACCCGACGGCACGGTGCTCGGAACGGGCACGTTCGAAGGCACGCCGGACACGCCGTTCGTCGCTCGGCCCGTCTACGGGCTGGACGTCTATCCCTCTTCCGCGACCGTCAACCTCGGTTGGCTGTCCCAAGGAGACGCCTACAGCCTCACGAAAGTCGACAACGACGTGTTCCGGGTGTGCCGCTTCCTCGTCCCCAACCAGCAAGCACCTCAGATCCAGGTCACCGTCAGTGGTTTCCTCCCGCTGACGAACGTCAGCCGCATGACCCTCGAATCGTGTTCCAGGGCCATGTCGTCCGGGATGTTCGCCCAATGCATCGAGCTCTTCAACTTCGAAACGGGCACTTATGACCTCACGGACGTGAGGACCGACGCCTTGGGCCGCAGTTGGTCGTATCTGGAGCTCGAGGCGACAGGAACGCTCCGTCGGCTCGTCCGCGACGACAACCTGATGCGGGCGCGGTATTCGGTCCGTGCGGTCGGTCCGACGGCCATACCCGGGTGGTGCGTGGAGCACGACATGGTCAGGTGGCACGTCCAGTGACGTCACGGCCCAGAGCCGGCGCGGTGCGGTCGCTTGGGGTTCCGTGCCGCTTTTGCCGTGCCGGCCACCATGCTCCTGAGGGCGTGTCGCCGGGATCGCCCTGAGGGACGGTCCAGGGGTTATAGTCGTCGGTCGTGAGGCCCTTGGTGGCGTACTATTCGGTGACGGGGTGGTCCGTCCGGACCGTCGTCGGGGGAAAGCGTTCTTCGAAGGACGTGCAAGGAAAGTGGTCGGTCGGTGAACCGGATTCGCTCGAGGCGCGCGCAAGGGTCTTGGAAGAGGTGCGCCGGCACTTGGGGGTCGACCAATGGGACGACGCCAAGATCGACGTCGGATTGAGCGGCATCGTGCCGCCCGGGTTCCAGCCGGAGAACCGGGCCGGGCTCTTTAACGCGATGGCGGCCTACCGGGCGAAGTGCGTGGTCACCTTGCGGCCCCGTGCGGGCGTCGACGACTGGTTCGACCGGTGCTCGCGTCTCGAATCCCACCTCGCCGAAGTTCTTGAAGCTGACGACCAGGGGTTCGTCGACGGCAACGACGTCGGAGGCGGCGAGTTCCGCGTGTTCTGCTATGGCAAGCGCAAACCGGCGCTGATGTCCTTGGTCCGAGAGGTCGTCGGCGACCCTGACTGGGCCAAGGTCTCGTTGCGGTAGGCGTGGTCCGTGGACCGGGCTTTGGTCCGTGACGGAGGGAGATTGAGACTTGATGCCACCGGGGTTCGGATCAGCCCTCCACGAGGAGCCGCCCGATCGTCCATCCCCCGACGACCCGGCCGGTCGCGGCTTCGACATAGCGGTATCCCACCACGTACCACCCTGGGCCGGCGGGCGTCTCGACCGACATCGCCCCCTGCGCGAAGTGGTGGAAACCTGCCGTGCGCCAGCGCCTGGTCGGCTTGCGGTTCTTGTTCGGGAGCTTTTCCCAGAGGAGTTCGGTGACGGTCCCGGGCGAGTTCGGTATGTCGGCCGTCCAACGGACGGTGCCCTCTCCTCGAGCGACGCCGCTCGCCCATGAGGCGCGGGTCGAGGGGTGGAGGCCCGAGCTGCCCAAGGCCACACCGGAGGAGAGGGGACACGGGGTGAGGGGCTCGGCGGCGTCCCTGGGCTCGTTATCGCGAGGGTTCCGGCTCCTCTCGCCCTTGTGGGGCCGGGCCGTCGCCCCGTCTGCCCGCGAGAGTGCCTCCGATCGTCCCCTCGCCCCTCCGGGGGAGAGGGGGTAGGGGGTGAGGGGGACGGCGCTAAGGGGCGTTCCGTCAGAGTCCACCGAGAGGACCAAGGCGTCGCCCATGAACACGCCCGTCGGCGGCAGGAGCGGCACCTCGGCGTCCGGGTCGACCTGGAGCACCTTGCACGCCAGCCCGGTGAAGGCGTTGAAGCCGGTCGGCGAATACTCTTGGCCCGTGACGCGGTCGCGGCGGTGCAGCGTCTCCGCATAGTCGTTCCAGGCCTCGACGGTCTCGGTCGGCAGGTCCGGCCAGAGGGCGGAGACGAGCGACATCCGGAGCGCCGCCTCGCGTTGCAGGTCGCTCTGAGCCCGCTTGTACCGCGCGGCCCGGCGCATGACGAGGCCGTTCCGCCCGTTCGCCACGACGACGCCGAAATACGCCCCGCTCGCTTTGCCTAATACCGGGCTCGGTGCGATTTTGGCCATAACCGGATTGTCGGCAGGTCCGCCCGACCTCCGAACCCCTCACGAGCACCGGACGACCCTCTCATGACCCCCGCAAAGCCTGTTTGCGGGGGTGATGCGGGGGTTTGGCGGGGGTGTTGTGGGGGTGGAACGTCTTGCCGCCCCTTGGAAACTCTGATAGGAGATCTATTGAAGCGGGTCTGAACGCCACCCAGAGGTCGAGGCGTCTGGTCACAGACCGCTCGAGCGGCTCGGCTGGACTTATCCAAACACGATTCTGTAGAATCGATTATCAGCGTACGGACTTTCAGGGGAGGAAGCGGGACGGGGCGCAAAGGTTCAATCGAAGGTGTCAGAAGGCAGTCAGATCAAATGTCCGTCTTGCGGCGTGGAGATCCCGCTCGACGAGACCTTGGCCGGGCCGTTGATCGCGAAGGTCAAAGCCGAGGCCGAAGCACGTGTCCAGGCGGAAGCCAAGAAAGCCGCGGAGGCCGAGGACAAGGCGCGCGAGCAGGCCGACGCAGTGGCCGCCCGTGAGCGCGCCGTTGCAGAGCGGGAGTCGTCGGTCCAGGCGCAGGTGGACAAACGCGTCGCCGAAGAGCGCCTCGCGATCCGCGAAAAGGAGCGGGAAGCGCTCCGCCTAGAACTCGCGCCCGAGATCCAATCCGAGCGGGAACGGGCCAAGAAGCTCGAAGCGGACCTGGCGACGGCGCAAGCCAACGAGCTGAGATTGCGCCAGGAGAAGGACGCCTTGGACCAGCGGGCGAGGAGCCTCGATCTGGAGATCGCCCGCAAAGTGGACGAGCAGCGGGTGGGCATCCAGGAGCAGGCGGCGAAGGACGCGGACGAGTCATACCGTCTGAAGATGGCGGAGAAAGACCTTCTCATCCGGCAACTCACGGAGCAGGCGGACGAACTGAAGCGCAAGGGCACCCAGGGATCCCAACAGGCGCAGGGCGACGTTTTGGAGCTTGACTTCGAAGCGGCGTTAAGGTCCGCCTTTCCGCAAGACCTGATCGAGCCGGTGAAGACGGGGGCGTACGGCGGCGACATCTTGCAGCGGGTCCTCGGCAACATGGGCCGGCCCGTCGGCACGATCCTCTGGGAAGCGAAGCGCGCCCAGTCCTGGGGAGGCGACTGGTGCGGCAAGGCCAAGAAGGACGCGGCCGACGCCAAGGCCGAAGTCGCCGTGATCGTCAGCGAAGTCCTTCCGAAGGGGCTCTGCGATTTCGGGCCGCAAGACGGGGTGTGGACCGTGCGTCCGTCGCACGCAGTGATGCTGGGCGTCGCCTTGCGCGAGGGCTTGATGGCAACCGCCGAAGCCCGCCTGAGCGCCTCCGGTCGCGAGACGAAGATGGAACGCCTCTACGCCTACATGACCGGCCCCGAGTTCCGGTCGACCCTGGAGGGCATCGCGTTGCCGTTCAGGGAGTTGCACGAAGAGCTGCTCGCCGAAAAGCGCGCGACCCTTGCACGGTGGCGCCGCCAGGAACGGCGCATCGAGCGGGTGCTGACGAGCGTGGCGGGCTTGCAAGGGGACTTGCAGGGGATTGCAGGAAGTGAGATGGCTGAGTTGCCGGGGTTCCAGTACCCGTCAGAACGTGACAGCTCAGATCGTACGATGGAGCCTGAAGAAGATGAAGTATGACCCACGCGGTTCACTCTGGAGGAGGTGGGATCTTCATCTGCACTCACCTGCCAGCTTCGATTACGGAGACAAGACTGTCTCCCCGGACGATATGGCTGATGGGCTGGCCCACCATGGAGTCCGCCTCGTTGCGGTGACCGATCACCATGTCATCGACACGACTTTCATCTCAGCGATGCAGAAAGCTGGTGAAGGACGTTTAACGGTATTGCCTGGAATTGAACTCAGATCGGAGCTTGGAGGCTCAGAGTGTGTTCACTATATCGGTATCTTCCCGGACGACATTGACCTTGAAGACCTTTGGATCAAGTTGCAGGGCCTTGGTATCTCAGTTGCGGACGTGCAATCCAAGGGCAACGATCATGTATACGTCCCATACGCCGATGGATTCAGGCTCATCCGCGAACTGGGTGGAATTGTTACAGTTCATGCGGGCAAGAAGACAAACAGCATCGAAGCCCTGACAAATGCGGATGTCGTAAAGCAGGCCGTTAAGTCGGACCTAGCAAGCAAGTACATTCATGCCCTCGAAGTAGGCCGTTTGGACGATTGCCCGGGCTACCGAAAGCACGTCTTTCCGGATATCGGGAGAGCACTTCCGCTGATTCTATGCTCGGACAACCATAATATTAGGCAATACTCAACGAAATGCCCGATGTGGGTCAAAGCAGACCCTTCATTTGCGGGACTACTTCAGCTCATCAATGAACCCGAAGACCGTATATTCCTTGGAGATGAACCGCCGAGTTGCGCACGTGTTGAAAAGAAAGCTACAAAGTATATCGATTCTATTTCATTTGAACGCACTGAGCTGGCCAAGGAGGGAGTGAAGTGGTTTGAAGGCGTTGTCCAACTAAATCATGGGCTCGTGGCAATAATTGGTAACAAAGGTTCTGGCAAAAGCGCCCTGGCGGATGTTGCCGCCTTGCTTGGAAACAGTAGACAGGGACGCCAGTTTGCTTTTCTAACATCGAAACGATTCTTGGAACCCAAGGGCAAACTGGGCCCCATGTTTCGCGCAACTTGTCATTGGCGGAATGGTTCAATGCCAAGTGCTCTGCTATCTGAACCACCAGATATCGACAAGCCAGAAACGGTAAAGTACATTCCCCAATTTTTTCTTGAAAGTATCTGCGCAGACCCCAAAGACACTGCCTTTGATCAAGAGTTGCAAGACGTCATCTTTTCACATGTCAGCGAAGCGGAAAGGTTAAACTGTAGCACTTTGGAAGAGCTTATTGAGTTCCTGACAAGCTCAACTACGGACGAAATTGAGATTACAAAAAGAGAGTTGGCAAGTTCCAACCGTGAGATCTTCGGAACTGAAGAGCAACTCTCGGAGAGGTTCAGAGCGAGTCTGGAAGCACTGCTGCAGCATCGCAAATCTGAGCTAGAGGCGCACGACCAGGCCCGGCCGTCTGCCGTTGCAGAGCCAAGTGTGGATCCGGAAACTCAGGCGGCATCCGTGGCGACTAACAAGGAGTTGGCGGATCTTCGGGAGCAACGAACTTCCGTAGCTAACGATTTCCAGGCGTTAGAGGTTCGGGAGCGGGAAGCAGCAAGGCGCGTGGCGGTTGCTGAGCGTTTGCAGGGCAATCTGAAGAATTTGGAGAGGCAATTCGCCAGCTTCACTGCCGAAGCCTCAGAAGACGCAGCAGCTCTCGGCTTAAACCTTCAAGAGATCGTCAAACTGACAATTCTCCAGGATCCACTTGTTTCCGTCAAGGATGCGGCCACAAAGGAGCTCTCCGAGGTCAGGTCCATGCTGGATCCAGAAAGGGAGGAGTCCATAGCTCAGCGACTTGCCGGACTCGACAAGCAAATCGATTTGAAGCGGCTCGAGTTAGATGAGCCCGGCAGGAAGTACCAATCATTTCTAACTTCCCTTCGACAATGGGAACATGATCGCTCCTCAATCGTCGGCTCCCTCGAGGATCCCGAGAGTCTGGTAGGCTTGGAGGGCCGACTCAAGGCGTTGGAGCAACTTCCAGAGAGCTTACGCGCGGAACGCGCGCGCCGAGACGGCATTTGCAGGAACATTGCGAGGGCCAAACTGGGACTGCTTGCTCGGTACATGGAATTGTACAGGCCGGTTCAGGAGTTTATCGAAAACGACCGCGTATTCGCGGAGGCGGAAGGCCTGCAAGTAAGTGCTACCTTTACGTCCACGAAAGTGGCTGATGGGCTGCTTCGATTTATCCATCAGGGTCGCATTGGATCGTTCTATGGAGATGATGAAGGGCGAAAAAGACTGCACGAGCTTATTGCTAGTGCTGACCTGTCGACGGACAACGGGATTCTCGCATTTGCTAGTGAGCTAGAACGTCAACTGAATTACGACTTCAGAGATGGAGACGAAAAGCCCGTCTCTTTGGAGTCACAACTGAAGGCTGGGTTTGAGGCAACCGATGTGCTAAATTACATTTACAGCCTTGAATACGTAGAGCCCATTTTCGAATTGCGGTGGCAGGGCAAGCCGCTAGACAAGCTGTCACCGGGTGAACGTGGCACGCTTCTGCTTGTATTTTACCTGTTAGTGGACCGTCGCGATACTCCTCTCGTGATCGATCAACCAGAGGAGAACTTAGACAATCATACAATTGCTACGATGTTGGTTCCCGCTGTCAAGTCCGCTAGGATGCGGAGGCAGGTTATCATGGTTACTCACAACCCGAATATCGCGGTCGTATGCGATGCTGACCAGATCGTGCACGCGGAACGCGACATTTTGGATGGAAATGCAATCACTTATACTACCGGATCAATTGAGAACCCTACCATCACGCAGTTGATTCTTGATGTCTTGGAGGGCACTAAGCCAGCGTTTGACCTTCGTGATGCAAAGTACAATATCCTTGACCGCGCTAAGAACAATTATAAGTAGAGTTCAGTTCGTCTCAGACCTATGTTGTGCGACAGGTTGAAGAAGCAATTGGTTTGGTGCGATATTGGCACCGATCTAGTGCCGGTGAAGCTTAGGAGCGGTGCGCCCGGCACGGAGTTCCAGCCCGTGGCGAAAACTCACGACAAAGGCTCAGCGCAAAGGGAGTGGTCAGCGCTCGTCGGGGCTCGGGTTTGGGGTCTCGGGTTTCGAGTGTCGATGCGCGGGCATGAACGGCTCGAGGCTCGGGATAATCGACGCGCAAGGAAACGATGGCCGACCCCTACGCCGCCTGGCCAGCGAGCGTAACCTCCCAGTTGTACAATGTGACCCGAACGGAGTCCGTCACGAACGCCACGCAAGAAGTCGCGATCAAAGTGCGAGGGGAGGGGTTTCACGGCCAATACGTGAAGCCTGGGGCTCAGCTCGCCTTCGTGCGCCAGACGACTGACGCGATCCGTGCCGCGACGCGGCTCAAGACGGTCCACCTCTCCAGCGCCAAGGGCCGGCCGTTCCGCTTCCTCAGCAGCATCTGGGACCTCGAGCAAGCGCCCTGGCAGGAGACCGACAAGGGCGAGACGCTCCTCGTCTTCCGCAGCCCGACCCTCGGCGATGCGGCCCCGAAGCTCTTCCAACAGGGCGTCCTCTTTGACGAGGACAAGTTGAACCCCGACTGGACGGCTTTCGACCTGCTTGGCCAAGTCCTCAACGAAGTCCACCAGGCGCCCATAAGCGAGCTGAAGGCGGACTACGGGATGCTCGAACGGGTCGCACGCTTCCGTGGTAGCTTCAATAGAGGCCTCGAAAGCGCGTGCTTCGCGTTCTCCGACCAAGCCCGCCGCAGTGCCGTCATCGATCAGCCCTTGATCGAACGGGCTACTGAAATGTTGCTCCAAACCCCCCATCCGCAACGTGTTCGGGTCGTGGGGCGACTGGACATGCTGAAAATGAGCGACAGCCTGTTCCAAATCATCCTGGACGACGGCATGAAGGTGAGAGGAGCATGGGAGCACGGCAACTTAGATCTGCGGCAGTGGCTGGGTGAAGACGTCCTCCTCGAAGGCATGGCCTCGTTCCGTGCAAATGGAGCGGTCGTCGGTGTGCGGGCTGATGCGGCTCGCCCGGCAAGCGAGGGCGATAGGCTCTTTCGGGCGACTCCGAAGGCATGGTCGCCTAGTCTGCGGTTGCAGGTGGGCAAGGCCGAACCAGGCGCTTTCGCAAGGATCGTCGGCGCCTGGCCCGGGGACGAGACCGACCAAGAGGTCGACGCCTTCCTGCGCGAGATCAGCTAGGCATGGCGTACCTGCTCGACACAGGCATCTTGATCCATGCGGCCCGCAAGTCGACTGCGTTTCAGGCGATCGACGGCGCCTTGGGGTTGGTGCAAGGCGGATTTTTGCCGGTCGTGAGCGTGGTGTCCGTCGGGGAAGTCGAGGCGTTCTCGGTTAAGAGCAAGTGGGGAACGGCGAAACGGCAAGCGCTGGCCCATTTCGTGCGCAATCTGACGGTCGTTGCGGTTCTGCCCGGCCCGCTAGCGAGCCGATACGCGGAGCTCGAGGTCATCAATACGTCACAAGGACTGAACGTCGGCCAAAACGATCTCTGGATAGCCTCTACGACCATCGAACTGGACATGACCCTTCTGACGTTCGACGGCGACTTCGGGAGGTTGCCGCCGCCGTTGCAGTTCATTCAGTTCGACCCATCAACGGGGGCGGTCATCAACCGTAGGCCGTGACGAGTTCCGTCGTGAAACTTCTCGACAAGTCAGTGGCGCGAAACGTGGGGGTGGATTTGATCTGGGTTCCGTGTCGGGGTCTCTACTTTCAGGGAACACAGACCAGGAGTTCCCTGCATAGCCTGGAGACATTGCCGTCGATCTCATGATCTCCACGCCCGCCGAGGCCGAGAAGTCCGCCGCGATACCGGGCAGCGCGCTTTACTGGGCCGAACGCGACTGGCAGGTCGTCTTCGCCACATAGCGTGAATCAAGGGTGACTCGTTGCTTGGGCTTCAGAATATCCTGGTGCGTCACCTGTCTGCGAAAGTGACTACTTGGCCACGGAAGGACACTCGACGGACATACGGTCTTGGGCCTTGAGCTCGATCCCCTGAAGCAAAGGAAGCGCATGCGGTCGTCGACGGGCCAACCCCGATTCAGAGCCGACACCTATAAAAATTCTGCAAAAACGGACAAAAGCCTCCGAATCCGGTGAAGACCACCCCTAGCGGCTGCCGAAAACCTCCATAGGCCAGGGGCGAACGACCTGGTGCAAGGATGGCGAACGGACCTCATGGCATGAGGCAAGGGCGCCGTCAAGGAACGGGACAATGAAGCAACAATCCGAAAACAGCGTCGCCAGGACGGTGACGAATCGGCACAGGACGGACTGCGAAAGGCAGGTCGGGCGAAGAACCACGGCGGGAGCGCCCAGCACACCCGGAGGTGCGGCGTGAAGGCCCTCCTCGGCATGGCCTTCGAAAGCCTCGCAGGGAAAGACGGGGGCACCGTCGCCCGGCGGAGCAAGAACGGCACCATCCTGACCCCCTACGTCATCCCGCGCAACCCGAACACGACGGCCCAAGAAACGTTGCGAAGTTACTTCGGCAAGGGCTCCCGGGCGTTCAAGGCGCTGAACAACACGCAGGTCGCCCAGTGGCAGGCCTATGCGTCGGGCCTCACGTTCCGCGACGACGTCACGGGCAAGACCTACCACCCGACCGACATCGCCGCCTTCATGCAGCTCGCGGTGAAGTTCCTCCAAGTCAATCCGACGGGGACCGTGCCGTCCACGCCTCCGGCCGCTCCGTACCTCGGCGACAACGTGACCGTGACCGCCCTAGCCGGAACCGGCAAGGTCACCTTCACCTCGTCCGGCGCGAACACTCCGAACACGAAGACCGAACTGCTTCTCCAGCCGCTCAAGAACAGCCACTGGAACCCGCAGCCCGACGGTTACCGCAGCAAGGCCTTCTTCGCGTTCGTCGTCGGCACGCTCTCGACGGACGTGACGGTGCCGCCGGGCACCTATGCGGCCGGCTACCGGTTCGTGAACACGGTCACGGGACAGGCGACCGACATGGTCCCGATCGGCGTGCACCAGGTGACGCTGTCCGTCGAAGCGGGCGGCAGCGCGTCGAAGCGCAAAGCCGCTTAGGACGAGTGGCGGGGCCGGACGGTATGCACGCCCTCCGGATCCCGCCACGCTCGCCGCACTCTGGGAGCGCCTCGCGGCCGCTCGCCCGCTTGTTTGAGAATGCGCGGTACCGACAATAAAGGCAATGGCCATGAACCGACGAACATCCGCCTTTTTCGCCGTCATACTCGTCACGGCCTCCGCCCAAGCCTACGGGCCCTATACGATCAAGGTCATTACTGTCGGCTACGGCATTTCCGACGCCGCAGAGGACATCAGCGACAGCGGCATCGTGGTCGGGAACCGTGAGTGGGGCGGCCTGAAGGTGCCTTACTTCTATACCGTCGAAGGTGGCGTCGAGTGGCCAGGCCCCTGCGATGGGAACGAGGCCACGCATTTATGGGACGTTAATAGTTCGAAACTTGCGGTGGGCTTCACTTGGCGATTGGGACAATGGTCGCAAGGGATCACGTGGACGCCACGACAGGGTTATCGGTACCTGGAACCTGCGGTCGGTTTTGACGGATGCGTGCCCTGTCAGGTCAATGACAAAGGGTGGATCGTCGGATATAGCTATAGCAAGTTCACGGGTCAAGAACAGGCGACGTTGTGGCGACCCACTGTGCCCCCAGTCGTCCTGCCCACGAACAACAGTATCGATTCGCGCGCTTTGGCGGTGAACAACCTTGGGGAGATCTACGGCAACTACACTACGCAAAGTGGCCACCCCTATTTGGCGCGTTGGACGGGCACATCGGGGCCGTATCCGCTCGGGCCATCGAAGTTGCCGGGACAAGCGGTCCTTTACGACATTGACGATACAGGAACCATCGCGGGCTACGTGCGCGGAGGCGGCTCGATATACGAACCTGCACTGTGGAAGCGCGGAGAAAAACCGTGGTTCGGGCCGCGGCCTGCCGCATCGTCATATGGCATATTCATCGGGCTGCTCGGCGATGGGCTTGTCTACGGAATGGCAGACGGAAACGGGTACGCCAACGCCTACCTTTGGCGACCAGGGAGCGAGGCCGAATTCCTGACGAACGTCGTGGACTTTGCGGGCCTTGCCTGGATCGCCCCCCGGATCAGTGCCAGCAATCACCGGGGCATGATGGCAGGCTACGGCCATCTCCTTGGTATCCCGACGACGTTCGTGCTGATTCCAAAGGAGCGAACGGCCCGCAGTGTCAGGGGGACGTGACGTCCCCCTTTCCGACTCCGTTCTCGACTTCGGCTCCGCTAACGCGGCGTTCTTTTTGAACTGTGCCTTCTCCGCACCGGCGCGAATTCTCCCAACTCTAAGACGGAACTGCTTCTTCAGCCTCTGAAGAACAGTCACTGGAACCCGCAGCCCGACGGTTACCGCAGCAAGGCCTTCTTCGCGTTCGTCGTCGGCACGCTCTCGACGGACGTGACGGTGCCGCCGGGCACCTATGCGGCCGGCTACCGGTTCGTGAACACGGTCACGGGGCAGGCGACCGACATGATCCCGATCGGCGTGCACCAGGTGACGCTGTCCGTCGAAGCGGGCGGCAGCGCGTCGAAGCGCAAAGCCGCTTAGGACGAGACGGAATACGATGGCCCCCTCTCCCCCGTCAGGGAGAGGGGGCGAAGGGGTCAGGACGGACCGGCGCTCGAGGCCGGGGCCTTACCCTCGAACCAGACGTAGAGCACGGGAAGCACCACGAGCGTCAGCAGCGTCGCGCTGAGGATGCCGCCGATCACGACCGTCGCGAGGGGGCGCTGCACTTCGGAACCGACCCCGGTGTTCACCGCCATAGGCACGAACCCCAAGGCGGCCACGAGCGCCGTCATGAGCACTGGCCGGAGCCGCATCTGCGCGCCTTGACGGACGGCTTCCGCGACCGCCACGCCCGAGGACCGGAGGCGGTCGATGGCCGAGACCATCACGACCCCGTTCAAGACCGCGACGCCCGATAGCGCGACCAGTCCGACGCCTGCCGAGATGCTGAACGGCATCCCCCGCGCCCAAAGGGCGACGATCCCGCCCGTCGCGGCGAGCGGCACTCCGGTGAAGATCAGGAGCGCCTGCTTCACCGAGCCGAAGGTCATGAACAGCAGCGCGAAGATCAGCCCGAGGGCGACCGGCACGACGACCGCCAGCCTCGCCGTGGCGCGTTGCAGGTTCTCGAACTGCCCGCCCCACTCGATATACGTCCCGGAAGGCAGGTCGATGTTCTCCCGGATCGACCGTTGGGCGTCCGTCACGAACGAGCCGAGGTCGCGGCCGCGGACGTTGAGTTGAACCACGACGCGGCGCTTGCCGTTCTCGCGGCTGATCTGGGCCGGAGCGGGCTTGTCGCTGATCGTGGAGAGGCTGGACAACGGGACGCTGGCGCCCGTCGCGGTCGGAACGGGGAGGGACGCGATGGCATCGGGGCTGTTCCTCACTCGTTCCGGCAGCCGGACGACGAGGCCGAACCGCTTGTCCCCGTCGATGATCTGGCCGACCTCCTCTCCGCCCAGGGCGGTACGTACGAGTTCTTGGATCTCGTCCACGGCGACGCCGTGACGGGCGATCGCCGTACGGTCGATATCGATCTGGAGCACGGGAACAGGCTCGACCTGTTCCACTTCCACGTCTTCGGCACCCGGGATCGAACGCACGACGGAGGCGACCTCATCGGCCTTGTCCTTGATGACGTCGAGGTCTTCGCCGAAGACCTTGATCCCCACGTCCGCCTTGACCCCGGACACCAGCTCCGAGAAGCGCATTTCGATGGGCTGCGAGAAGTTGTAGCCCTGTCCGGGCACCTCGTTCAGTTTGCCTTCGATCTCCTCTTGGAGGGCCTGTTTCGTCAAGCCGGGCCGCCAATGCTCCCGGTCTTTCAGCATGATGAAGGAGTCGGTCATGCTGAGCGGCATCGGGTCGGTGGCGACCTCGGGGGTTCCGCTCCGGGAGAAGACGGTGACGACTTCGGGGACCTCTTTGACCTTGCGCTCCGCGGCCGTGACCAGTCGGACGGTCTCGTCGGCATTGACCGTCCTGACCCGGATCGGCTGCACGACCATGTCGCCTTCGTCGAGGGTCGGGACGAACTCGGAACCGAGGGTCGCGGACAGGACGCCTGCGACCGCCAGGAAGACGGCGGCGGCTCCGGCCGTGGCCGCTTTGGCGCGCAATGCGAGGTCGAGGGTCGGGCGATAGACCTTGTCGAAGAACCCCATGACCGGATTGCGCGCCTCCTTCGTGTCGCCCGAAAGGAGAAGACTCGCCAGGACCGGAACGAGGGTAAGGGTCAGGACGAGGGCGCCCAACAGCGCGAACACGACCGTCAGCGCCATCGGTTTGAACATTTTGCCCTCGGTGCCTTCCAGGGCCAAGATCGGCAGATAGACGACAGTGATGATCGTGACGGCGAAGGCGGTGGGTTTCGCCACCTCGCGGGTCGCTTTCCACGTCGTCTCGCTGACTTCCTTCCGGGTCAGCGTGCGCCCGGCGTGTTCTCTGCGCTCAGCGACGCGGCGGACGGCGTTCTCGACGAGCACGACGGCGCCGTCCACGATCAAGCCGAAGTCGATCGCACCGAGGCTCATCAGGTTGCCCGAGACGTGCCAGGTGTTCATCATCCCGATGGCGAAGAGCATCGAAAGCGGGATGGCGGTGGCCACGATCAGGGCCCCGCGGACGTTGCCGAGGAGCGACATCAAGACCACGATCACGAGGGCTCCGCCGACGATGAGGCTGTGCTCGACCGTTTCCACGGTCTTGTCGACCAGGTGCGCACGGTTGTAGACGGTCGTCAGGGTCACGTCCTCGGGAAGCTGGGAGCGGATCGTGGCGACCTTCTTGTCGACTGCTTCGGCGACGGTGCGTCCGTTCGCACCTTTGAGCATCATGGCGATGGCCAAGAGCGCAGGTTCGCCGTCCTTGGTCGAGAGCCCGGTGACGACGGGCGTCCCGTCGACCACGTCGGCAACGTCCCGCACGAGCACGGGCGTCCCGTCCCGGGTGGCTACGGGCATGGACTTCACGTCATCGATTTTCGTGGCGGCACCGACGGAGCGGATCAGCGTCCTTTCGCCTCCTGCGTCCACCACGCCGCCCCCGGCGTTCTGGTTGTTGCTCCTCAGGGCGTCGACCAGGTCGTGGACGCTCAAGCCCCGGGCGCGCAACCTGTCGACGTCTGCGACGACCTGGACCTGCTTGACATGGCCGTCGGCGACGTTGAGTTCGGCGACGCCAGGGACCGCACGGATTTGAGGCCCGATCTGCCAGTCCAACATGGCCCGAAGCTCCGGGATCGGGCGCTTCTTGCTCTCCAGAGAGAACATGTAGATGTCGCCCAGGCCCGTCGAAACAGGCCCCATTTGGGGCCGCTCGACGGTTTCGGGCAGTTGCGGGACGACGCTGCCGAGCCGTTCGTTCACGAGTTGTCTCGCGAAGAACGTGTCGACGTTGTCCTTGAACGTCACGGTCACTTGCGAGAGGCCGTACTGGCTCAAGGAGCGCGTGCCTTCGACCCCGGGGAGGCCTGCCATCGCGGTCTCGATCGGGAACGTGACGAGCCGTTCGACTTCTTCCGGGCCCATGCCTCCGGTCTCCGTATTGACTTGGACCTGGTTGGTCGTAATGTCGGGGACGGCGTCCAGGGTCAAGGACCCCCAGGCCGAGACGCCCCAGAGGACGAGGCCGAACGTCCCGAGCAGAACGAGCAACCGCTGAGTGGCGCTGAAATGGAGAACGCGCTCCAACATCAGTGTTCGTGTCCTTTCAGTCCGCTCTTGACCTTCTCGCTCTTGAGCACGAACGTCCCTTTGACGACGACTTTCTCACCGGCTACCAGTCCGCTCGTCACTTCGACGGTGTCGCCTTGTCGGCGCCCGGTCTGCACCGCCCTTTCTTCGAAGTGGCCCGGTTCGACTTCGACGTAGACGACCGACGTGCCGCCTTCTTGGACCAGGGCGGACGCGTCGACGGTCAGCGCGGCCGCGCCGGGCCCGACGGCGAGGGACACCGTCGCGAACATGTTCGCTTTCAGGGCCCCCGACCGGTTGTCGACAAGGACATGGACCGGGACGGTCCGGCCCTTCTCGTCCAAGCGGCTCCCCACGACCTGGACGATCCCCGGCCATCGGCGTCCGGGAATGGCGTCCACCGAGACCGTGGCAGGCCGTCCGACGGCCGCCGCCGAAGCCTGACGTTCCGGGACGTGCGCCACGACGACGACGCTCGTCAGGTTCTCCACCTCGCACATTTCGTCTGTCCGTTCTACAGCCTGACCGATGGTGACGGTCCTTTCCGTGACGACCCCGCCGATCGGTGACGTGACCGTGACGGTCCCTCCGCTCGCCGGATTGTTGCCGGCTTGGGCCCGGTAGACCGACTGCGCCGCTTGGAGACCGCGCTGGGCGGCGCGGAGCCCGGTCAGCGAAGCCTCGTGCCGGATGCGCGCTTGCTGGAGGTCCTGTCGGGCAGCCCGAACGTCCCCTTCCGCGGTTTGGACCTCTTTCGCGTTCGTGAGGTTTTGCTCGACGATCCGCTGTTCGCGTTGAAAGGCCGACTTGGCCAGGTCGATCCGGCGTTCGGCGTTCTTCTGGCGGATCGTGTCCGTCGCGACTTCGAGCCGCGCCTGCTCCAGTTCCGTACGCGAAATCAGCTCCTGTCGGTACAAACGCTCGGCGCGCTCGAGTTGCGCTTGGTGCAATCCCTGGTCTTGGCGGCCCCGCTCCAGTTCGGCCTCGGCGTCGGCCAACTCCCGTTGTGCGGCTTGGAGGGCGGGTTGGCTGAACGCTCCGGTCTTGGCGAAGTTCCGCTGTCGGGCCAGGCTTTGTTCGGACGTCGCCAATCGGGACTCAGCGGCTTTGACTCCTGCAACGGCTTCGTCCACAGCCCCGCGCGCCGACATCACCGTCTTCTGACCTTCGGTCACGGTCGCGGCCGCGAGCGCGAGGTCCGACGACTGCATCACGACAAGGGCCTGTCCGGCCCGGACCGTGTCGCCGACCTTGACGAGGAGCCGGACGACCTTCCCCGCGACGGGAGGGGTGACGACGGCGCGCCCCTGCGACGTGTTCGAGACCGTCCCCGGAGCCTCGATCTGCATTTGGACGGGAAGGCGCCGGACCGTCGCGACTTGGATCCCGGCCGTCTCCACGGCTTCCCTTGTCAGGACGATCTCTTCCGAGTGTCCGGTCTCCTCGTGGACGTCTTCACCGTGTCCCGGCTCGCCCGCTTTCGCGACGGGGCCCGGTCGGCATCCCGACAGGAAGACAACGAGAACGGAGAGCCAGTAAAGCCGCGTCATGGGCCGACCTCCAACACACGGCCCTCGGCCCTCAGGAGCTTGGCCCGGGCCGACGCCAGCCGGGCTTGGGCCTCTACGTGGGCTTGCTCGATGTCCCGCAACACGCGGGACGCGTCCAGGACTTCGATCAGAGTCGTCGCTTGTTCCGTCAGACCGGGACGGAGGCGCTCGACGAGTTCACGGGCCTGACCGACCAACGCGGCGTGCTCCATGACCTGACCCTCGGCCGCCGCGACTTCGGTCCGGGCGGACCTGCGCTCACCGTCTGCGATCGACCGCGCGTCGGCCAGCGCCTTCTCGGCGGCTTCGACTTTCGCCCTCGCCGCTGCCGTTTCTGAGCGGGCCCTTCCAAAATCGAAGAGCGGGACGTTCAGTTGGACGCGGAACCCGAACCGCCCGTCCGACTCTTGCCATGGCGTCCTACGGGCTTGTAGTTCGAGTTCGGGGGCGCCGACCAAGCGTGCGGCCCGCAGTTCGGCTTGGGCAGCTTGAAGTTCTGCGGCCAGGACTTGGAGGTCTGGCCTGACATCGCCGGGGACGGGCGGTACGACCGCCGTGCCTTCGAGTCTCGGGATCCCTTCGACGCCTTCGTCCGGAACGGTCCGACCGATCAGCGAAGCAAGCCTTTCATATGCGGCCTGACGCTCGCCTTTGCGCAGCTTCGTCTTGAGACGGGCCTGCCCCAAGTCCAGCGAAACCTGTGTGAGGTGGAACCCAGGTTCGACGCCCTCGTCCACCCGCCTGCGCGTGGCGTCGTAGAGGCGGACGTAGATGTCTTCGATCTTCTCAGCGCTCCGGACGAGTTCGTTCGACGAGGCGGCGGCGATGTACGCTTCGACGACTTCTGACTGGACGTCGAGCACGGTCCGCCTGACATGGGCTTCGGCAAAGGCCACGAGGGCGTCGCCAGAGCGGCGCGCGGCGGACGTCCTTCCGAAGACGTCGAGCGGTTGGGTCAGGACCAGATCGTCGTCGCTGCCTCCGGTGGCAAGAGGGTCCGTGACGCCGGCGTGCAACCTGAGTGCCGGGTAGGCGCCCAGAGAGTCGCGGGTCTTGGCCGCCTGTGACGAACGGAGTCGAGCGGCGGCGATGGCCGGTCGGGTCTGACGGGCAGACCCAAGGGCTTGGTCAAGGGTCAAGGGCTGGGCCGACGCGTGAGCGGTCAGCCCGAAAAGCGGGATGAGGAATGCGGTCTTCAAAGTGTTCCGGTCTCGTGACAAGGTCGGGCCCCCCATGCGGGGAGCAAAGGCCTAATCGGAGAGGAACGGCGGCGCGCGCGGATCGGAGGCTGGAGGAGGCCCGGTGGCCGGAGTCCCGGCGTCGTAGACGCTTCGGACGTCGCCGCACTTGAAATCCGGCAACCTCGGGACGACGTCTAGGCAGGGGAGCGCTATCGCGAGATCGACCGTCGGCGAGGCTTTGACGACGGGTTGGTGGTGGCTCCCCTCGTCACAGTCGACCAGGCGGCAACAGTCATGGCAGTCACCATGGTCGGCGGTCAGCTCCGCCTTCGGGGTCGGAGCTTTCGGTCCGACGTCGCACGGAAGGGACGTGCACGTCCCACAAGGGGATCCGTCGGGAAGGACGTACTCGGCGCGGCAGAACCGCGCGTCTCCGAAGAGGAGCGCGACGATGCCGACCAGGACCGCCCAACGGTGCACTGCCGGCATTATGCCGTATGGCCGGTCCTGGACTGTACGGTGGCCCTCATCGGACCATCGTCCTCACGTGCGGAAGCCAGGATGTTCTGGACCGACACCACGTCGAACGCCGCCACTGAGAACAATCTTGACGACTTAGGCATAATGGGCGGCACGCGGTGAGGGCGAACATATGGGACTCTTGAGCCTGTCTCTCGCTTCCGTGCTCTTGGCGGACGTCCAAGTAGCCCGGCAAGTCCGATTCGATGGCCCCGGCTTCATGCTGGCGCACGCTTCGACGACCGAAAAGGGGAAGCTGGTCCTCGAGGAATGGGTGCGGTATCCGGTCGGTGGCTCCGATCAGGAGCCGGCCCAGACCAGGAGCGTCGCCTTTGACGCGAAGTCCGGCGAGACGACCGTCACCAAGTTCGCGGCCTTCGCCCGCGACTCTTCGGGCAAGCTCCAAGCGGCCTATGCGTTCCAAACGTCGTGGAAGGACGGTGTCCCGGGCAAGACGACCGCACAAAAGGCGGGCCCGGACGGCGCATGGGCGGACGTCCGGTTCCGAGTGAACGGTCCGAGACTCATCGACACTCGACGGCCCTTCTCCGTGCAGGTCCTCGAAGTCATCGGGTCGGATTCGGCTCCGCTTGCGCGCGGTTCGGCCGTCCTCTGGAACGGACGCGTCCTCCCGGTCGGTCGGAACGGAGCCGTGGACGTCCCGTTCGCAGGGCACAGTCCGGCGAGGCTCCGGTTCGATTTCCAGGTCTATCCCAGCCTAGGCGACGGCCCTTGCCTGCCGTTCTCCAGATTGTCGGCCGGTTGTCGGTTCGCTACCGAATGCGTGGAGAACCCGGCCGCGTCCGAGCCCCGGGCCACAGCCGCCGACCCTGTTCTTTCGGCGACGCTCGGAGTCCGGGTCCGCGGAGTCGGGCTGTCGCCGACTTGGACGGCCGCGCTACTCGACGGAAGTGGAGGCTCGTTCCCCCTGAAGCTCTCGGTCGGATCTTCGTTCGAGCGGATCTTCATCGGTGACCTGCCCTTTGTCGGGAGGAACGAGAAGTTTTCGCTTTCGGCGAAAGGGCCGGGTGGAAACGCCACGAACCTGCCCCAGACCCTTGTCCGTTCGGACTTCAAGGTCGACCATCAACGCGCCGAACTCGTCGGCCAGCGCGGGACGTACACGTTCACGAGCAACGTCGACGGTTGGATGCGGATCATCGGCGGCGATCCCTTCATTCAACTTGACGAGCACGTCTTCCGCGTCTCGGCGGACAAGCCCAAAGTGGTCGGTTACACGGGCAAGATGGTCGGCGTCTACAGAGTCGCGTTCGACCTGACCCCGACCGTCCCCGAGTCGGAAGACGATCCACCGTGCGAGGCGAAGTGCGGCACCGTCACAGGAAAGACCGATCCGGCGACCGGGAAGACCACGGTCGAAGTCCCCGTTGAACTGAAAGACGAAAAGGGCAAGGGGTTGCCCGGAGACTGCGAGGTCGGCGTCGTCCATGAAGGGGGCGTCGAGACAGGCACGGTGCACTGCGACAAGAACGGACGCGGGACGTTCCAGGTCGAACTCGGAGTCAGCATCGACCTGACGAAGGCGATCGGTCGCGTCCTCAGCGTCCCCGACCGCCAGATCGCGGCCGCACCTCCCGAAGACGAGTGCTGCATCAAGGAGATCACGTTCTTCAACGACAGCGACGCGCCGGTGTACTACCGCGTCTACAACCCGAAGACGAAGTCGTCGCCGCGCGTCGAGTTCTTGACGACGGCTGCGGTCCGGCCCGGCGGAAGCATCACCGTGCGGGGAGATTTCGGCCACTGTGTCCGAGCGGCGGCCTTGCGCCAACCCGCCCAATTCGACGATCCGAAGGGCGTCACAGGCCTCGTGTCCGACCGCCAGTACTGCTGTCACCGCCATGGTGAAGAGGAAATCCGTTCGTCCTTCGAAGGTCTCCGGACGGTCGTCATCGTGTCAGAGGCGTGCCATCCGGCACCGCCCGTGAACGTCCCGCCGCCGCCCGAGCCGCCTAAGACAGACCCGCCTCCACCGACCGACCTTCCCAAAGTCGACTTCGGTCTGGACTGGAAACTGTTCCCTAAACTGTCCTACCCTTGGCCCGGCGAGACGGAAGGGCAGCCTGGACTGTCCCCGCCGCCACCTCCTCCAGCGAGCACGCCGGAGCTACAGCCTTCGGACGGCATCGAAGGCTGGTTCGAACCGGTGCAATCCGTCTGGCAAGACGACGAGTACTTCGCCGACCAGCCTGATAAGCGCATCGTCCGGCTCGCTCCGAACGCGTGGCGGGCCGAGCTCAAGATGGTCGCCGGCAAGCCGACCCTTGTGGCGGGCTTGCTCCGTGATCCCGACGGCGCAGCGAACTTCCACTACAGCATCGTTCTGCGAGGTACGACCCACGGCACCGCCAGAGAGACGGTCTATCTGCGGGTGACGCTTCAGCAGAACGGCGGTTCGTCGTTGGTCTACGAAAGCCCGATGTCCGTGGACTACCTCGCGGTCTCGGGCTCGCCCGGCCCTCCCCAGAGCTTTGAGACCCGGGTCACCAATATGGCCGGCCTTCCTGAAGAGAACAGCACCTTCAGACCGTTCACGTTCTCTCCAGGGCCGTACGAACTCAGGGCCGAGCTCGTGACGAAGGACGGCCGGCCGACCGGGATCTTTGCGACGGTGTCCGGTGAAGCCGTGACGACGACCGCCCCCGCCCTCTATTTCATGCCGGCCTTCTTGACGCCAAGGACCGCGTTGCAGACGCAGGAGTTGATGCGCGCGACCATCGAGGCGTCGCGGGCGACGGGGCTGTGGGGGCAGGCCGTCTTCCCCGTCCCAGCGGGCGGGATGCGCTGTACGCTACTGCCCCTGCACGACTTCACGAAGCTCGATGAGGAAGCCAGCACGCTCGGCGTCACCGGGTGGCTGTGGTCCCAACTGGTCAGTTCTCCCGAAATCGCGCGGGAGGAAGCCCGGACGGAAGGCGTCGCTGCCGCTTTGGCCAACTTCGCGACCGTCTACTCCAGGCTATCAGGCAACGGAAAGGTGATCTGTGTGCTCGACCCCGACGATTTCGATCGGACGTACTTCAAGAGCGACGGCACAGCGGCGTTTACGAAGAACCAAAAGGCGATCGTCATCCAACGGCCCTTCGCCCGGTGGATGACGATCCTGCACGAAACGACGCACGCGTCACCGTTCCTGTGGTCCGTCAACGAGATGCAGTCGGAGTTCTCCCAGGTCTGGCACAACAACCCTGTGCGGGACATCGGCGCAGGCGTGAAGATCTTCCCGAACACTCCGTTCCGTAAGCGGTTCGACATGGCTTGGCCGATGATGGGCCCGGCGAGCGTCGGAGACAACGACAGTTCAAGGTGGATCACTCAGGGGGCGTACAAGCACCTTCTCGACGCGTTCCAAGCAGCTCCCGACCCTGACGTGATCGATGTCAGCGGCGTGTTCGCGCGGATCGGCGGAAACGTGAAGGGACGCCTCGCGCCCGTGTACACGGGTTCGGGAGTCCCGGATCCGGCCTGGAACGGCAAGACCGAGCACGCGATCGTGCTCAAGGACGCGTCGGGCAAAGTCCTGTCGCGCGTGCCCGTCTGCGTGGACTGGACGTGGGGCGACGCCCCGCGCCCCCGATACTCTTCATCGTTCAGCGCACGCATCGAGAGGCCGGCGGGCTTGGCCGGCATCGAACTTGTCGGGCCGGACGGGACCCTCGACAGAGTGGCCTTCAGTCCTGCACCGCCGACCCTCGAGTGGGTCGGTTCGACGCCCCGCGTGACCGACGGGGACAGGCGCGTCAAGTTGGAGTGGAAGGGCGCTTCCTCGAACGGCTCTCCGCTCCTGTACAGCGTGCTGTATTCGCCGGACGGCGAGGTATGGAGCGACGCGCTCGTCGAAAAGACCGCGACCAGCGTGGAGTTCGACTTTGGCGGCGATCTGAAGGCGCCCGTGGTCAAACTCGTCGCCACTGACGGCTCGCGCAGTTCGGAATCGGTGCTGAGCGTGAAGGGCTGAAGGCTCGGGGGAGCGGACAGCCACGGACGTTTCGAACCGAGACGGCGTGACGGTCACGGCGTGATCGGCAGGGCTGAGCCCTCGGCAGGCTCCGTGGAACCTTGACGTGATTCCACGGAGTCATCGAACCGTCGCTATACTGTTGCCATGCGGTCCTTCGCGATGAGCCTGTTCGTGTCCGCATGGTGCTTTTCATCGGCTCAGGTGCTGACCGGCTTCAAGGTCTATCAATTGGACGGGCCTCCAGGAGCGTTATCGTATACGCCCTTGAACATGTCTCGGGACGGTCGCATCGTCGGTTTTGCCCGATTGGAATCAGGAACCTATGCTTATGCGGGTACGCCTGAGGGCGGCTACGATTTCCTCCCCGGTCTTGCATGGCAGCCCGACTCGAAGTGCATGGGTGGGTCCGTGACCGGGCAACTGGCCGGTCAGATTTTCGACGTGATCGGTCGACCGGGCGCGGTGAGTTGGTCGCAAGACGGCACGGTCACTCCCATCGGTATTCCGGACGGTCAGACGCAAGCGACGGGCCTCGGCTGTGACGAGGTCGGCAACGTCGTGGTCCGTGCAGGCAACGGCGATCCCAGGACAGAGAGGCCTTACCGCTGGTCACCGACGTCCGGCTATCAGGTCCTTCAGCCCTTGGCCGGAACGAACGCGGCCTGGCCCTCGGACATGCTTCCGGGAGGCTACATCGTCGGCACAAGCCGTCAGTACCTGGGACAAACGGCGGTGGAAGACCGGGCGACGCGCTGGAACCCGAACGGCGGGCCAGAGTTGTTGCCACATCCCCTGACCTCTTCCCATAGTTTCGCCCTCAGCGGATCGAGCTCCGAGACCGTGGTGGGGTACTGCCAGCTCAGTGGCCGGAACAGGGCTGTCGTGTGGCGGGCCACCGTGCCGACGCTCCTAGACGACGGTGGGCTGACGAGCATGGCACGGGCCGTTTCACCTCATGGCGACGTGTACGGCTTTACCGGGCTGAGCGCGGCGTTCTGGCGCGCTCCGGGATGGGCGCTGTCCGACATGAACACGATGATCGATCCTTCGACCCAAGGATGGACGCTCCAAGAAGTGGTCGCGGTCGGTCCAGACGGCCGCGTCTTCGGCACGGGAACGTTCCACGGGGTTCCCGGAACGCCTTTCATCGCCGTACCCGTCTACGGCGACGACGTCTTTCCAGCGGCCGCCACGGTGAACATCGGTTGGCTGGCCCTCGGGGACTACTTCAGTTTCAGCGCCAACGATGGGGACGTTTTCCGTGTTTGCAAGTTCACGGTCCCAAACCTGCAAGTCCCGCCCGTCCAAGTCACTTTGAGCGCTTTCTCCCCCAATGCCACCTATACGAAACTCAGCCTGGCCGCCGTCTCTCGAGCCATGGTCTCGGGGTTGTTCCGGCAGACTCTCGAGCTTTACGACTTTCGGCGTGGAGACTATGACCCGACGGACGTGCGGACCGATCCGATGACCCGACAGTGGCGATCGGACGAACTTGAAGCGACCGGCGACATCAAGCGGTACATCCGGACGGACAGGCTCGTCCGAGCACGCTATTCCGTCCGGTGCATCGGGCCTTCGTCGGTCCCCGGATGGTGCGTCGAGCACGACCAGGTCAAGTGGCACTTCGAATGAGCCCGCCGCTCCGGTCGTCCGGGTCGGACGGGTCCTTCCTGCTTGATGTGGGGGCCTGGATTCGGCTCAGTCGATTTCGACGGGAAAGGCGACGAGATCGCGAAGGGCTTCGCGGTGGCCGGTCTTGACCCCGTGGAACGCGACGTGGACGTCGCCGTCCGCCTTCCAGCGATCGGTGATTTTGTGGACGGCACCGTCGTCCTTTTCGGACATCTCTTCCGTGCCGCAATCCGTGTAGACGTGGATCTCGATGTCGGACGAGCCCGCTAAGAGACGTTTGTCGATCCGGTCGAAGAGTTTCGCGAGATTGGTGCCCGTCGTCTTCGAGCGCCATTGAAGTTCGGGCTTCAGGCGACGGCCGGCTTCGGCCCCGTCGTTGATGGCGGGCCCGTCGTAAATCTCGGCGGGAGAGGAATCGAACCGGAAAACGACGAGGTGCGACTTGGGCGGCATGTCCTCCATCTGACGGACGATCCGGTTGTACAACTCCTCATGGATCGCCTTGGCGGAAGTCGACGTATCGAGGGCGATGACGACCGTCGAGGGCCTGACGGCGGCGCCGTCGGACTTCTGTCCGGTCTCCGCGTGCGACGTGCCGCATCCGGACAAGAGCGACGCGAGTGCGAGGCATCCGGCCGCAGTTTCAGCTCGCATACGCTTCTCCCTGTGGTGCCTCTTCCGCGGATTGGACGGGCGGCCCATCGGCCGACGCGACGTTGGGCTTGCCGTTCGGAAACTCATCTGCCTTTTCGAATCCTCGAGCGATCTTAAAGTTCGTCAAGTCCCGCTCCTGTTCGGAGATTTCGGTCGAAAGAACGTCGATCTGACCGATCAGGCCTTGAAGGCACTTGAATTCGGCGTTGGACTTGAGCGTGGCCCAGTCTTCGCTCCGCTGGTCGTCGAGGGCTCTCAGCGCGGCGTACTTGGCCGCAGCAGAGTCTCTTTGGTCGCCGTACTCGGCTTCGATCTTTGCGGCAAGGGCGGTGCGGTGGGCGGCCTTTTCGCTTTCGGCCTTGGCGCGCCTCTCGGCTTCTTCCGCCTCAAGTCTTGCTTGGGCCCGTTCGGCCCGCGCACGTTCCCGGTCTTCTCGGCTCGGCTCCTTGAGCCCCTTGATGTACGTCAAGGCGGCGCTGGCGAGGATCAACGGACACGTGATCGCCAAGGCGAGCAAGAACAGTTGGGGATAGGGCGGCACGCTCGACTCTGTGAACGCGCGGTTGACCAGATACTGTCTGAGCGCCATCGCACCGAGGTGGGCGTCGAGAAGGCAACCACCGAGCGTGACCGCGGCAGCGACGGGCAGACGGCCCCAGTAAGGATGGCCCAACGCTTGGGCGTGTGCGACCAGTCGCCACAGGTTGGAAACGAGGATCTTCAGACCCGCGAGGACGCTGAAACCGAGCAGGGGACTGACCGTGAGAACCCAGGTGTCCGTCCGATAGTTGAACCCAGCGATCGTGAACAGTCCCATGCCGACGAAGAACGCGGGCACGATCAGGAGCAGCCAGACGACGACCTCCAACACGACGCCCCACCGTGACTCCTTGCGGTCGGCCGGGTCAGCGGGTCCGTCTTTGAGTTTCGCCGGCTCCTGGGTCGAGCGCGGTTCGGGAGCCATCGGCTCCGGGCGTGCCACAGCGTCCGGAACGACGACTTCTTCCGGCATGGCTCCGACCAGCCGGACGAAGGTGTTCGTCTCGGGGTTGTAACGAAGGCCGATCGTGCCGGCAGTCGTGGCGGCCGAAAGCCGAAGGTCGCGTCTTTGGGCTCTGAGGGCGTCGATCTCCGACTTGCGCTCTTGGACTTCGCGACGGGTCGCTTCACGAAAGCTTTGGACGCGTTCGTAGTGCCGGTCTCGGACCGCGCGCGGGTCGGTAGGATCGTGTCCGTGGTCAGTCATCGGAGGCTTCTCCAAACTGCACACTTTCCGATACAGCCCGTCGCCGTGAAGGGTTGCGGACCGATCCGGCCCCATCGGGACCTTTCCGACACGTTCCGGGTCGCTTATCCGGACATGGTCCTTTCGACCGTCGCCAAGATGTCCCTTTCGAGTGCTACGGCCTTCGCTTCAATCTCTGCCGCTTCTGCAAGGGCCGTCTCGACGAAGCCTTTGTCCTTGATCGAAGCACAGTTGATCTTGACGTTGAGGGCCGCGCCGCGGACGGCTGCGGTCGCCGCCAAGGCACCGACGCCGGCGTCGCTGACCGAGTTCGGATTGCCTGTCTCCGCCATCGCTTTCACCACGGCCATCGCTTCGAGCGAAGTGCGCATGACGGCAAGGGGGATCTCGACCGCGCCCTTCGTCGCGGACTGAACGGCCGCCGACCGAAGCGCCTTTTCGTCGTCCGTCCTTTTCGGCAATCCGAACGCCTCCATCAAGGCGTTGAAAGCGTCGGTGTCGTCGTCGACGAGGCGCAACAGTGTGTCGTGGCAGGCCTTGCCCGCATCGGCGGCGTCGGAAAACTCCTCCCAGCGGTCGTCCCAGCCCCTCTTGTGGCTAGAGAGGTTGGCGACCATCGTGGCAAGGGCAGCCCCCATGGCTCCCATCGTCGCTGAGATCGAACCGCCGCCGGGAGCGGCCGACTCGCTCGCGGTCTCCTCGACGAATCGCCTGACGCTCATGTCGACGAGCCGCTTCGGGCCAGCGTCCCGCATCGCGTATTCGATGACCTTCCTTTGCGGATCGAACGGGCCGAGTTCGTCCAAGCCCATGCTCTTGACCGCGATCTTGATCAGTTCCGAGTCGGAAACGCCCGTCGACCGTTGCTGCTTCTTGAGGAAAAAGCGGCCTGCCTCCAGGAGGCAGGACAGGGGTACCAGGCCGACGAGTTCCGAGCCCGTCACGCGCATTCCACGGGCCTGAGCCCGGTCGCAGGCTTCGTCGAAAACCTTGTGGAGGGGCGTCTCGACGATATCGGTCAAGTTGATCGAGACCTGTGCGACGCCGTACTCCTCGATGAACCATCCGATCGCTTTGACGTTTTTCAGGGCACCCGGCTCGTAGATCGGCTCGCCATTCTCGTCACGAACGACGTCCCCGACGAGAGGGTCTCCGTGGCGTTTGACGCGCCCCCGCTCCCGAATATCGAACGCGACGGCGTTGGCCCGTCGAGTCGATGTAGTATTCAAATTGACGTTGTAAGCCACGAGGATCGGGCGTGCGCCGACGGCGGTCGCCCCTGTTTTCGGTTGAAACGCAGACGGGCCGAAATCAGGCGTCCAACCGGGTTGCCGGAGCTTTTCCTCTAATCCCTCGTACTCGCCGGCCCGGACGTCGGCAAGGTTCCGCCGATGGTCTTGCACGGAGGACCGCTCGTATAGGTACACCGAAAGTCCGGCCTCCTCGCCGAGCCGCCGCGCCAGCGTCTTCGACCACTCCACCGTTTCGTCCATGGTGATGTCCGCGATCGGGACGAGCGGGCACACGTCGAGGGCCCCGAACCTCGGGTGTTCGCCGTGGTGCTTCGACATGTCGATCAGGGCGCACCCTGCCTTCGCCGCTCGGACAGCGGCCTCGACCACGGGTTCGGGCGGGCCGACGAACGTGTAGACGGTGCGGTTCGTCGCCTGACCCGGGTCGACGTCGAGGAGCCTGACGCCATCGACGCTCCGGACGGCTTCTGCGATGGCGCGGATCACGGATTCGTCGCGGCCTTCAGAAAAGTTAGGGACGCACTCGACCAGGGGTCGGCTCATGACGCTGGTTCTACCCTTTGCCTGACACGGCGTCCGGCCCGGCCCCTCTTCCTTATGCTGCTCTTATGTCCGCTGTCGTCGATAGGAACGATGGAAGCGTCCGTCCAGACCGTCAACCGTCAGTCGCTGTGGCTGGCCTCGTCAGACCGCTCTGGATGGCCGCAAGTGCCCCCGGGATCGACGTTCGACGTCCTGATCGTGGGAGGCGGGATCGTGGGCTTCGCGACGGCGTTCTTTTTGCGCGGGAGCGGGCTGAGCGTGGCCCTGATCGAGGGCAGCCGGATGTTGACGGGCGTCACGGGTCACACCACCGGCAAGCTCACGGCGCTCCACGACCTGATCTACGCCCACTTGACCAAAGCGGTCGGTGCGAAAATGGCGTGGGACTACTACGAGGCGAACACTTGGGGCATCCGGTTCGTCCGTGACGCCGTCTCCACGTACGGCATCGATTGCGACCTGGAGGAAGACTTCGCCTGCACGTACGCGGTTTCTGAAGAAGGGCTCCATGCGGTCATGGAGGAGCACAGGGCGTGTCAAGACTTGGGCATTCCGACGACCCTCGACGGGACGTGCGTCCCGTTCGACGTCCGGGGCGGCGTCCGCCTGGACGGCCAAGCCCTTTACCATCCGGTGAAATTCTTGCAAGGCCTCGTCGAAGAGGCGCAGAAAGGCGGTGTGGCGTTCTACGAGCGTTCGCGTTGCATCGAGCTCAGAGAGGGGAGCGACCTGTGCACGGTCAAGTTGGACAGCGGCGAGATCCATGCCGGCCACGTCGTGATGGCGACCAACTATCCGGTCCACGACACGGCCCTTTACGTGGCGAAGCTGTCCCCTTATCGTTCGTATGCGGCAGCGTTCGAACTGGACGGTGACGTCCCAGAGGGCCTGTGCATTTCCACCGATCCCGTGGACATCGGCTCCTTCCGGCGCGCGTCCCTAAGGGGCAAGGACGTCTTGATCGCCGGGCACGGCCACCATAAGGTGGGACAGGAACCGGAGACAGGGCTCTGCTATCAGAAGCTCATCGAGTGGGCACGGGCGCACTTTCCTGTCAAACAGGTGCTCCACATGTGGTCGACTCAAGACAACTTCACGCCCGACAGGGTGCCGTTCGTCGGCAGGCTCAACGCGAAACAGCGGGTCTTGACCGCGACCGGCTTCAACGGGT
This sequence comes from Armatimonadota bacterium, assembly GCA_018268395.1. Classification (NCBI taxonomy): domain Bacteria; kingdom Bacillati; phylum Armatimonadota; species Armatimonadota bacterium. Next base: position 205,195 of record JAFDWQ010000009.1, on the reverse strand, counting down.
GGGGCATGGCCCAAGGCTTCGCCGCCGCGCGCATCCTTGCCGACGACTTGACCGGACAGGAGAACCCTTGGTCGGAGCTCTACTCACCGGGCCGGTTCGATTGGGCGATGGTGCCGGAAGCGGTCAAGGAGAACGTCAACGTCGCCGGGCACCTGGTCGGCGGGCTCGTCCGCCCCGCGGAGCGGGACAACCTCGTCGGGCTCGCTCCCGGAGAATCGGTGATCGTTCAACTCCAGGACGGCCATGGTGCCGCCCACTGCACCCAGTCGGGAGAGCTGGTGATCGTGTCCGCATCGTGCACCCACATGGGGTGCCAAGTGACCTGGAACCCGGCCGAAAAGACATGGGACTGCCCGTGTCACGGGTCACGGTTCGCCTACGACGGCACCGTCGTCCATGGTCCGGCCACCAAGCCGTTGGAACGCATGGGGCCATGAAGTCATCCGTCCGCGAAGGAAAGGCTGGATCTCTACCAATCATCGTCTGCCAGACTTGGCACGTTGCGAGCCCTCACTCTCCTTATCGTTCTTCCGATGGTCGTAGCGTGTGCGAAACGCGCGACGGAGCCAAAGGGCACCGGCTATTCCGTTCCGCCCGTCGAACAGTTGAAAGGAAAGGCGACTCTTGCGAGCCCGCCGATAGTCGACTCAGAAAGTGAACAAGGGTGGATCGACTCGGTCTTCTTCTTGAAACCAGATCTGGAAGGGCCAGAGATCAGGTTGTCTGGAACCGCGACTTGGAAAGGCAAACCAATCGCTGTTTCCGTGATCCTTTCCAAGATGTGGAGGAAAGTCCAGCCACAGCCGGACGATCCGCAGCTGACCGTATGGGCGGGCCGAGGCCATCTGGCGATCACGGGCGACGAAGGAGAACGATTCGTCCACAGCGTGTTCACCCGTGCGGGCCAGCTTCAGAAGAACCGGAAACCGCCTGAGGCGGTCTACTTTGCAGTCATGGCCCTCAATTCCGACCCGTCGCAGATGCGAGTCTCCCCTATTGCGATGAAGCTCTTCTTCGGCGAAGAGGAAGCGGAAGGAGTCCCGTATGCAGAAGCGTATTTGAACGTCGACGTGCCTCATCGTAGACTGCAGTTCAACGAAAAGGCCACCGACTATCGAACAGACCTCTTGAAGTTCCTAGACGGGTCAGTCCGCACCTCGGCCGACAAGACCGCCGACCGATGAGGCGCCGATCCTTTGGCCTCTGATTTGAAGTCCGCCCTCACCCCAGCCGCTCCAGAGGGAAGGGCGGCTGGGCGAGGGGCTTGACGGCGAGCGACATCAGCAAGGTCGGGTTGTCGTCCGACGCCGTACGGTTCGAACTCAGCGAACCGCATTTCCGACAACGGTGGATGACGGCCCACTCTCCTCCCTTGCGCACCCAGACGGCGATCGGTTCCATCAAGGCGCCGCAGTCGGCGTCCCTGTCACCGGGTTCGACGTCCAAGTGGACGCAGCACAAGCAGTTCGGACAGTGGTTGCGGTGCTCCGTCCCGAAGCCAAAGCAAGGGACGTAAAGGCCGCAGTTCCGGCACGTGAAGGCCTCCGGAAAGTCCTTCTCACGACGATGGCGCGCCCGCTTCCGGTCGCGCGAATGTGGTTCTGGTTTCAAGTGTCTTGTTCGTTTCTCACAACGGTCCAGGCACGACAAAGCCGTGCGAAGGGACAGAGAAACGCCGGGCCCGAACCCGGATGCGCGGACTAGGCGCGTGCCGGGGAGGCGGCGTTCAAGGACACAAGGACAGTGTTCGTCATAGTCAGCCTCCCGTTAAGGGAACCGACAGTGTACCTCAGCCCGTCGGCGGGTTTCGTCTCGAAGGGCACCAATCCGCACGATCCTGTGCTATTACTAGGGCAGGTGGATCGCGATATGGCGCTTACGACCTTCCGCAATACGATCTTGGTCCTCTGTCTGTCGGTGGCGTCGGCAACGCCACGGCAGGCCAGTCCCCTCGCCCGTTGGATCAAAGGCGACAAGCGCGGCGACCTCAAGACCAATGCTCCCGTCGACGAAAAGGTGCGCAACTGCATCGTCCGGGTGGGCAAGCCGTACCTCTTCTTCCGGGACAAGCCGGTCGGGCCGATCTCGACAGGGACCGTGATCCGTGCCGTCGACCTTGGCGAGAACAAAGGGGTCGACCTCTGGGTGCTCACCGCCGACCACGTCGCACGGCCCGTCAAAGACCGTAAGTTCCTCGGCGTCTATATCGGCTTTGGGGACGACGTCGCCGAGTATCCCAAGTTCAAAGCGAAGGACGTCATCTACGGCGACAAGATCAAGAACCCCGTCGGCGGGAAGCCGATCGACGTTGCGGTCTTGATCGTCCACGTGGACAAGAATACGGACGTCCCTGCCCTCGCACCTCCCAAAATCGCTGAAGTCGACAAGGACAAACCCCTCGTCCTCGCGGGCTACGGACGCGCCGCCTCCGAGTTCAACAACGACGACACCGAACAGTGGTATCAGATCGACCGTTCGATCAAGTTCGGCACGCTCCGGATCGGCTTGGACACCTTGGACGAACGGAAAGCTAACGTCCAGGTCGACTCTGACATCGACCACCCGATCACGTACTTGTTCGACGCGCTCGTCGGCAGCCTCCAGTTCCAACGGGGATTTGTCCCGCCGGACAACAAAGTGCGGACCGAGGTCTCGGGCGACGCCTACGTCCTGAGCGGAGACTCCGGCGGACCGACGCTCCAACAGAAGGGCGAAGACTGGGTGCTCGTCGGCGTCCACTCCCAAAGCAACAAGGAAGACGGCAAGAACCGCGTGTACTCCGGCTACTCCTGGGACGACGTCGACCTCTTCAAGTACAAGACCGAGATCGAGGCTAAGGCTGGGCTCGGCGGATGGCCCGGTCCCACGTTCCTCAGCCTGTTCGTGCTGTCAGAGTTTCGATGACTGGGCGGGAAGCCGTTCCAACGCTAGTTTAAGCACGTCGGAGGCCTTTTCGACGAAGTGCGCCTTCAACTGTGAGCGGATCGCGGCCGGGACCTCTTCGTCGTAGTCCTTCTTGTTCTCCTGTGGCAAGATCAGCTCCACGACGCCAGCACGGTGGGCGGCGAGCACTTTCTCCTTCACCCCACCGATCGGCAACACCTGACCCGTCAGCGTGACCTCGCCCGTCATCGCAAGCCGTGACTTGACCCGCCGGCCCGTGAAGAGCGACGTCAACGCCGTCAACATCGTGATGCCGGCGCTCGGCCCGTCCTTCGGAGTCGAACCTTCCGGAACATGGACGTGGATCTCGTTCTTCTCGAACACGTCGTCCGAAATCTTCAGCTCGTTCGCGTGCGATCGGACGTAGCTCAGGGCCGCCGTCACAGACTCTCGCATGACGTCGCCCAACTGCCCCGTCACGATCAGCCCCTTGCCGGGGAACTTCACCGCCTCGATGAACAGGATGCTCCCGCCGACGGGCGTCCAAGCCAGGCCGACGGCCATGCCCGGGATCAACTCGCGTTCGGTGACCGGGTCGTGCAAGAACCGGGGCGCGCCCAAGGCTTCTTCGACGAACTTCACCGTCACCGTCAACTTGGCGGTGCGTCCTTCCGCAAAGCGCAGCGTCGCCTTGCGGACGACGGACGCGATCTCGCGGTCCAGGTTCCGCACCCCCGCTTCGCGGGTGTAGTGCCGGATGACGTGCACGAGCGCCCGGTCCTGGAATTCCAGCTTCGAAGGCTTGAGCCCGTGCTCGGTGATCTGTTTCGGCACGAGGTGCTTGACCGCGATCTGCAACTTTTCCTCTTCCGTATAGCCACCGAGCTCGATGACCTCCATGCGGTCGCGCAACGGCCCCGGAACCGTGTCCATCCGGTTCGCGGTCGTGATGAAGAACACGTTGCTCAGGTCGAACGGAGCGTCGACATAATGGTCGCGGAACGAGAAGTTCTGCTCCGGATCGAGCACTTCGAGCAGGGCCGAAGCGGGGTCGCCACGGAAGTCCTGACCGAGTTTGTCGATCTCGTCGAGGATGAAGACCGGGTTGTTGGACTCGGCGCGCCTCAGACCGAGGATGATCTGCCCCGGCAAAGCGCCGATGTACGTCCGGCGGTGCCCGCGGATCTCGGCCTCGTCCCTCATCCCGCCGAGCGAGATGCGGACGAACTTCCGGTCCATCGCCCGCGCGATCGAGCGGCCGAGCGAGGTCTTACCCACGCCGGGAGGGCCATAGAAACAAAGGATCGGTTGCCGCACCGGCCCGTCTTGCTTCACCTTGCGCACGGCAAGGAACTCCACGATGCGTTGTTTGATCTTCTCCAGCCCGAAGTGGTCCTCGTCGAGGACTTCCCGTACCCGTTGCAGATCGAGGTTGTCGACCGTCGTCTTGCTCCACGGCAACGCGACCATGGTTTCCACGTACGTCCGCGCCACCGTGTACTCCGGCGAGCCGGGGTTGATCCTGCGCAGGCGGTCGAACTCGCGGTTGACTTCCTTCAAGGCTTCGGCCGGCATCTGCGATTCGTCGATACGTTGCCGGATCTCGACCAGGTCGTCGCCCGCCTCGTCCTCTTCGCCGAGCTCCCGCTGGATCGCCTTCAGCTGCTCGCGCAGGTAGTAGTCGCGCTGGTTCTTGCTCAGTTCGGCCGTGACTTCGCTCTGCACCTTGCTCGAAAGTTCCAGCACGCGCACCTCGCGCCCCAGGATCTCCAGCAACTTGCGCAGCCGCTCCTTCAAGTCGAGCGTCTCGAGGATCGTCTCCTTGGCCTCGACCGACATCGGCATGTGCGCGGCCACGAGGTCGGCCATCACGTTCGGCTCCTGCACCGCCGTGGTCAAACTGCGGAGCTCGTCCGGCAACTGCGGCGCCAGGCGCACGGCCTGGTCGAACAACGCCGCCACCGAACGGCGCAACGCCTCGACCTCCTCCGCGCTTGCGGGATCCAGCGCCGGCTCTTCGATGACTTCGATCCTCGCCCGAAGGTACGGCTTGTCCTGCAGCTTCTCGACGATGCGGAACCGCGACACGCCCTGCACGATCATGCGCACCGTGTCCGGCGTCTTCATCAGCGTGCGGATGATCACCGCGCAGCCGTACTCGTAGACGTCGTCGAACCCCGGCTCGTCCGTCTTCGCCTCGCGCTGGGCGATCGTCCCGATCACCCGGTTGGACGAGGCGACGCTGTCGTCGATCAACTCGATCGCAGCGGGCCGCGCCACGCTCAGGGGCGCGATCAACATCGGATAGACGACCGAATCCCTCAGCGGCAGCAGGTTGAGGACGTCGGGGATGTCCGGCTTCGGCTCGTCCTCGATCCCCATCGCCACGGTCGCGGTGCCTCCGTCAGTGTCCAGGTCCTCCAAATCTTCGACCGGGAGCCCGAGATCCTCGATCGGGCCGTCTTTCGCGCTCACGTGATCCTCCTTCGCACCGTGATCGTCCGCTCGACGATGACGTGGGTCTCTTCCGCGGCCTGAGATTTCGGGATCAGGACGGTCAGCATGCCGCAGGCGATGTGGGCTTGGGCCAGGTTCACGTCTAAAGGAACGTCCGGCAAGCGGATTTCGCGCGCGAACTGCCCATAGTCGATCTCAAGCTGATGGGGCAGCGTCGGGATGTCCGGCCCGAGCGACTCCGCCGCCCGCTCCCCGCGGACGAGGAGCACATGTTTCTCAGGGCTGTACTGGATCACGAACTGGCCCGTCCGCACGCCCGCCAGTTCGGCCTTGACGAGCACGTGGCCGGGCGTCTCGAGCACGTCGATCCTCGGCGCCCATTCCTTCTGCATCGCGAGCTTCGGCGCGGCAGGCACCATCTCGTTGCTGAGGCGGTGCATGTCGAGCCCCATTTGAAGGATCCATTCGTCCAGCTCCTTCCGCGGCATCGTTCCAGTTTACTGGCCACATGCAAAGAGCGGTAGCCCCCTCCTCGCGTGCAGGGGATGTCTCCGAAGGAGAGCCTGCCCTGAGCGAAGCCGAAGGGTGCCCCGAATAGGAGGAGGGGGTTGGGGGTGGAGCAGTTCCGCTTTCCCAATTCCGTGTGCAGGGGATGTCTTGTGCCCCGAACATGAGGAGGGGGTTGGGGGTGGAGCAGTACTGCCGTCCGGTCTAACGTGTGCAGGGGATGAGGCATCTGCTTCAGACGAGGGAGGGGAAGCCCCGAACCCTTGGCCCGACATGCACCGGCCCCTCACCCCCATCCCCCTCTCCCCCAGAGGGGCGAGGGGGTCCGGAACCCCGCTTTCCGGCGGATGGTTCGTGCCCCGAATAGGAGGAGGGGGTCGGGGGTGGAGCACCTTGGCTGCCCCGAGACCCGAGACCCGAGCCCCGAAACCCGACCACCGACGACCGACCCCCGACCCCCGACCGACTAGGCCGCGTTCCACTCGGGAGCTTAACTGACCGAGGTACGACCAGGCCCGAGGATCTTGCGATGCTCTGTGCGAACTGCCACCGAATCGTCCACGCGACGGATGAACCGATGAAAATCGAAGACCTGCGATGGCTTTTGACGGGAGACATCGGCGGGCGGCCAGAACAACTGTGACCTCCCGATGGGTGGCCGGGCTAAAAGGGCATGGCACGCCTGCCCCGTCGCCCTTGGCCGGGGTGCCCGTTTGCAGCCCGGTCCGTAGGAACTTGCCTCCGTCGCCCGACCTGCGTGAATGACCCTTGCGTCCACGGGTGCGGTTCGACCCCGCTTGGTGCAACGGCCGCTGTTTTCAGAGTGTTCCTCACGGAACCAGGACAAAGCCGCACGAACCATTGGCCTTGTCCTGGCCACCCAAGCGAGAGGTCACCCTTGGTTTTGCCACCCGCCGTAACGATCTGAGGCAGAACCGGTAGTTGCGCGGGGGCGGACGTTTCTTCGGGCCCGTTGAGGCGACACGTGAGGAAACAACTTGCCTCAAACTAGTCGTAGTATGGTTCGAGCAGGAACGGGCGGATCTTCGTCTCCCCTTCTTTCTTGGCTTGGCCGCAGATCTTGCCGTTGTTGCTGACGCCCCAGGCCGAGAGGAACGTATAGCCGGCGCCCGTCCAGTCCACGAGGTCTTCAAGGACGGCGTGCCCATATCCCGGGCGCCACAGGAACGAGCGGTCCTGGCCCTGGTACGAGCCCGAGCCCACCACCCAGCGGTCGTCGTTCATGTCCCGCGCACCGCAGAAATCAAACTTTCCCGGGATCGGGCCGAACCGGATGTAGGTACCGTCAGCCAGTCGCAATTGCGGAGCGTCGAGAAAGCTGGATGTCCCGCAGATGTCCCCATGGATGTTCATCGCCGTCGGATAGAGGTCTTTCCCCTGGTAACGGCCAAGGTTGACGTATACGACGCCGCCCAACCAAAGGTGGGGCACGTATCTGTCGCCTGTAGAGTCCGTCTCGAAGTGGACCCCGACGACGTCCCCGTTGTCGTTGATGTCGACCGCGTTGGTGCCCGGCCCGTCGGGCGACTCGCCAAGGTCGATCGTGCCGACGCCAGGCCTGTAGAGCCATCCGTGTCCACGGTTCTCCGGCCAGCTGACGCAGGTGCCGACGACATCGCCATGGACGTTGATGCCGTTCGTAGTCCGGTACTTGAAGCCGGGGAGCATGTCGATCTCGCGGAAGCGCCCTGCAGGGTCGAATGTTCCGGTCCTGTGCCCTCCAACGCTGCTCTGCAGATGGACCGCCATACCACCTGAGTCATTGAGGTCCATCGGCCGAGCTTCGAAGATCCTCGAGAGCGTGGGTGTCTTGTTCCACGCCGACGCCGGCCGCCAGACCCAGGGACGGGCGGTCAAGACCCATCCAGCCGAGTTGACCCTCGTCCCCGTTTCCCTGAAGCTGATTCCAGGCCCAAGGTCGACGACGCGGAAACGCAGCTCTGCCTGCCCCGAAGTGGGCAGCATCGCCGCGACAGCTAGCGAGGTCACCGCGCACGACACCCTCATGGTGTCATTGTAGGCTTGACACGGACAGAGCGCTAGCTCCTGCCGAACGCTTTCGTCGACGGGTGCCCTGACCGTGGGTGACCTCTCGTTGGGTGGCCGGGCTGAAAGGGGATGGCTCGTGCCCGTTGGCAGCCCGGTTCCGTAGGAACTTGCCTTCGTCGCCCGACCTGCGTGAATGACCCTTGCGTCCACGGGTGCGGTTCGACCCCGCTTGGTGCAGCGGCCACTGTTTTCAGAGTGTTCCTCACGGAACCAGGACAAAGCCGCACGAACCATCGGCCTTGTCCTGGCCACCCAACGGTCCTCGCTGGCGCTACTCTGTGTCCTAGCCATCGCTTTCTAATAAGCTGGAAGCTCGGAGAAAGTCTACGATGAGTCCACCGTACTTGGAGTGTCCGAATATGTCCTCCATGCGGGATTGAAGACGATCCTCCAGGCCCCCTCCAATCGATTCTTCGAGAACACCTGATGCCAGCTTGAAGTCCGGACTCTCCGTCCACCAAGGTCTCGGTAAGCTTGCACGACCTAAGAGCCTTTTGTGCAAATCTCCGGCGAGGGGCAGGTTTCCCGATCTCCAGGCCAGCGCTATACCGACCATGAGGACATCGCTGGACGCTGCGTCTCGGGCTGCGGTCTGCTCGATTTCAGACAGCATCGAAGACTCCGAAATCCTTCCGGACAGCAATCTTTTGTTTGCCTCCTCAAAGACTTCGAGGAACGACCGTTCGATCAAAGCCCTACCTCCAGCGGCAAGGGTAACAGGTTAAAGCCGCTCTGTCGATGAATACATTCTGCCATGAGCTGTTCGTGTTCCTCTTTGATGGCAGGTCTTCGACCTCGACAACATCACGCCAAACCCAGCACGTCCAGTGAGACCCGCTCGACCGCATCGCGGGCGCTGGAATCCTCCTGCACCAATTCGCACACGTTCGCCACGATGTCCTCGATCGTGACCCTTCGGGAGATCATGGCGTCACCAAGTCGGCCGACCGCCTTGGCGGCTGCCTGTTTACGTTGGAACACGCCCCAAACGCCCTCACCGCCGGCCATGCGCATGCTCGTGCGTGTGCGGACGTCGGTGTCGGGATCCACCAGGTGTTTCGACACGGCACGAATGAGCTGATTGACCGTCGCGAGCCGGTCATGCTCGAGGGCTTGACGCAGCAGTGCCGATTGCTCCTCTGAAAGTCGGTCGCCTTCCATGTCCCGTGAGGTTCCGGGAACCTACAAGGCTCTTACGCGGGGGTCCACGACCACGTTTCGCCCCCATCCCACACCTGTCGTCCAAGCCTCGTCGAATCCTCGTCTTGCCGCCGTCGCGCCGTCGCCACGGTACGACCACGGAACGACGACGGAACGACCACGGGCCGACGAAGCGTGCAGAAAGGGGCCGCAACCATGATCGGAACGACTGCGAGCGCCGACAATCCCCAACATGGCGACGATCAGGACAGGGGCCTTGATGACCGGGATCAGCGGCGGGCTGGGCAACGCCGTCGTGGTGCAGATGCCCGACGGCACGACCGTGCTCCGCGAGCGACCCAGCCTCAAGGACCCTCGCACCGACGCCCAACTCGACCGCCGCGCCGACTGGCAGGTGGCGATGAAGATCTTCGCCGGTCTCACGTTGGAGGAGCACCAGGCGTGGGAGGCCTTCTGTCGGCGGGTCGCGAATGACGGGGACGGGGGGCCAAGCGGGAAGAAGTGGCGACCGAGCACGCTGTTCCCCGTCCTCGCGAGCACCTACATGCGCCTCCACCCCGGCACCTTCCCGCCCCGCACCCCGCCCGAGGCCGTGTTCCTGGGCGATAACGTTCGGGTTTCGGTGGTCGAGAGTCGGTCGTCGGTTGCCGAGAATCGGTCGTCGGTGGACGAGAGTCGGTCGCCGGTGTTCGGTGAGACGCCATCATCTAGCCACGATGAGTTCGTTCGAGAAACTGGAGGTTTGGCAATTGGCGATGAACCTCATTGCCGATGTCTACAAGAAGACCAGCGAGTTGCCGAAGGAGGAACTCTACGGCCTGACCGGACAGATCAGGCGGGCAGCCGTGTCGATTGCGGCGAACATTGCGGAAGGCAACGGCAGGAACAACCGCAAGGAGTACATCCAGTTTCTGGGAGTGGCGAGCGGGAGCCAAGCCGAGCTTGCGACACTCCTGATGGCAACGATGCGCATTTACCCGAACTTGGATCTCATCGCAGAGCTAGAGGACGCACATCGGATCGGAATGATGCTGACGCGATTGAAGCAGGCTCTCCGCACAATCCCGGCCAACCGTCCCCCGACCACCGCAACCCGACCACCGACCACCGAAACCCGACCACCGAGCCCCGAAACCCGTCCCCCGGCGTGACCTTCACCTCCGACCGCCCGAATTCGCCAGGGGTCACGACCGCCCTCTATCTTCAACGCCTGCGCTCGGTGGCGGAGAAGCCTCGAAAGGGGCACGACAAGCTCCATCGCTTCTATGCCTTCGAGGAAGGCGCCCTGAGCGTCACCGTCCCCGCGCCGCCGGGCGACTACGAGGCGAGCATCAAGCTGGTCGAAGCGTCCACCGGGCAGACGACGGGCCTGGTGCGCGTCGGCCGCGTGAGGGTGTGAGCGAGCCCCCTCCTCGTGTGCAGGGGATGTCTTGTGCCCCGAACATAAGGAGGGGGTTGGGGGTGGAGCAGTACTGCCGTCCGGTCTAACGTGTGCAGGGGATGTGGCATCTGCTGCAGACGAGGAAGGGGGAGCCCCGAACCCTTGGCCCGACATGCACCGGCCCCTCACCCCCATCCCCCTCTCCCCCAGAGGGGCGAGGGGGCATCCGGAACCCCGTTTTCCAGTGGATGGTTTTTGCCCCGAATAGGAGGAGGGGGTTGGGGGTGGAGCAGTTCCGGATCTCCCACCCCTCGCCCCTCCCTCATCTTCGCAGCACGAAGCATCTGCTGCAGACGAGGGAGGGGGAGCCGTAACCACCCAAGACCCCGAACCCTTGGCCTGACCTGCACCGGCCCCTCACCCCCATCCCCCTCTCCCCCAGAGGGGCGAGGGGGCATCCGGAAACCCCACCTGCAGGCGGAGGGGATTATCACCCTCCGCCACCTGCACCATCGTCAGGCGAGGGAGGGGGTCAACGCCGCGAGACCCAGTCCGGCTCGATGCCGCGAGCAAAGAGGAGTTCCTGAAGCTGGCCGACGTGGACGCCGAGGTGGCGCAGGGTGAGCAACACGTGATCGAACTTCGCGAACTCCGGATACCAGGGGAAGCCGCTCTCGGGCGAGTCGAGGTCGAGCGCGGCGATCGTGTCGGCCATCCGGTCGCTGAGGCCGTCGATGTAGGCCACGACGTCGGCCTGGGTGTAAAGGGTGTCGGCGGGGGGAAGCTCCTGCCCTTCGTCGGCGAAGGTCATCGGGGCGTGGCGGACGTGTTTGTCCCACGGAGCGAAGACACCTTCGTTCTGGCCGAGATAGAAGTGGGTGTAGAACGCGGCGTGGTAGGCGATGCGCCAGAAGGTGCGGGGCGGCTTGTCGACGGTCGCGGCCCAAAGGCCGTCGGGGCAAAGTTCGACGCACTCGCGCAGCATGGCGAGCCCGGCGCGAAACTGGCCGGTCAAGGCCTGGCGGAGGTCCATGTGCGGGTTGTTACCCGGTCGGGCCGCCCGCGCGCGTGAAGCCGGCCGGGCCAGAGAGGGTGAGTCGGAGACCCTTAATGCCTTTAGGACTTTGCCGACTCCGAACGCGAAAACGACGAGCCCCAGGACGACGATGTAGGACGCGGTGCGTCCGCCTCTGTACGTCGCTCCCGGCTCGGTCGGGGCCCCGGACGCCAGATACGCTGCGCCCGAACCGGCCAGGAAGAGGCCCAAGAAGCAGATGAGGCTCCCGACCAGGAGCAGACCGCGACGTTCGACCTTGGAACCCACCTCGGGATCGAAACCGCAGAGGACGCAGTAGCGGCCTTCGAGCACGAATTCGTGGTCGCAGAGGTTTTCGTCGAACGGGCGCCTGCCAGGTAGCGGGTCGCCGCAATGGGCGCAGCACACCCACTCGTCCTGAGCCCAGCGTCCGCACTTGACGCTCGTGCACGGCGGCATGTGCGGGGGACCTTACCCGAAGCGTTCAGTGGCCGCGCGGCTGGCTGTCGACGCCCATCGCGCCGACCGGGCTGAGCACGTCGATGATCTCGGAGTCCTCGAGCGCGACGAGGCCGTGGGGGACGTGGGCGGGGATTTCGAGCACTTCGCCGCCCCGCATTTCGAGCTCGCGGGTCTCGGGGCCGTCGGTCGAGCCGAGCGTCCAGCGCACGTGCCCGCGCTCGACGATCGCCACCTGCTCGCTGACGTGGGAGTGCAGCCCGACCACGCAGCCCTTCTCCAGCTTGATCCGCGCGACGAGCATGTTCGCGGCCGTCACCTTCTTGCGGAAAAGGTGGGGGACGGGGTTGTCCGGCTCGATGGCGTCCCAGCGGTGGGGCCTGGCTTCCATGCCTCGATGCTACCGCCGAGGGCGGGGTCAGGGCCTTGCCGAGCGTGCGGCGATCTCGTCCGCCAACTCGACGGCAGATGGGTCGCCGACGTCGAGCCCATAGGCGCAGAGGGCAAGGGCGTAATTGCAAGCGCGGGCTTGGGCAAGGCGTAGGGTGGACGGGTCGGGCCCGCCTCCATAGGCCTGCCAGAAGGCGGCGCGCGAGGGGCCCGAGAAGAACGTGAACGCGAGGGACAGGTCGACGCCGGGATGGCCGATGTGGACGTCGCCCCAGTCGATGACTCCCGTGAGGAGGCATGCGTCGTCGGCGAGTACGTGGCGGGGGTAGAGGTCGCCGTGGACGACGGTGCGGACGCCGTCGAGGACGAGGCCCTGGAGCAGCGCATCGGCCCGGCGCTGCAAGCCTTGGGCCCACGAGGCTCGGTCGGGTCGTTGGCCGGCGATCTCGGCGGCCCGGTTCACGATGCGGCCGAGAAGGCGGAGCGGGTCGGCCCGGGCGATGAGGTCGCCGGGCAGGGCCGAGAGCGGCTTTTCCGTGAACGGTATGGCGTGGAGCGCTCGCAGGAACGTTCCGAGGGCTTCTGCGGCTAGCATCAGGGCCACGTCGGGCCACGTCGACCGGTCGGCGGTCTCGCCCGGGAGGAGCGCGAACCCGAAGAACGGGTATGGGAAGTCGTCGCCAGGCTCGCCGACGAGCTTGATGTCCGGGACGGGTAGCGGGAGCAGCGGCGCAAGCGCAGGCAAAGCCGCGATTTCGTTAAGGACGATCTCGGCCGCGACGGCGCGGGTCGGCATCCGGAACGCGGTGCCGTCGCCATAGGCGAGGCAGAGGTTGTCCCAGCCGCGGCCGACCTCCACCGGAGTCTGGCCCGCAAACGACGGGAAGCGCCGCGCGACGATCGCGTGCGCGGTGGCGAGGTCGAGCGGGACGTCCGGGCGCCAGTCGTTCAAGCCTTCGAGCATACGCGGGAACGCCCGTCGGTATGCTCGCCTCCATGTGGTGCGCCCTCGCCTTCGTGACCGGAGCCGTCCTTCCGGAGCCCCAAGTGACGTTCCCGGACGACTTTCTGGGCGACTGGCGCGGGACGATGGAGTGGCGGACGCCGGGCAAGCCCGAGCCGCAACGCGTGGCGATGAGGATCCGGATCGCAGGGCCGCAAGACGACGGCAGCTACACCTATCGCCTGACCTACGGGGACAAGGAGACGGACGACCGCCCCTATGTGCTAAAGCCGGTCGACAAGGAGAAGGGGCATTGGCAGATCGACGAGCGCAACGGGATCGTGCTCGACCAGTACTGGACGGGCGAACGGTTCGTCGGCGTGTTCACCGTCTCCGGCAACACGATCACGGCTTCCCTCCGGCGGGACGGACCGAAGCTTGTCAGCGAGATGACGACGTTCGAGGCCGCTGCGACGTCGACCACGGGCGACGGCAAGGTCACGACGAACCGGGTCAAGAGCGTCCAACGGGCCGACCTGACGAAGTCGAAGGGTTGACCGTGCAGGGAGCTTGCAGGCGGTGCTAGAGTCGGGTCAGGAACCCTCGATCATGACCGCCCTCGCGTTCGCCGTCCTCGCCGCGCCGCTCCAAGCCGACCTTCTCGTCGGGCTCGGGCCACTCGGCGACCTGAGCCTGCTGCCCCGGCTTCGGACGGGATACAAGATCGGCGCGGTCACGAGCTACGACCGGACGGAAGGCAACGACGACGGATTCAGCGGCAAGTACTCCTTCGTCGCAAAGGAGGGGGACGACCTCGTGCTCGCCGACCTCAAGGGGCCGGGTTGCATCACGCGCATCCACACGCCGACGCCGACGATGGACAAGCTCGAGTTCTTCTTCGACGGCGAAGCCGCGCCGCGCGTCTCGATGCCCTATCGGCACTACTTCGACGGTGAGCACGCTCCGTTCTTGCGGCCGCTGGTCGACATTGCTGGTGGCGGCTGCATGTCGTACGTGCCGATGTTCTACGCGAAGTCGTGCAAGGTCGTGCTCCGCGCGCCGAGGACGCAGTTCTACGACATTAACTTCGTGCAGTTCCCGGCGGGGACGGCCGTGACGACGTTCGATCCCCGCGCGGTGCCTGCCGAAGAGATGAAGCGGGCGTCGCAAACCCTTGGTCGCGTGGGACTCGCGTCGGAGGGCGGAACGAAGATCCCGGTGAAGGCGACGGTGCTCCCTGGCAAGGCCACGACGGTCTTCCAGACGAAGAAGGGCGGGCGCATCAAGGGCTTCGCGTTACAGCCCGCCTCGTCGTTCGTCGGCAAGGGCCGCGACGTGCAGATCCGCATCACGTGGGACGGCGAGGCGTCGCCCTCGATCCTGATGCCGGTCGGCGACTTCTTCGGCTTTGCGTGGGGGCGCCCGGCGATGAGGTCGGCGGTCTTGGGCACGGTCGGTGACACGCTCTACTGCAACTTTCCGATGCCCTATGCGCGGTCGGCGAAGATCGAACTCGTCTCGACGCGGACGGACGGTGCTGGATTCCCCGTGACGGGCGAAGTGGTCGTCGACGACCGTCCGCTCGGCAAGGACGAGGGTCGGTTCTACGCGCATTGGAACCGCGAGAACCCGACGACTCCGGGCCGCCCGTTCACGTGGCTCGAGCGCTCGGGCCGCGGCCATATCGTCGGTCTCTCCCTGCAGGCGCAAGATCAAGAACCAGGCCTGCCGGTTTTCTTCGAAGGCGACGACAAGACGATCGTCGACGGGATCGAAGCGGTGCACGGGACGGGCTCGGAGGACTTCTTTAACGGCGGCTGGTACGCGCTCCCAGGGCGCTGGGAACGGATGTTCTCGCTCCCCTTGAGCGGCTGCCTCGGCTACTACGACTACCTCGGCCGTACGGGCGGCTTCCGGTTCTTGCTGAACGACGCGTACACCTTCGAGAAAGGCATCGTGCAGACGATCGAACACGGACCGGAGAAGAACCAGGTGCCGACTGATTACGTGGGCGTCGCCTACTACTACGCCGACTCACCTCCGCACGGGACGCGCACGGTCGCAAGCCCTGAAGCGCGCCGTGTCGTCGACCCGAAAACGGTGGTCTATGCCGCGAACTGGGCGATGCCGATCGCGACGTTCGGCCTGAGCGGGTGTACGGTCAAGCGCGGGGACGTGCCTGTCGGGAACGGCGGTGTGAGGGTGCTGTCGCTTCGGTCGAGCGGTGCGAACGGGTTCGTCGACTCCCACTTCGGGCTCCGTGCCGACGTGCCTGTCGCCGGCCGTTATCGGGTCAGCATCGACGCGGTCAGGAACAGCGAGGGCGGCACCGTGCGGCTCTCGAACGGGACGCGGTTCATCGGAGAGGCCGTGGACTTTTACGCGGCGACGGCGGCGGAAGCGAAAGGCGTCCTGATGGGCGAGTTCGACGCCGACGAAGGCGAGAACGTCGTCTACTTCCAGATGGTCGGCAAGCACGCCGAGTCGAAGGCGTTCGGCCTCGATCTGGGTTACGTGAGGTTCGAGCGGATCACGCCCTGAACGTCAGAGGCCGGATCCCATCGCGCGGCGCATGTCCTTCTCGGCCTCGTCCGACCAGTAGCCGCACTGGAGCTCGAAGAAGACCGACGTGTACGGTTGGACGTGCGGGGTCTTGATCAGGAGGACTTTGAAGCTCTTGCCCGCTTCATCGAGTTTGGCGATGATGTCTTCGTGTTCGAGCCTCGTGACAGCCCGGCTCCCGAGCGCCTTGCCGAGACCTTGTCGGTACGCCCCGATCCCGGGAGCGTTCTTCTCGGGCACGAAGGCTAGCTCTTTGTCGAGGTAGATGACGGGGCGGACGTGTTTGCTCTTCGCGAGCTCGGCGAGGACGGTCTTGACCGCCGACAACTGGGTGTCGTTCACGACGACCGTCTCGATCCCGGGCGACGTCTGCAACGGGTAGGCGGAGTCCGCGACGACGATCCAGTTGCGGTGACCGAGCGCCGGCAAGCGGACCGCGACGAGGTTCGAGAGGCTCGGTTTTGCTTGGCCTGCGGAGACGGCGAACGACGCGGGGATCAGAGCGGCGAAGAGGACCACGTTGCGAGAGACGGACATAGCTGCACCCGACCGAAGGCTACCTTGTCCTGGGCGTCGGACGGAACGTCGACGGTCAGGCACCGCCGTCAGCCGACGGGTTCGACCGACAGGACCTCGATCGCTGCGCATCCAAAGCTCCCGGAACAGCCCCAGCTCATGTCAAGCCAAACTCTGAACCGCATGGAGTCCACGACTTCGCTTCGGTAGTGGTTCGTAGTGGACGTATCGAGAGGGTCCTCAGCGATGTCGACGATCACGAGTTCGAAGATGACGTTCTGACTTCCGAAGTGCTCAAGGCCTTGAAGCACCAAGCCATGGAACCGAAGCGTCACCTTACATTGACTTAGAGGACCGCCTTCGGGCGCAAGGGCCCAACATTGGATCGCCATCGTGAGGCTCGCCGTCCCGGGTGTCTCTGAATCAAGACCTCTCTGCAATGTGACGAATTGGATTTCCGCGTCATGAAACGAAGGCCAATTGCCGAAGCGCTCGATCACTGGCTGGGCGTTTCGGATCTGATCCATCAACGGAATTCTGGCAAGGTCGAGAGGGTCGGCCCTGTAGACCGCACGGCGGATTTCTGTCCTGCCCCTTGTTTTCCGCCGAAGATGTGATATACTGAACTAGATGGTTCAGTATGGACAAGTGCAGTTCGACGCTTCGTTCGGCGCGCTCTCGGACGCGACCCGGCGAGGCGTCCTCGAGCAGCTCGGGCGGGCGGACGCGTCGGTCACGGCCCTCGCCGAGACGTTCCACATGACCCTGACGGGCATGAAGAAGCACATCGGCGTCTTGGAGAAGGCGGGACTGGTCGTCACCGAAAAGGTCGGGCGCGTCCGCACCTGCAAGCTCGGAACGCGCGGGCTCGACGAAGAAGCCGAGTGGATCGAGTCGTACCGCCGACGCTGGGCCGCACGGTTCGACGAGCTGGACGCCGTGATCGAGGACCTGAAGCGCAAGGAGGAAACCAATGGCCGCTAAGGGCCACCCCTCGAACGAGATCGAAGCGTTCGAGGAACTGGTCTGCGGGTTCACGGGCGGCATCCTCCGCAGGGCGCGGGAGATCCCCGAGGACAAATGGAACTGGAGCTTTTCAGAGCGCACCCCGACCGCCCGCGAGATCTGCGAACACGCGTGGATGTGGCTGTGGACCGACCGACAGGAGATCACGGTGGTCGACCCCGCACAGCAAGCGCCCGTCCCTGACCTCCCGCAGGACCGCGCCGCGGTGCTCGACCTGCTCGAACGGGAGAAGGAGGAATGGCGCGCCCTCTTCCAAACCCTCGACGCGCAGAAGCTGGACGAGGGCCGCTCGAGCCCGGACGGCTACCGCCGGACCGTGCGGGGCGCCTTGTTCCACATGGCGCAGCACATCGTGAGCAAGAGCGGACAGATGACGATGCTGCACTTCGACCTCGGCCTCGATGGAGACGGGCCTTACGACGCTCCCCACCCGAACCGGCTCTTCGGCTTCGGCACGCCAGCCTGGCCGTCGCCCAGGACCTGAAACCACGCTTCAAGGCCTCACGAGACACGGAGGCCGCAAACCGACCCAAGGAAACCCCTATGCAGACCGATCAACAGACTCAAGCCACCCGCGTCGAACGCACGTCCGACCGCGAACTCGTCGTCACCCGCACCGTCGATGCGCCCGCCCGCCTTGTCTGGAGAGCCTGGACCGAGGCCGACCTCTTCAGGAAGTGGTGGGTGCCGCGCTCGTACGGCATGGACCTGCACTCCTGCGAGATGGATGTCCGCGTCGGCGGGCAATACCGCCTGGGCTTCCTCCACGAAGGCGCGACGATGGAGTTCTTCGGCACCTACCTCGAAGTCGACCCGCCCTCGCGCCTCGTCTGGACCAACGAAGAGGACGGCGGCCAGACCGTCACGACGGTGACCTTTACGGAGACGGACGGCAAGACCCTGCTGACGGTGAGCAACCACTATCCGTCGAAGGAAGCCCTGGAAGCCGACGGTTCGACGGGTGCGATGCCCGAGTCGCTCGACCAGCTCGACGAACTCCTCGCGACCTTGGTCTGAAACGCGGGGTGAGACGCCCTGGGCCCCTCTCCTTTTCGATGCCTGTGCGAAAGGGAGAGGGGGCAGGGGGTGAGGGCGCGTCCCTGCTGCTTCCGGACGTGAACCCTCATCCCCGATCCCTTCCTCCTCAAGCCACCATCGGATGACAGTGCGACGATCGCTTCCATAGCAAGACTTGAAACCCTGACACTACAATTCAAAAAACCATGCGTATCGCAGCCCTCCTCGTGACGGCCCTCATAATGACGGTCGTGTCCGCTCAACCGAAACCGACGACGGGCTACGCGCCCGTCAACGGGCTCAAGATGTACTACGAAGTCCACGGCAGCGGCGAGCCGGTCGTGCTGCTCCACGGCGCCTTCATGACCGTCACCAACAACTGGGACGGGTGGATCGGCGAGCTCGCAAAGTCGCGAAAGGTCATCGCCGTCGAGATGCAAGGCCACGGTCGGACGGCCGACACCGCGCGGGACATGAGCTATGAGAACTTCGCCGACGACGTCGCCGCGCTGCTCGACCATCTCAAGGTTCCGAAGGCCGACCTGATCGGCTATAGCATGGGCGGGGCCGTGGCGATGGAGTGCGCGATCCGCCATCCGAACAAGGTGCGTAAGGCGGTCGTCGTCTCGTCCACGTTCCGGCCCGACGGCATGGTCGAAGGCGCGTCCAAAGCGATCGCGGGCCTCACCGCCGACGTCTTCAAGGGGACACCTCTGGAGACCGACTATAAGAAGCTGAACCCGAATCCGGACGACTTTCCGAAGTTCGTCCAGCGGCTCGTCGCCATGTTCGCGAAAGGCTACGACCTCGGGGCCGACAAGCTCAAGGCCACCACGGCGCCGATGTTCTTCATTTTCGGCGACGCGGACGGCATACGGTACGAACACGTCGCAGAGATGTTCCGCCTCAAGGGCGGTGGGACGCACGGCGACATGGGCCCGCGCACGTCTTCGCGGCTGGCGGTCCTGCCCGATACCACCCACGTGACCCTGATGGATCGCATGTCCGTCATCGTGCCGATGGTGAACGACTTCCTCGACGCGAAGCCGTAGCAGTGCTCAGCCCCCTCTCCCCTTCATGTTTCCGTTCAAGAGGGTGAGCCATCGGAACCCCCCGTCGCCTTTTCGATGCCTGTGCGAAAGGGAGAGGGGGCAGGGGGTGAGGGTGTATTCCCTTTGCTTCCGGACGTGAACCCTCATCTCCACACCCCTTCTCCCTCCCGGCACGATCCCTCCGGCAAGGAGAAGGGGCTCCGGAGTCCGTCGGATGGCTGGGTTAGGAAAGCCCTCGGTCCCCCTCGCCCTTTCGACGTTTGTGCGAAAGGGAGAGGGGGCAGGGGGTGAGGGTGCGGCCCTTCTCCTTCCGGACGAAGCCCGCTGGATGGCTGGGGACTGAAGGAAACGCACCCCTCAAAGGTCTCGTTCAAGAACTCCGGTCTGCTTCATCAGGGCCTTTTGCATCCCGATCTTCAGGCTGGACGAGCCGTGGACCGACACGACGGCCCGCTGGTCCCCATCCGGGTTTCGTAGGTGAAATGACTTCCCTTGGACCGGACAAACCGCCAACCCTTCTGCTCCAGAATTTTGATGAAATCCTTGCCCGAAACCGACTTCAAACAGCGATCTCCAGGATCTCGGTGTCCTCGCCGCCCTCAACGGTCTCGTCGAGCCCGAGATAGGCTTCGATGGCTTCCCGCACGTTGAACTCGATCTCCTCGCGGGTCTCGCCCTTGGTGAAGCAACCCGGCAAAGCCGGAACTTCGGCCCAATAGCCGCCTTCTTCAGCCTTGTGAACGAGAACCTTGAGGGTCATGGTCTGGATTGTGCGACATCAGACCTGGCGCGGCCAAGGCTGCGTTCTCCCGGAACCAGGGCTCGTCAGCCGTAGCCTTGCGAAGGTTGGCGCAAAGGGTCTGACAGCCTCCGCTTCATCCTTGCCACCCTGTCGCCTTCGGTTTGCTCTCGTCCGCCGGGGCCTAAGGTGTGGAGGCAGTCGAAGGCGTGATAAGCTGCGTTCTACCAGGGTGCTGCCGAGGGCCGTTCGCGGTCGAAAGGTATCGGGGTTGAGCGCGTCCCCAGGGGACCGGGGTGCAAAAGACATCACCCCGGCCACGCGCCGGTCCGACCAACGTAGCGGTCCCTCCGAGAGGCGGGGAAACCAGGCGGTATCCTAAGTGCCAATCTGATGAAGAAGGCGACCCGAGCAAAGGCGAAAGGGAAGAAACCCCAGTTTCACGAGAAGTTGATTTTGAAGGACTTTACCGCCTTTAGAGAGGTGGAGATTAATTTCGTGCCCGGGGTTAACGCAATAATCGGAGAGAATGGAACTGGCAAGACGCACCTTCTTAAAGCAATTTACGCAGTCCAGAGTGTGGCTCGAAAAGGAGGTGTGTTCGGAGCACCAGAAAAATTTGCTGGTGTGTTTCAAGTTGAGGATGAATCTGCGCTTGTCCGCCGAATTGAGAATCCGAATGCAGTTGCGCGAATCGAAGGTGTCTATGGCGGGGGGCGTTGGTTTCGGAAAATACATCAGTCAGTGAATGGCCGGGTGATCTCTGACGAACCAGGGCCGTGGGTAGGATCGCGTATCGCCGATACCATTGACTTCTCCGAGCCGGTCTTTATGCCCGCCATTGACATGATGGGCCACACCAAGAACTATCTCTCGACTTCGGAACGATATGATATCGATTTCGACGAAACCCTGAGAGACATTGTTGTGTTACTCCTTTCTCCAACTGACAAGAAACTTGATGAATCGCAGAAGAAGATAATCATCAAACTTGAAGAAGCGCTCAGAGGGAACATTGAACTGGAGGGCGAGCGATTCTATCTCGTGAACAAACAAGGCAAGTTCTCTATGCCTACAGTAGCCGAGGGCTTTCGGAAGATTTCAACTCTCATTCGCCTGGTTCAAGTAGGCGTTTTGAAGTCTGGTTCAACTCTCTTCTGGGACGAACCTGAAGTAAATATCAACCCTATTCTGATGGATGAAGTAGTCGGCGCAATATTTGCTTTGTCGCGATCTGGTGTTCAAGTCTTCCTCGCAACTCATAGTTACGTAATTCTTAAGGAGCTGGAAGTCCAGTCAAGAAAAACTGACAGCCTCAGGTTCTTTTCTCTAAAGGCCTCGGAGTCTGGATCAGAGGTGCACCAGGCGTCACGATATCTTGATCTTTCGCCAAACAAGATCGAGCAGCAGTATGGAGAATTATATGATCGGGGCATCACAAAGTTAGCGGAGGCGAGTGTTGAGAGCCGAGTGGACTGAGAACAAACTTGAGTTTGACTTCTCTTCGGCGCTTCAGACTTGCAAGCCCGATGAGCTAGCGGAGCCCATGACCCAACTCGCTCGCCCGCTAAAGTCAATGGACTTCTATGTGTGGTTACCGAAGCTCCTTTGGTTCATTGAAGTCAAGGACCCGGAGGGTACAACGCACCCAGGCGCAACGGCTTCGGTTTGGGCTGAACTCCAGAATGATGCTTTGTTGAAGGAACACCTCCTGCCCAAACTCTTTGGAGCCTACGCACACTTTGTCTTTGAAGATGCAGACCTGTCTGGTCCTGTGCGTTACAGTGTCCTAATCGGTCTCAGCGGTCTTACAAATGCGGATCGATCCATGCTCACGGACAAGATCAGCCGAATTATTTCGAAAATTGGTCCGAAACTCAGGCACGGTCGATATTGGCCCCAACCAGAGGTGCACAATGTTCAAAGTTGGAACGTGGCGTATCCTCACGTCCAGATTACTAGGCGTCCTTAGGCTGAGCAGAATCAATTTTTGGTGGGCGGTACAGGATTTGAACCTGTGACCCCTTCGGTGTGAACGAAGTGCTCTACCGCTGAGCTAACCGCCCGGAGTCCGACGAGGATACCTGCTCAGACACCTTCGTAGTAGATCGGGTTCGTCCGCCAGTCGTTGTCCTTGTCGTATCCGAACGCCCTCACCCGGGGGCGGCGCTCGCGGAGCCGGAGCGACTCGACCATCAACGCCTGCCCGGCGGAGAGGTGGTTCTTGCCGACGAGCCGCAGCGTCGCCGTATAGCGGCCGGGTTCGGGCCAGAAGTCGAGGAAATGGAACTCGCGCATGCCGACTTCGGGCGCGTAGAGGTCCATCGGCGAGCCGAGGACGACGCCGTCGAGGGCGAACTCGAAGGTCCCGTGGTCCGGGCCGAGCCCCATGACGAGCAAGAGGCGCAACGGCTCCTTCACGACGACTTCAAAGGGCAGCTCGACGGTCGTCTCCTCGCCTTCGGCCATCGGCAGGTAGAGCACGGGCCCGTCGAAGTGTTCGGGATAACGCTGGACTTCGCGCCGCTTGGCTTCCGTCGAGCGCCGTCCCGAGTATTCGAGCCGCGGGAGCTCGGCGTCGGGGTCGATGCGCTTCTGTCCGAACTCGAGGTCGGCGGCGACGACGGTCGTCCGCTCGATGGAGGGGAGCTTCCGTTCTCGGGCGTGGGGGGCGCGGGCGGCGAAGGTCGGCTTTCCGGTCTGGTACCAGAAGGCCACGCTGGCGTAGTCGTCCTCGCGGGGGTTCCAACTGTGGGCGCGGTGGTCGGCGTTCTCGTCCGGCGAGATCCAGCCGAACGTCTCGAACTGGACCTTGATCGACTCGTTGAAGACGAACGGGTCGTTGACGTGCCAACGGTAAGCGCTCGTATGTCCGCCGACGATGCCCCACTGGTCGAAGTACGGCACTCCGAAGTACGGCGTCAGCGTGCGTTCGAGGCCCCAGGCGCAGAGGAAGTAGTCCTCGGTGCCGGTCCCCCAGACCGACGGGATCGCTTCGCCGTCGATCGTGACCATCTCGTCGCCTTCGCCGAACCAGTAGGGGCTGCGCGTGCGGACGGAGAAGACGGTGCCGACGTAATGGCCCTTGCCCGTGGTCTCGAGGAGCGTGTACGGCCGGCCCGTTTCGAGGGGGTACGCCTGGGTGTACTGGGCATAGAAGTACGGCGTGTCCTCGGGGAGGCTGTCCTTCTTGATCCAATCGATGTTGTAGTAGAGCAGGCTGATCGGCTTGTCCGACTCGTTGACGATCTCGACGCGCGCGGACTTGTGGAACGGCATGTGCCAGAAGCAGTTGTAGCTGTCGCCGCCTTCGACGATGACGGCGGTGCTGACGACCTCGCTCCGCTTTCCGAAGCACCCGCCGAAGAAGTCGCCGACGGGGGCTTCGACCCCTGGCCGCTCGTCGCCGTCCCAGAAGATCCTCAGGAGCATCTCCTGGTGGTCGGCCGAGCCGTCCTTGGCCCACGGGTGCGCCTCCGGACCGAGGAACGTGATCCACATGTGGGTGATCACGCCCGGCCCTTCGACGTCCATCAGCACGTGGGTCGCGCCGGGCGGCACGCGGAAGTTGTCGCGGTTGCTCTTCTCTTCCAGGTCGCTCTTCGGTGGCGCGGTGGGATCGTAAGTGCCGTCGGGCCCTTCACGGAAGGTCGACGTCGCGCGCATGCTGCGCCCGGAGATCGGGGCGGCGAGCGAACCCATCGGGCCGGGCGAAAAAGGGTGGCCGTTCACGTGGGGCGATTCTGGCACGAGGGGTCGCCTGCGGTCAGCGCGCTCCGCCCAGTTTCGTCGTGCTCTTGTACCGGATCACGATCGCGGCCGAGTTCATGACGAGCAGGACCGAAAGCAGGACGATGATCGCCGCCGCGGCCGCGTCGTGGAACCCGACCTGGGGCCGGGACGACCATTCGAAGACCTGCATCGGCAGGACTGTGAACTTGTCCTTGACCGACTGCGGGACGAAACTGATGTAAGACACGGCGCCGATCGTGACGAGCGGTGCGGTCTCGCCCAAGGCTCGGGAGATCGAGAGGATGATGCCCGTCAGGATGCCCGGCATCGCCGTCGGGAGCACGACCCGCCGTATCGACTGCCACCGGGTACTGCCCAGCGCCAGCGACGCCTCGCGGAGGGAGAAGGGGACGGCGCGAAGGGCTTCGCGCGTGACGAGCACGATCATCGGCAGGATGAGGAGGGTCATCGTCAGCGCGCCCGCGATCACGCTCCGTCCGAGGTCGAACCAACGGACGAAGACGGCCAGTCCGAGAAGTCCGTACATGATCGACGGCACCCCGGCCAGGTTCGAAATGTTGACCTCGATCAGGTTCGCGATCCGACTCTTCTTGTCCGCGAACTCCTCGAGGTAGACGGCCGACGCGACTCCGATCGGCACGGCGAAGAGTGCGGTCAGTCCGACGACCGCGACCGTTCCCGCAAGCGCGGCTTTGATGCCGGCGTTCTTGGGGATGCTCGACGTGAAGTTCGTGAAGAACTGTGGGTTGAGCCGGCCGATCCCTTGTTTGAAGATCGAGAACAGGAGGACGATAAGGATCAACGTGACCGCGACGATGGCCGCGATGCACGCGGCCGTGAAAAGTCTGTCGGCCAGCTTCCGGGACGGACGCCGCGAAGCAAGGGTCACGCGTACACCTGCCGGAGCCTCAACACGAGCTTCCGAGCGATAAAGTTCAACGCCATCGTCATGATGAAGAGCGTCGCACCGAGCGCGAAGATGGTGCGGAACGCCGTGCTTCCGTCTGGAGTGTCCCCATGGCTGATCTGGACGATATAGGCGGTGATCGTCTCGATGCTCTTCCTCGGGTCGGCCGTCAGCGTCGGCGTCTGGCCGGCGGCGAGCGTGACGGCCATCGTCTCTCCGACAGCCCGGGATATGGCGAGGACGATCGCGGCCATGATCCCCGACAGGGCGGCCGGGACCGTGATCTTGCGCGTGACTTCGAACTTGGTCGCGCCGACCGCATAGCCGCCTTCACGAAGCGACCGAGGCACCGCGGACAGCGCGTCTTCACAGAGCGAAGACACGAGCGGCAAGATCATGACCCCGACCACGATCGCGCCCGACAAGGCGTTGAACACTTCGACGCCCGGAATCCAGGAACGCAACCAAGGCGTCACGACGAACAGTGCGAAGAAGCCGTAGACGACGGTCGGGATCCCCGCAAGGACTTCAAGGATCGGTTTGAGCACGCGCCGAAGTCCGGGTTTGGCGTATTCGCTCAGATAGACCGCGGCAAGGATTCCGAGCGGGACGGCGAAGATCGCAGCCCCGACCGTGATCAGCATCGTGCCGCATACGAGCGGTAGGACGCCGAAATGGGGTTCTGCGAACGTCGGAGACCACTTTGTCCCGGTTAAGAACTCGACCGGGGACACGAGTTTGAAGAAGAGGAACGTCTCGCGGGCGAGCACGCCGATGATGCCGGCCGTCGTCAAGATCGAGACCGAAGCGCAGGCGGCCGTGATCCAGCGCACGATCTTCTCGTCGCGCTTCTTGGTCCTGACGTGCTCTCTGGCCCCGGAAACGAACGTTTCCGGGGCCAGGGCTTCCTGTTGGCTCGCTTGGGCGGTGGCCATTACTTGGACTTGGAACCGGACAGGACGTCTTTGATCTTGATCCCCGTTTCGGCGCCGCGGAACACGGTTCCGGTCGTGCCCTTGTTCATGTGGTCTTCCACCGACTTGTAGTCTTCGTCGCTCAGGGGAACGTACCCGACCGTCCGGATGAGGTCCTTACCTCCGGTCAGCAGGAGCTTCACCAGTTCCTTGACCTGCGGTTTTTCATCCAACGACTTCTTGTTGACGTAGATGAACAACGGACGGGACAACGGTTGGTACGTGCCGTCGTTGATCGTTTCCGGACTCGGGGCCACGCCGTTGACCTTCAGGAGTTTCAGCTTGTCCTTGTTCTGCTCGTAATAGGCGTAGCCGAAGTACCCGAGGGCGAACTTGTCGCCGGCGACGCCTTGGACCAACGTGTTGTCGTCCTCGCTCGCTTGATAGTCGCTTCGGCTCGCTTTCTCCTTACCGTTGATCGCCTTCGTGAAGTAATCGAAGGTTCCGGAGTCCGTACCGGCGCCGTAGAGCTTGATCGGTTCTTTCGGGAATCCGGCCCGGACCTGGTCCCATGTCTTGACCGTGCTGTCCGGTGACCAGACGGACTTGAGTTCCGCCACCGTGATGTCTTCGAGAAAGTCGTTCTGAGAGTTCACCACGACGGAAAGGCCGTCGAACGCCACGGGTAGCTCGATGAACTCGATGCCCTTTTCCTTGCAGGCCGCGATCTCCTTCTCTTCGATCGGGCGGGACGCGTCGGCGATATCGATCTCGCCGGAACTGAACTTCTTGAAACCGCCGCCCGTGCCAGAGATCCCGACCGTGACTTTGACGTCCGGGTTCGATTTGCCGAACTCTTCGGCCATGGCCTGCATGATCGGCCCGACCGTGCTGCTCCCGTCGATGTCGACCGTGCCTGTGAGTTTGGCGCCGCCACCGGTCGAGCCGCCCGACGAGGAAGCGGATCCTGAGGTCGAGGGGCCGCATCCACCGAGGAGGGCGCAGGTCGCGATCGCGGTCCAAAAAATCTGTCTCGTGTTCATACAAGGGCCCCGGCGCGTTCCACGCCGCATCGTCCCGACGTTAACAAGGGCCCGTTAACGGATTGTTAAGGACAGGGACGGAAGCGGGGTCAGCGACTGAGTTTCGCGATCCGGACGACGGTGTTCGTCCCATAGGGGTACGTCCCCACGTCGAGCCTCGCGACGCCATCGTGGACGTCAAGGCCGATGGCCGTGCCGTCGTCGAGCCATTCGGCCCGACGGAACGAAGAGTCCACCCCCCTGAACGTCCGGAAACTGGGCTCTTGATCGTCCGACGCCAGGTAGACCGTATCCGCCGTGCGGGTCTGCCGGGTGACGAACAGGTAGAGCCCGTCTCCCACAATGAGGCCGAAGTCTTCGCCTTCTGCCGTCACTCCGCACGGCCGCCCTTGATAGAGAGGTCCGTTCAGCCCGCCGTGCAGGGCCGTCCATTCGCCGACCTTGGCGAGGGCCGCCGACTCGTATTCGGGAAGGCCGCCTTGAGCCGAGGGGCCGATGTTCATGAGGAGGTTCGCCCCGGCGCGTCTCGCGAAGCAAAGCTCCTCGATGACGTGGGCCGGGGAAAGGAAGTTGAAGTCCTTGGCCGCCGTGCCCCAATGGAAGTTCATCGTATGACACATCTCGGCGGCGACGTACTTAGGGGCGCCGTTTCGGTCGATCGGCTCAGGACGTCCACGCTCGAAGGTGACGGCGTCGACTTCCGCGTGGCCGCCGCGTCCCCGTTCGTCGACGCCCGTGTTGTTGACGATGATGGCCTCTGGTTGGTGCCGTCGGATCACATCGTAGAGTTCTCCGACCTGCCAGTCGGCGTCCGGACGGCTCCAATTGCCGTCGAACCAGAACCCGCCGATCGGGCCGTAACCCGTGCAAAGCCTCTCCACGCTCGCTCGCAAGTAACGCTGATATCCGTCCCAATCGGACTCGAAACGAGGATCGTTCCAGTCGAGGGTCGTGTGATAGATCATCGGGACGATCCCGCCACGGTGGCACGCCTCGACGAATTCCCTGACGAGGTCGCGACGGCAGGGCGTCCGGGTCACGTCGAGGTCCGAAAGGCCGTCCGTGTCGTACAGGCTGAATCCTTCGTGGTGGCGTGCGGTCAGTGTGATGTACCGCATGCCCGCCCGTTTCGCCAGCAAGACGAGGGCATCGGCATCGAAATCCTCGGCCGTGAACGAGTCCATCAACCGCAGGTAGTCGGCCCTCCCTGGCTTTTCGAAGTGCTGCACCCATTCGCCTCGGGCCAGTTGCGAGTAAAGCCCCCAGTGGACGAAGAGGCCGAACGCGAGGTCCTCGAAGGCTGAGATCCGGTCGAGGGGTCGAGGGGACGTCATAGGTTCGGCCTCGATTATAGAGGTCATAAAGTAGCGGAACCCGCCCGAAGTCTAGGGCGGGTTCCGAGCGAGCGTCAAGACCTTGCGGTCACTTGACGGGGACGCCGGTCAAGGGGCAGAGGACCGGCTCGCCGCTCTGGTTGTATGCGGCGGTGCCCCAAAGGAAGTTGTCGCACTGGAGGGTCTGAGAGACCTTGAGGCTCTTGGCGTGTCCATCGGCGAAGCACATGGTCACTCCGTTCGATTTACGACCGCTGTTCATGTACACGATGTGCGGGTTCGAGCCATCGCCGAACGGAATCGTGGACTGCTTGTCGAACAGGAGTTCGGCAGCTTTGGAAGACAGCGCGTAGATCGGCTTGTTGTTCGTGTTGCTCGTGTCGTAAGGGATGGTTCCGTTGGCGTCCAGGGCCAAAGCGTCGGTCGGCCTGTGGGCTTTGAACCGGACGCCGCCGGGGCCGCCGCCGCTCACGGCGTTGACGTATTCGGTGAACTCCGTAAGCACGATCGTTCCGGCAGGCTTGTCCAAGGCCGTGGCGCTGACGACCGACTGAGGCTGTCCGATCTTGACGCCGCCCACGCCGCCTCTCGGGCGAGGTAGCACTTGCTCGTTGACCGTGTAGCTCAGGCGGCACGCCTGGTTGTCTTGGATGTTCGGGTTTCCGGCCGTGGCCCCGCCCGGAACGCCGCACCCCTCGTTGTTGCCCATGAAGTTGGTCGGAGGTTGGCCGCCGAGCGGGTCGAAGGGCGACACGAAGATCTGCTTGTTCTTCACGTACGGCATGACCACGCCGCTCCAGTTCTGGATCCCGGTGTCGTCCAGGCTTCCGCCGGCGTTCGGGTCGTTGTAGTAGTAGGCGGGCATGTACACGTCGTCGTTGTCCTGCAAGTACATGTGCATGGCGGTCCCGATCTGTTTGTTGTTGCTGAGCCCGCTCGACTTCTTCGCGGCGAACTTCGCCTGGGCGAAGACCGGGAAGAGGATGGCGGCGAGGATCGCGATGATCGCAATGACCACAAGGAGTTCGATCAAGGTGAAGGCGCGTTTCATGTGGGGGTGCCTCTGGGAGCGACCGGATGATGCCTGGCAGAGCGTTAACACGCGGTTATCCTCGGACCGCCTTAACCGGACCTTCATCCAAGCCGAGCGGGAGGTATGCGGCTGCGCCTTGACAAAGCCGTCGGGAGTCCGACGGAGTACACTTCTACCGATGCCGGCCTCCTTCGCCGCCTCGTTCGCCGAAGCGGCGCGACTTCTCGAGGCCTTTCGACAGGATTCGAAGACGTTGTCCGTTCTCGGAACGGTCGCCGACGCGTTGGTCGCTTGTTTCGAGCGCGGCGACAAGGCGTTGGTCTGCGGGAACGGCGGCAGCCTTGCGGACTCGGTCCACTTCGCGGAGGAGTGGACGGGCCGGTTCCGGCAAGACCGGGAACCCTATCCGGTGCTGGCCCTCGCCGAACCGTCCCATGTCACCTGCGTGGCGAACGACTACGGATTCGACCATGTGTTCGAAAGGGGAGTGAGGGCCTTTGGGAAGACGGGAGACCTGCTCTTCCTGCTTTCGACGTCCGGAAACTCGCGCAACCTCGTGCTTGCCGCCGAGGCGGCCCGAAGCGCGGGCCTGACGACCGTCGGTTTTTTGGGTCGCGGCGGCGGAGACGTGGCACCCCTTTGCGACCTGGTCGTCATGGCTCCGGGCGAGACGTCCGATCGGATCCAAGAACTGCACATGCTGGCGCTCCATACGTTGATCGAGGTCGTCGAAGAGAGGCTGGCCGCGTGAGCAAGCGAGTCTTGGTCTATCAAATCGGTGCCTTAGGCGACACGATCGTTTCGATCCCGGCGTACCGGGCGATCCGACGGAACATGCCTGGTGCCCACGTCCAGATCCTGCAAGCCCAACTCGCGCCCGGCCGAGTCTCCCCGTCCGACCTGCTTGTCCGAGAGGGTCTGGTCGACAGCGTCCTGTCCTATCCTCTGGCACGCGACGGGTCCGGACTGAAGACCCGCTTGTCGGCTTGGTGGACCACGGTCATAGCCCGCCCCGACGTCATCGTCTACATCGGCCCGGCCGAAAGGACGCCGGAGGACGTCCGAAGGGACAGGCTCTTCTTCCGCATGACAGGCTTCGCCCGACTGGTCGGGTTCCACGCCGCCGACTACGCTTCCTACCAAAAGCGCGACGCAGCCGGACTGCTTCCACCGATGCCCGCACAAAGCAAGATGCGGCTCGATCGCTTGGCGTTGGACGGGTTCGACACGAAGCCGGACGACTTGCGACTGCCGTTGCTCCATCCTGACCGGTCCGAACAGGAGCGGGCCTTGGAGTGGCTTTCGGCGAGGCGGCGACACCCTGACCGGAAACTGCTTGCCATGGGCATTGGTTCGGCCCAAGGGAGCACGAAGTGGCCGCTCGAACGGTTCGAAGCCGTCGGCAAAGCGATGCTCGATGCAGGTTCAGTCGAAATCGTCGTCGTCGGAGGGCCGGCCGAAAAGGAGGCGGGGGAAGGCCTCGTCGCAGCCTGGGGCGACGGCCTGGTCGCAGCGGGCGAATTCGACGCCCACGGATCGGCCGCCCTGCTCAAGCTCGCGGACCTTTATGTCGGGCTGAACACCGGCACGACCCACGTCGCGTCGGCCGCCGGCGCGGCGATCGTGGCCCTCTATTCAGACCACAACCAGCCCGGTGAATGGGACCCGATGGGGGAAGGTCACACGTTGATCGACCATCGTGGGCCGTGCGGAGGGTGCCGTGTCACCGAGTGCCATGAGCCCGGACACCCTTGCATGAACGGCATCCAGACGGGCCCTGTCATCGAGGCGTTGACCCGGCGGATCAAAGAGGCTTAGATGGACCTCCGGGAAATCGTCGCCGGCTTCGAGGGGTTGCAGGTCGCCGTCCTGGGCGACCTCATGATGGACGAGTACCTCTGGGGGGACGCCTCCCGCGTCTCGCCTGAATCGCCCGTCCTCGTGATCGACGTCCAACGTGAAACGGCCGTCCCGGGAGGGGCCGCGAACGTTGCGGCGAACCTCATGGCCCTCGGCGCGACGACCAAGGTGTTCGGCGCGGTCGGGGACGACGGCGCAGGAGCGGACTTACGTGACAAGCTTGCGGAACGAGGAGCGGACGTCTTGGGCATCGTGACCGACGCCTCTCGGCCGACGACCCGGAAGACAAGGGTCGTCGCCCAGAACCAGCAAGTCCTCCGCATCGACAGGGAGCACGCCCACGATCTTGCCGGTCCCGTCGCGTCCGAATTGGCCCGTCGGCTCCTTGGTTCGATCGACGGCTTGGACGCCGTCCTGGCTTCGGACTACGACAAAGGGGTCGTGAACGAGGCGACCGTGCCACCGGCCGTCGCACGTGCTCGCGCAGGGTCCGTCCCCTTCCTCGTGAACGCGAAACCGGACAACGTCGGCCTCTTGAAGGGGGCTTCGGTGGTCACCCTCAATATCGGTGAGGCCTTGGCGGCGAGTGGGGACAAACGGTTCCGTACGGACGAGATCGGGGTTGCCGGGCAATCCCTTCGGGAAGCGATCGGGTGCGACGCGCTTGTCGTAACGAGGGGGCCGAAGGGGCTGGCCGTCTGGACGGACGATGCTCCGGCCGTCCTCGTGCCGGCAAAGCAAGTGGAGGTCTACGACGTCGCCGGTGCGGGAGACACCGTGGTTTCGACCATGACCTTGGCGGTCGCGGCCGGAGCGGGTCTTCGGGAAGCCGCCGAACTCGCCGTCCATGCCGCGGCGGTGGTCGTCGGCAAGGTCGGCGTCGCGACGGTCACACGCGACGAACTCCTTGCGCACTTTGAAGACTAGGTGAAGGCTGGAGGTCTGAACGGTCCTCAATGCGAGGCACGGCATGCGATTTGGTCGTTCGACGAACTCACACAACGTCTGACCGTCGATCTGTTGTCTCCGACCGCACGTGCCGTCCGCTGCGTTTCTGTACCGTTCGTCGCCCTCATTGCCGGTGCAGGCGGCTTTCTCCTTGCACAGACCCACCTGCCAAAGTCCGACCCCGCACCCATCGTTCTTGCGGTCGTCGCATTGGCACTCTCCACTCGTGTCGCCTCCATTCTTTCGACGAACAAGCTGATCATCGATGTGTCGAACGCTACTTATGAATGGCGACGTACGGGGTGCTGCTTTCTGTCGTCAGTCGAATCAGACGCCACTCCTGCTGACCTTACGGTCCTCACCCTGGAATCAGAGACTTCGGGCCTCTTTCGTCGACGGACGGTCTCCGTCGTTTTGGCGTCCGAGAGCCATGGTTGGGTTATGGAACTCAAGTCAGTGAAAGCCACAGGCCCAAGCGCGCAGGACGACATCGCCGAAGCCCTAGGAGTCGCCACCCGCCTTTCGCACGCTTTGGCGGTCCCGGAGATCAGTCAAGTGTAGACCGTTACTTACTGAACGTCAACACCAACTGGGGACGCAAAGCTTCGTCGTTCGAACGGGAATAGAACTTGTAGACCATCCCCTCTCCGCCGCCTTCCGGCGTGAGCTTCGACGTCAAAGCGATGGCGAGGTCCTTCGACGGCGAGGCCAGGGCTTTGTCGTAGGCGGCCTGGAAACCACCCTTACCTTTCGTCAGGTCGATCTCGACTTTGAACTTGTCTTCGCCTGCGGGCGGCTTGGACCAGCCGGTCCCGTAAACGGTGGCTTCGTCGTTGCTCGGGTGGACCTTCTTGGCCGTGTCGTACTCCCAGTTGGCCTCGTTCCAGTCGATCGTCAGCGAACGGGCTTCGACCGGATTCTTCTCCGCGTCTTGTCCCGTCCATCCCGGCTCCGGCGAGTGGGTCAGGACGAGCTTGGCGCCGGTAAGTTTGGAACCCTCGGGAGCGGCAGGAAGCTCGAATTTCAACATGCTGAAGCTGAACGGCAAGTGACCTTCGAAGGAGGAGCCGAGGGCGGCGTCGCCCGTGCCCCAGACCCTGAGGTAGGGATCCGATGTCTGGTCTTGGGCGAACTGGTAGATCCACACGTCGTCGGTCGGGAACAGTTTCTGTTCCAGCGCGGCCGAGTCTTGCCCGGCAAGAGCGAGTAGGCAAAGGACGGAGACCATGTATCGGATTCTACGCGCCGTCCGCGGCGGCGTCACGGCGGTCGGTGGGTCCCCAGACCGGATTGAGCCCTTTGACGCCGGTCCGCCCCGCCCGAATACAATCGGGACGTGCACGCGTTGCGCGTCCTGGAGTTCGAGACGGTCTTAGAGATGCTGGCCGAGCGGTGCGACACCCCCCAAGGTGCCGCGTCGGCTCGGGCGTCGACACCGTCGTTCGACCCGACCGTGGTCTGGACGGAACTTGAAAAGACGCGCGAAGCCGACTCCGTATTGGTCGCCGACCCGCTTCGAATGAGCGGACTGCACGATGTGGCCGGGCCGCTGAAGCTGGCCGAGAAGGACGCCGTCCTCGACGGGGCTTCCCTTTACAAAGTCGGCGAGTCGCTTCAGACGATGGCTCGGGCGAGAGACGTCCTCCACCGACATCGAGAGTCCGCGCCGATCCTATGGCGGCTTGGAGAGCGGCTTCCAGAGCTGCCGCGAGTGGAGGGGCGCCTCCTTGCCAGCTTGGACGGCGACGGATACGTCCGTGACGAAGCCTCGTCCGAACTGGCTTCGGCACGGAAGAAGAAGGCGTCGGCGGCCCAGAAGACCTTAGAACGGATCCAATCGTACGTTTCCGGTAAAACGCGCGACCTTCTCAGCGACACCGTCTACACGGTCCGTGACGGCCGCTACGTCATCCCGCTGAAAGCCGAGCACAAGGGCAAAGTCAAGGGCATCGTCCACGACACGAGCGCAAGCGGATCGACCGTTTATGTCGAGCCGGAGGACATCGTCGCCCTCGGCAACGAGCTTCGCCAGGCGGAAGCGATGGAGCGCGCCGAGACCGAGCGCGTCTTGAGAGAGCTGAGCCAACTCGTCGGTCGGGAAGCACCAGTGATCCGGGACGGACTCGATGCGGCGTCGGACATCGACCTCGCTCTCGCCCGGGCCAGGTTCGGCCAGGAGTCAGGGGGCTGTCTTCCCGAACGAACCGAAGGCCCTCGCATCGAGGTCCGTGAGGGTCGGCACCCGATGCTTCCGCGGGAGACGTGCGTCCCGGTATCGCTCAAGCTTGGCGGTGAGACCGACGTGCTCTTGATCACCGGGCCGAACACGGGGGGAAAAACTGTCGCCCTCAAGACGGTCGGATTGATCGTCGCCATGGCGCAGTCCGGCATGATGCCGCTGGCCAAGGGGGTCAAATTCGGCTGCTTCAAGCAGATTTGGGCGGACATCGGGGACGAGCAGTCGCTCGAACAGTCCTTGAGCACGTTCAGTGGGCACGTTAAGAACATCGCGCAAGCGCTGCGGAGCCTGGTCCCCGGAGCGCTGGTCTTGCTCGACGAAGTCGGTGCGGGGACGGACCCGGACGAAGGATCGAGCCTTGCCAGGGCCCTGCTCTTGGCCTTCCAGAAGGAAGGAGCCAAAGTCATGGCGTCCACGCACTACGGCGAACTGAAGCTCCTCGCAGCGAACGCGCCCGGCTTCGTGAACGCGTCGATGGAGTTCGACGAAGCGACGTTGCGCCCGTCTTACCGACTGCTCGTCGGAGTGCCCGGCTCGAGCCATGCGCTGAAGATCGCCGAACGGTACGGCCTACCCAGGGGCGTCCTGGAAGAGGCCCAGAGCGGACTTTCCGAACAAGAGGCCGACGTCGCGAAGATGATCGAGCGGTTGCAAGCGGCAGAGCGGAGGGCCGTCGAATCGACGGAAGAGGCCGAACGCCTCGCCACACGCCTCCGTTCCGTCGAGAAGGAGGCCGAGTCGAAGATCAAGAAGGCCGAGGAAGCCCGGAGGTCGGTCCGCGAGCGGGCCACCGAAGAGTTGGAGGCGCTGCTCCGCGAGATCCGGATCGAAGCCTCGGACGTGTTCGAAGCGTTGAAGAAAGACCCCACCCAGGCGGGGTTCGACCGGGCCCGTCAGCGCCTGAAAGAGTTACAGGAAGTCGGTCAAGACTTCGTCAGGGAATCGAAGGAGAAACCCGCCGAGCGGCCCGTCGGACCAGCTGCGTCGGTCATCGTGCGGGGCGCATCGGTCCGGATTTCGGGATTCACCCAGACGGGGACCGTGCTCGAAGATCCGAAGGACGGCAAGGTCTTGGTGCAAGCCGGAGCGTTGAAACTCACGTGCAAGTTGGGAGACCTGACCCCTGTGCCGACGTCCCAAGGCCCGATCCGGGCGCGCGGGGGCTCCGTCTCGTTGAGCAAAGCGATGACCGCCCGCCCGGAGATCCATTTGCGTCAGATGCGTGCCGAGGACGCTGGGGAAGAGCTTGCCCGATTCCTCGACGAAGCTGTCCTGGCGGGCCTCTCGAAAGTCCGGATCGTCCACGGCAAGGGCGAGGGTGTCCTTCGCAAGGTCACGCACGACTTGTTGAAGCGCCACCGCGATGTCCGGTCATATCACGAAGCCGAACCCGAGGAAGGGGGGGCCGGCGTCACCGTCGCCGTGCTGAAATGAGCCCGGAGTATCATGGGCCTCCTGTGGACACGCCCGCACTGCTCGAGGCCGCCAGACTCGCAAGGTCGAACTCGTATGCCCCTTACTCCGTCTACGAAGTAGGCGCTGCCGTGCTCGGCGAAGACGGCACGGTCTACAAGGGATGCAACGTCGAGAACGCTTCGTTCGGCTTGACGGTCTGCGCCGAACGGTCCGCGATCGTCACGATGGTGGGCGCGGGGTGCCGAAGGCTGAAAGCCGTCGCTGTGTCGACAAAGGACGGCGGGACGCCGTGCGGCATGTGCCTGCAGACGATTTTGGAGTTCGCCGGCCAGGACGACGTCCCTATATGGTGTGCGGACGACGAAGGTCAGGTCAGAGGACACACGCTCCGGTCGTTGTTGCCCCAAGGATTCAGGTTAGGTTGAGATGGTGAACAAATTCAGTCTAGCGGCGCTGGTCGCCGCCCTCTTGCTCATCGGTTGCGGCGGCGGCGGCGGCGGCGGTGGCGGCGGTGGCGGGAACGGAGGCGGCAACGGTGGGAACTCCGCCGGGATCGAACCAGGCCAATATCTCGAGTTCATCAGCAACACGAGAGCCGGTACGGACCTCGACCCGTTCAATCTTCAGCCGGGCGACGACGTCCAAGTGACCGTCGCCAACTACGACGGCCAGAACCGCACCGTTCTCGCGGGTCGGAACTACCAGGTCTCAGGCGTCGACCCGAGCACGGTCAGCATCAGTCCGACCGGCCGCCTTCGAGTCTTGAAACCGACGTCCGCGATCTTCACGGTCTCAGCGGACGCGACCGTCGCAGGCCAGTCGAAGTCCTACGCGCAGCAATCGAGCTTGATCCGCTACAACACATACGTTCGAGGCGTCGTTCGAAGTGAGAGCACCGGCGTCGGAATGCAGAAGGTCAACGTCCTGTTCTACGACCAGAGCGGTGCTTTGGTCGCAGGATCCCGGACGACGACGGGCGGGGTCTTTGAGGCGTCCGTCCCCATGTCGTCGAAGACGGTTTCGATCGATTCGGACTCGATTCCCGTGCCGAAGTATTACAAGTCGTATCTGTTCGGCGGCAAGGTCTACGTGATGGACGCTCAGGACTGCCGCGCGAAACTGGGGACGCTGGTCGCCGGCCAGGTCAACACGTTGCCCTCCGCATTGTCGGTGTACCAGCAGTCAGACGGCCCACCGCCACCGCCTAACGGATGCGGCGGCTGACCGAACGTGCAACCTTTAAGACCGCTCAGGCTGTAAAATCCGGTTGACGTGGGCTTAGAAGGCCAGTTGTTACCGAGTAAGAGGACGCTGAGCGACGATACGGTCGTTGAGATCCATATGCTCGCGTCCCGGTTGCGCCAGGATCTGGGCGAACTGGACGACGAAGCCATTCAGGCGATTTCGGAAGCCACGGGCGCGCCCGAGGACTACGTGCGCCTTGCCGTCCGCTCCGCTCCGGTGGAGGAAAGATCGACCTTCATCGACCGGATGAAGGGCGCGTTCACGGCCTTCGACCCGACGCTCCGCCGCGTCACCATCGCCAGTGTCCTTGCGGCCGGTTGTGGGCTCGCGAACGCGGTCGCGGGCGCGACCCGCGATTCGTCCGGCCTGTTCGGCGCCCTGGCGCTCATCGCCGTCATCGGCGCGCTCTGGAACAGTGCCGTCGCCAAGGACGTGCGCGTCGCCCTTTTGTCGGGGGGACTGTTCGGCGCGGTGTCGTTCGTCGTCATGGCCTTGTTCACGTTCCTGTTCAGTCTTCTCCCGCAAGTCCAGCTTCGAGGGCCGCACTCGATGTTCATGCTGTTGACGACGGTGCTCGGCGCGTTCGGCGGAGGCATCGCCCATGCCCTGTTCACGGCGAACCGGAAGAAGCTCGGCTTGCGCGATCCTGCTTCGGAGCGGCAAGAGCTGCTGCACCAGTTGCAAGAGATACAAGAAAAGCTGAAGTCGGACGAGCGGTTCGTGACCTTCGTCAGCCTGGACATCGTCGGTTCCACGGGCCTCAAAGCCGAATCCGATCCCTTGACCGTCGAGTTCACGTTCACGGAGTATCAGAAATTCGTCCAAGCGGTCGTCGAACGACACGGCGGGACGGTCCATTCGACGGCGGGCGACGGGACGACGTGCGTGTTCGAAAACCCGCAGATGGCGTACATCGCGGGTCGGGCTTTACTGGCCGGCCTTTTCGAATTCAACAGCTTTAGGAACCGCCTCGTCCGACCGATCGAGATCCGTGTCGGCGTCCATACGGGCAGCGCCCACATTCCCGGGCAGAACCTTACGAACGTGAATTTTGCCCACGTGATCGATGTCGCCGCGCACATGCAAAAGGCCGCGGCACCGGGCACGATGGTCGTCAGCGAGACCACGGCTAAGTACGTTTCGGGCGGGCTTGCCGGGATCGGATCCGAGGTCGTCGACGTCCACGGGTTCCAAGCCGCCCAATGGCGACCGCGGGTCGCGATCGATGCGCTTCCGAAGGCCTCAGAGGTCGCCGGACTCTAGCGCCAGGTCGCTCGAACCGTCCTGTCCCCCGTCGTCCAGGCCGTCCGGGCCGACGCTGTAAACGCTGAAATCCCCGCCCGCTGACCGGTACACGAACGGCCGGCCCGTGTAAGGGTCCGTGACCAACGATTCCGGAAGTTTCGACAGGTTTGCCGGTGCCTGCCCCGTGACTTTGACCTTGGCCGTGGCCCATGCGGAGAGGGCCAAAAGCCGCGTCCGGGCCAGGCACGCGTCATGGAGGGCCAGGGTCGGTTCCACGGTCTCGAACAAGGCCCTGGAGAACCTTCGCCAAGGGCGGTCTGCGCCGGCCGGCTCCCATGGGGAGCGGTCGACGGCGGGCTTGTCGGCCTGGCCGGCCCAGTGGTCCGCATAGTCCTTGGCTTCCGCCGCGAAGCCCTCGAAGTAGGCCGGGCGCTTAGAGTCGGACAGGTCCTTGAGATAGGAGACGGCGGGCTTAGTGTCTTTGCCGAGCCTCTGGGTCAGGTCGTCGAACCGTTGCGCGCGATAGCAGTCCTGGACGAACTGGACTCCGAGCATCATGCGTCGTTTCTCGTGTTCGATGGCCGCCATGGTCCCCGGGTAGTCCGAGAGGATCTTCCTGAGCCCTGCGTCCAGTCGGGTCAACTGTTGTGCGGAGACCTCGCCGACATGGGGCGCGAACGCTTGTCTGGCCTCGTTGCAGACGGCGAACCCGAGGGACGCGGTCGGAGCGTCGCCTTGGGTCAGGTCCAGTCCGAACTTCGTAGCGGTCAAGAGGTCTTCGACCGCCCTTCCGGTGTCTCCGGATTCGAAGCAGGAGCGGATCCGCCAAGCCAGCCCTCGGCCCAGAAGCCGCCACCCTCGGGCGGACGGTTCCGTGTCGAACGCGGATTCCGGACGATACGAGTAGTCGCAACGGCCTTGGCACGCCTTAGAGAGCCTGTCAAGGCTGGGCCCGAGCCTGTCCATCGCGGATTTTCGGGCCCCGTCGGAAAACGTGACCTTTGCCGAGTCTTCAGGAAGGAGTTTCACGACGGAGTCGGCCAAGGCGACATAGGCCGCGAACGTGCCGCCGGGTGCCGGCCTCGGCGAAGGGCCGCCGTCGGCCCATTCCGGGTACGGCGCGGTCGTCGATTGCCGGCATCCGGATAGCACGGTCAGACCGATCAAGAGGAGTGACGTCCGTGTCACGGTTCTATGGTACCAAGCCCGGCCCTTGCCGGCGCCCCTCTCGTGTCAACATGGGCCCATGAAGGGCGTCGTCCTCGCAGCCGGAAAAGGGACCCGGCTCTACCCTGTGACCAAGGTCGTACCGAAGCCGCTCCTTCCGATCGCGAACCGGTTGACCCTCGAGTACGCGTTCGACCAACTCAAAGGCTGCGGCATCGAAGAGGTCTGCATCGTCGTGGGGGACAACGAACCCCAGATCCGAGAGGCCTTAGGGGACGGCTCGCGGTTCGGTCTGAAACTGGCTTACGCCCGGCAGGTCGAGCCGAAGGGGTTGGCCCATGCGGTCGGCTTTGCCAAGGATTTCGTCGCCGGCGACGACTTCGTCCTTTATCTCGGAGACGCGATCTACGACCGGCCGCTGGAGCCCCACGTCCGAAGGTTCCGCGAATCGGGTTGTGCCAATTTGAACCTCGTCAAGCCCGTCGAAGACCCGAGACGTTTCGGCGTTGCGAACGTCGACGGAGAACGGATCGTCAAGCTCGTCGAAAAACCCGCCGAACCTGAATCGAACCTAGCGATGGCCGGCATGTACGTCTTCGGGCCCCAGATCTGGGACGTACTCCCGGGGCTGGCCCCGAGCGCCCGAGGGGAGTACGAGATCACGGACGCGATCCAGACTCTGGTCGACAACGGTGAGACCGTCCTTGCCGGGGTCTATGAAGGGGAGTGGTTCGACACGGGGACGCTCGACTCCTTCCTGTCCACGACGCGGCACGTCGTGGGTGGAGGCGTCTTGTTCGCAGACGGGGCCCAAGTCGAGGGACCGGTGGGCGAGAACGTCGTCATCGGGGAGGGTGCCAGGGTCGTCTGTCCGCAAGGGATCGAAGACTCGGTCGTCCTACCGGGAGCTGAGATCATCGCGGCGGGCCCGGTCCGGCACTGCCTGATCGGAGGTGCGGTCGATGCGCCTGAGGGACTTCAGGACGTCGTCCGGTTCGGAACGCTGGACGCCTGAAGTCGGCCGTGATCGGCAGACGAACCGAGCAATCCGGGTCCCGGGTGGTGTAACATCCACCGAACGAACCGCGTCGTTTCGTACGACAATACAACTGTGTCTTGTGGCCGGCGGGTTCTCCCAACGGCCGGAGCCGGAAGCATGAAAAGGGTTATCGTCCTCGCACTCGCAGCCTTGGTCGCCAGTAGCGCCTTTGGCCAGGCCAACTTCACGATCCGACGACCGTTGGACGGTTCGACCGTCCGGGAAACGGTCAAGGTCCGGATCCCGAAGAACAGCATTCCGCCCGGCGGTTACATCGGTTTCTACGTCAACGGCCAGTTCTTAGAGGCTGCGCTGCCTGAAATCGACGGTGACGACTACGTCTACCCGTTGAACACGCAGGCCCGGGAGATCGCCGACGGCAACGCGAAGATCGAATGCGTCCTGTTCGTCGATTCGAACGGCAAGCAGCAGATCGTCAACCGGTCCTCGGTCAACGTGACGGTCGACAACCACACCAGCATCAAGGTGCCGGAAGGCGGCGTCAAGCTCCGCTACAAGTTCAAACCGGGCATCGAGCGGGTCTACAATTTCACGTTCAAGCAGGAGGTCGGTACGATCAGTCAGGCTCAAGCCCAGATCGGTAGCCGCATTCCGACGATCGCGACGGACGACACCAAGGTCCGGATCCTGTACGCGACGGACAATTCCTATAAAGTCGCCAGTGGCTACGACGGCTTGATGAGGATCCAGATCCTTCCCGACAAGGGCAAGGACTACGCGACCCTCGTCCCTCCGGGAGACACGGAGCCGAAGCGCGTGCCGCAAGACCAGTTCACGCCGCTTTTCATGCGGATCTCCGACGTCGGCCGTGAAGTCTTCGGCAGCGTCCCGATCTATTTCGGCATGGACGGTCGGAACGGTGCGCCGCCCGCCGTCGACATCTTCCCGCTCCTTCCTTTGCCGGTCCTTCCTTCGAAGGCCGTCCAGAAGGGCGACGCCTGGAACTCCCCGTACCTTATCGGCCGAGTCGATCCTTCGGCGTTCTTGAAGCAAGACCACTTCACGCAGCCGCTGAGCGCACGCGGCGAACTCGCCGAGTTCGTGTGGTTCAAGGGTATGCCGTGCGCGGTCATCCGGACGGTGATGGAGCTCGGCCCGGCCCTGCTCAAGGACGTGAAGGACTTGAACCAGGTCAAGGGCGAAGTCGCGAACGTCAAACTGGTCGGAAAGACCTGGTTCGCCATCGACCGCGGAGTCGTGGCCCGGACCGAAGTCGAACTGACCCAGGACACCCTCGTCGACCAGGCCGCCGCCGGCGGAACGGGCGGCGGTTCGGGCGCTCCGGCGGGCGGATCGAGCGGGAACGTCATGGGCCCGCAAAAGGGCAGCAATGCCGGCGGTGGATCGGCCGGCGTCGCCGACCGACTGAACGACCCGACTTCGGGCGGCTTCTACCGGATCGACCCCCACTTCGACGATGACGGCAATTTCACGTTCTTCCAGCTCGGACGCGGTCGCGGACGGGGCGGCGGAGGAATGATGGGTCCCGGAGCCGGTGCCCCTGGCGACGGTGATTCGGAACAGGGTACGCGCGGCGGCGGACAAGGCCGCTTCGGCCAGCGCGGCAACAACACGGGAGG
Organism: Armatimonadota bacterium; assembly: GCA_018268395.1. Taxonomy (NCBI): domain Bacteria; kingdom Bacillati; phylum Armatimonadota; species Armatimonadota bacterium. The sequence goes on along the minus strand of JAFDWQ010000009.1, from coordinate 163,252 downwards.
CTCCGCCAATCGCAAGATGGTGATGCGGATCCGGATTTCCTACGTCTCCGAACTGGAGATGTAAACTGTCAGGGCGCATGGCCCTTGCCAAAACCCGAACGCGTAGGAACTTCTCGGACGATCCCGAGGAGTTCCGCGCTACGTTAGGCGAGCACATCGACGAACTCCGCACGCGGTTGATCCGCGTCGCCGTGTTCCTCGTCGTCGCGTCCGTGATCGGTTGGTTCGGCGCCGTGCCGCTCTATAAGTTCCTGGAGAAGGACGTCCGGAAGTCGATCCCCAACTGGCTGGACTACCGCGAGGTCTTCCCGACGTTCACCGAGCCCTTCATGCTCCAAATGAGGGTCGCGTTCGTGATCGGCCTGGCCTTCACGGTCCCCTACGCCCTGTGGCACGTCTGGCAGTTCGTAAAACCGGGCCTTAAACCCAACGAACGGCGGCCCGTCAAGGCGATGGTCCCCGTCAGCGCGCTGCTCTTCCTCTTGGGATGTGCGGTCGGATGGCTCATGGTGCCACCGACCGTCACTTGGTTCTGCTCGTTCTTCCGCGACTTCCAAGGCTCGACGCTCTATCAGGCGCCCGGCACGATGGTCTTCCTCTTGATCAAGCTCGTGTTCGCCTTCGGGATCGGGTTCCAGCTTCCGATCGTCACGTTCGTTCTTACGAAGGTCGGGCTCATTTCGAGCGAGTCGTTGTTCCGCTACTGGCGTCACGCCACGGTCGCGATCTTCATCCTGTCGATGGTCTTGACACCGTCGGGCGATCCCTTCACGATGATGGCGATGGCGGCCCCGCTGACCGTTCTCTTCTTCGGATCGGTCTGGGCCGTCAAGCTGACGTCCAAGGACAAAGGCAGGGAAAACCCTGACCACGAACTCAACAATCTCGACTGAGCTGCGCTCCGGGCCTTCGGGACAAGCCCTCGAACGACTTCTGACCTCGCGGCCGTTGAGGTGTTGCGTCGTCGATGCGTCCGTACCCCGATGGTCTGACACGCCCCTTACCCTTCACAAGGCCCTCACCGACCGCCTTGCCGAGACGGGGATCGACCGCTTCTACGAACATCAGGCTGAGGCGATCGCCGCAAGTACGGCCGGTCAAGACGTCATGGTCGTCACGGGGACGGGCAGCGGCAAGACCCTTTGCTACAACGTTCCCGTCATCGAGTCGTGCCTCAGTGAGCCGAAGGCGAGGGCCCTCTATCTCTTTCCGACCAAAGCCTTGGCCCAAGACCAAGCGCAGAAGCTCACCGCGCTCTTGCCGGAAGGGCTCACGTGCGGCACTTATGACGGGGACACCAACCAGGCGAGCCGCTCCCTGATCCGGAAACGCGCCCATATCGTGCTGACCAATCCGGACATGTTGCACGTCGGCGTGTTGCCGCACCACGAAAACTGGAAGGACGTCTTGAAATCTTTGCGGTACATCGTGGTCGACGAGGCACACGTCTACCGCGGGGTCTTCGGGTCGCACGTCGGGGGTGTCTTGCGGCGACTCTTGCGGTTGTGCGAGTGGTACCGCAGCCGCCCCCAGGTCATGGCCTGTAGCGCGACGATCGCGAATCCCGGGGAACTGTTCGGAAAGCTGACCGGAAGGACGCCGGTGCTCGTGCGGGACGATTCGGCGGCGAAGGGCCGGCGCCATGTCGTCCTCGTCGCCCCGCCAGAGACAGAAGAGGGATTCAGTCCGAACCGTGACGCGGCCTCGCTCTTGGCCGAGTTCGTATCCAACGGACTTCGGACACTGGCGTTCTCACGTGCTCGGACGACGACCGAACTGGTCGTCCGGCAAGCCCGAGCGATCCTGGAGAAGCAAGGTGGCGACCCGTCCTGGGTCGATAGCTATCGTGGAGGCTACACGCCTAAGGAGCGAAGGGACATCGAGAAGGCCCTCTTTTCGGGACGACTCCGGGGCCTGTCGACGACGAACGCGATGGAACTCGGTGTCGACGTCGGTGGTCTCGATGCGGTCGTCCTCAACGGCTATCCCGGCACCGTCAGTTCGTTTTGGCAACAGGTCGGCCGCGCGGGCCGAGGCGCCCGTGACAGCTTGGCCGTCATGCTGGCCCACGCCGACCCGCTCGAACAGTTCTTGGTCCGGTCCCCCGACCTGCTTCTGGACAAGCCTGTCGAATCGGCCGTCCTCGACCCAGAGAACCCGGACGTGCTCCAGCGGCAACTGTTGTGCGCGGCGCACGAGAGACCGATCGGCGAAGAGGAGCTGACGCGGTTCGGACCGGGGGCTTCGGACGCCGTCGCTGCACTGGTCGCGGACGGATCGTGCCGGTGGTCGGCGGGAAGGCTGTTCTTCGCCTCGTACGAGAGTCCGGCCATGTCCACCGACATCCGAGGATCGGGCTCTGAAAAGGTCTTGATCCTCGAAGGGGCGTCCCCTTTGGCCGAAATGGAGGAATGGCGGGCGCCACAACAGGCGCACGAAGGGGCCGTGTACCTTCACCGTGGACGGTCTTATATCGTGGAGGCCCTCGACCTCGAACGGCGCGTCGCGCGCGTACGGGCCGAGGAGCCCGACTACTTCACGCAAGCCATCGTCCAATCCCTCGTCGAGTCGACGGTCCCCATCGAAGTCGACGGAGACTGGACGCTGTGCGGGGTCAGGGTGACGACGCACGTTCCGAGTTACGTCCGCAAGCGGTCGGACGGGGACGGCGTTCTGGACGAGACGCCCCTTGACCTTCCGCCTCGCACGAAAGATACGGTCGGGGTCAGATGGGATCTGGCAGGTCTGACGGTCGAACAGGCCGGGGTGGTCCATGCCCTAGAGCACGCCCTTCTCTCCGTGGCCCCGGTCATCGCGGGTTGCGATCGGAACGATCTCGGAAGCTGTTGGTACGTCCTGTGCCCGGATACGATGGCTCCGGCGCTTTACGTCTTCGATGCGGTACCCGGAGGCGTCGGACTGGCTGCCCGCCTTTTCCACGAGCGACGGGCCTGGTTGGAACAGGCATCGACGCTCCTTCGTTCTTGTTCTTGCGCGGACGGTTGTCCGGCCTGCCTCCTGGTCTCGCAGTGCGAAAGCGGAAACGACCCCCTGGACAAGCCGGGCGCGTTCGGCATCCTGACTTCGGAACTGGAACGGTAGCGTCCGACGTCATAGCAACCGGTGTCACAGTGATCTACCCTCCAGAGCCTTCCTCCGGATCGAAGTCGTCGAATTTGGTGACCTTGCTCATCGTCGGCGGCTTACTGGTGGCGGGAGCGATCGTCTTGGCACCGGTCTTCATGTCGCCTCACAAGGGTCGAGCGCTCCGTTACCGCAAGGTCTCGAACGTCCGGCAGATCCTCACAGCCGTCCAGATGTACGCGACGGACAACGACGGTCGGCTCCCGCCGGACACTTCGACCGGGCGGACGATCTATGCGGCGGTCGGGTCCTATGTCAGGAACGAGGGCGTGCTGGACACGTTCAATCCGAAGAGCCCTGAGTGGCTGGGCAACGGAAGTCTAGGGGGTCGCGTCGTCGACCGGATTCCAGACCCCTTCCGGACCTTGTTGATCTTCGAGTCCGCGCCGACAGTGCCCCCTGGCGGAAAGGATCCGGTCCGGGTCGTCGGGAATGTCGACGGCATGGCGAGGTCCCTTCCCGAAGCCGTGTTCCAAGAGGCTCTCAAGGACGGGCTCCGGACTCCCTGACGAGCCGCTTCGAGCATAATCGGACCATGCAGCCGGGCGAGTACGCAGACGTTTCCCAGGAACCGAACAAGCCGAAGAAGTCCAGTCCGTGGCTTTGGCTCGGGATCGCGCTCGTCGCGCTGTGCCTGCCGTGTGGAGCGATCTTCGCCGCGGTCTTGATCCCTGTGTTCGCTCAGGCCAAGATCGCGGCCCGACAGACGGCCACACTGAGCAACTTGAAACACCTTGGGCAAGGGGTCCTTCAATACACCGTGGATTACGACGACGTCTATCCGCCGGAGATGATGTCAGCGAACACCGTCTGGCCTTTCGTCTCGAAGTACGTCACTGGACCTTCGGCACGAGACTCGCTCAATCCGGCGTCGCCATTGTTCCAAGGCGTCGCGGCGTTGTCGGCTGAAAAGACCCGAGCCGTGGTCAACCCGGCGGGCAAGTACATGTTCTATGACTCGATGCCTTGGCCCGCGAGTCCGAAACGGATGGTGCTGTTCGTCGACGGCCACGCGAAGAAGGTCGACGAGGCCCAAGTCCAGCTCGAATTGGCCGATGCCACGAATCCGCTCAAGTAGCGGGCTTTCGATCGTCACAGCTTCGGCCAGGGCTTGGAAGCCCAAGAGACGCGCCCTGCGTCGACGAAACGAAGCGGCTCGAGTTCGCCTCGGCCGACGGCGATACCGATACGGACATCGACCGCGATGGCGGTGGGCGGGCCTTCTTCGGCAAGCGTGAGCGGTGAAGCGGGATCGAAGAGGTCGAGTCCATTGAACGACCGATCGATGCCGAACGCCTGACAGAGCTTGCCGGGCCCGGACAGGAGATCGCTGTCCCGAAGGGCCTTGGGCCTTCGGGCCGACATCGTCTCGAGCCCCTCCAACGGCTCAGCCGCGCGGATCAGGACCGCTGAAGCTTCGCCTTCAGGCCTCGCGACGACGTTCAGCATCCAGTGGTTGCCGTAAGTGAAGTAGACGTACGACGTTCCCGGGGCGCCGTACATCACGGCCGTCCGCGGGGTCGGCCCCCTCCAGGCGTGGCTTGCCGGATCCGACTCGCCGCCGTACGCCTCGACTTCGACGATCCGGGCCCGACAGGGTCCAGCCACGAGGATGCACCCTAAGACCCGCTTTGCGGACTCCGCCACAGGCATCGTCCGAAGGTCTTCCTGAAGGGGCATGCCCCATTCTGACCCGGTACGCTGACCGCCATGCTCAAACCTCGCGCGCTCTGTCCTGGGGCGCACGTGCGGATCGTCTCGCCGGCTTCGCCCACGACGTCCGAGTCCATGGAAAACGGGATCAAGCTTCTTGAATCGCAAGGTTATAGGGTCTCGCTCGGAGACAACGTGCTAGCCAAGGACGGATATCTGGCCGGCTCGGACGCGGAGAGGGCGGGCGACGTCCAGGCTGCGTTCGACGATCCAGAGGTGGACGCGGTCCTGTGTTCAAGGGGCGGCTACGGGTGTGCAAGGCTGATGCCTTACTTGGACCTCGACCGCATCGCGGGTTCGGGCAAACCGTTCGTCGGCTTCAGCGACGTCACGACCCTGCACTTGGCCTTGAACCGCCGTGGACTGGTCACCTATCACGCACCGATGCTGTTGTCGTTCTCCGTCGACCGAGAACCCTGGGTCGTCGAGTCGTTCCAAAACCTGCTCAAAGGCGAAGACCCGTTCGTCGCAGGCTCGCCTCGCGGTGAAGCGATCCGGGGCGGCGTCGCGGAAGGGGCCTTGACGGGCGGTTGCCTTTGCCTTCTGACGGACAGCATCGGTACTCCCGACCCGCTGGACTGCGACGGCCGGATCGTCCTGATCGAGGACGTCGACGAACATCCGCACCGGGTCGATGCGATGTTGACGCACCTCTTGAACACGGGGCAGCTTCAAAAGGCGGCCGGCATCGTGGTCGGAGAGATGACCGGGACGGACGAAAAGGTCGATCCAAAGATCGGCGCTTGGCCCTGGAGGCGCATCGTCGAGGACCGTTTGGGCTCTCTCGACGTCCCTACCGTTGTGAACTTTCCGTTCGGACACATGAGGGGGATGCTGAGCCTGCCGCTCGGATTGCGGGTCCGGCTCGATGCTGACGCGGGCCGATTGACCCTGCTGGAGGCGGCATGCGCCTAGCGTGGCTGGTCTTGGCGGCTTTGGTTCCGGTCGTCGCCCCCGCCCAGGTCTGGGAAAAGCTCATCGCGCCCGGGATCGTGTACCACATGGAGGTCGACAACTCCGTCCCTCGGGTCGTCCACGCTATAAGGTTCTCCTCCTCGGCCCCGAACGTCAAAGCCGTACCGACCTTGGCCCAAGGGACCGTTTTCGGCCAACAGGACGATCGCAAAGGTCGCGAAGTCTTGACGGAGACGGTGAAGAAGGGCGAAGCCCTCATCGGCGTCAACGGAGATTTCTTCCCTTGGACGGGCGACCCGCTCGGGGCGATGGTACGGGACGGCGAACTCGTCAGTCGGCCGTTCCCGGGCCGGTCCGTGTTCGCATGGTCGGCGGGTTTCGGTGGCGTGTCCCGATTGACATGGACGGGCCAGGCCGGGTTCAAAGGCGCGACGGTCGAGTTGGACGGACTGAACGAACTGTGTTCGAAGAATAAGACGGTGCTCAACACGTCATGGGCCGGATACGCCCTAGCCGAGGGTGCCAACGTCCACGTGATCCTCGATATCGCAGGGCCGTTGACCCCGACGTGCAAGCTCTCGGGCAAGGTCGTGGCGACCGTGACCGACGAAGACCGTGTTCCCGTCGGGCGCAGTCAGATGGTCGTGACCGCCACCGGGGCCGATGCGGCCCGATGGAAGAGTCTGGTCAAAGGTGACGAGGTCACGTTGGACAGCAAGACTCAGGGGCTGGATTGGTCCCGAGCGAAGAACGTGGTCGGCGGCGGGCCGGTGATCGTCGTCCAAGGCAAACCGGTGATCGCATGGGACGCCGAGGATTTCAATACGGAGTTCGCGACGAAACGCCATCCCCGGACGGCGATCGGTTCGACGGCCAACGGAGACGTTTGGATCGCGGTCATCGAAGGCCGTCAGACCCTGAGCGTGGGTGCGACGATCGAAGAAGCAGGGGTCATCATGGCTCGTTTGGGGTGCCGCGACGCCGTCAATCTGGACGGTGGCGGAAGCAGCGAACTCGTGATCGGCGGCGCGATCGTCAACCGACCGAGCGACGGGTCCGAACGACCTTTGGCGAACTGTGTCCTCCTCTTCGGCGAGCCGGTCCCCTTAGAAGACGGCGAGTACGTGATCCAGGGCAAGGCCCGCTTAGCGGTGGGTTCGGCGACGGACTACAAGGTCGTCGACGGTCGCGGGAAACCCGTACCGGGTTCGACGATCGTTTGGACGGCGACCGGGGACGCATGGATCGACCAGAGCGGGAGGCTCCGTGCGTTGCAGCCGGGAAAGGCGACCGTCCAGGCCTTGGTCGGCGGAAAGGTGCTCAAGATCGTCGTCACTCTCGAAGCCCCACCGAAAGCCGGATCGAAGGGGTAAGTTCCAACCCTGCCTTCCGCACGGAAGAATCCTGCGAAAAGGTAAGGAACCCTTTATGATCGCGACGACATTGGCCGTCGTCACGCTGGCGCAGTCGGCAACGACGGAGATGAAACTCCTTCGCATGCCGGCCGTCAGCGGGGACACGGTCGCCTTTGTTTACGGCGGCGACATCTGGACTTCGGACCTGAAAGGCGGCACTGCGCGACGGGTCACGACGAGTCCAGGCTCGGAGTCCTGGCCGCGCTTCTCACCCGACGGAAAGTGGATCGCCTTTTCCGGTAACTACGACAGTCTTGTCCCTCAGGTCTACGTCGTTTCGGCGGAAGGCGGCGAGCCGCTCCGATTGACGTATGAATCCGAGCCGTGCAACGTCGTCGGCTGGACGCCCGACGGCAAGGTCGCGTATGCGTCGAGTTACGGCTCACCGTTTACGGGCCGACTGTGGCTGATCAGCCCGAACGGCGGGATGCCTCAACGGACGGACTTGGGAGAGTTCACGAACGGTTCGTTCTCGGCAGACGGAAAGCAGATCGCTTACAACCGGAACAATTCGTACGCCTTCAACTGGCGACGGTACAGGGGCGGGACACAAGGCAAGGTGTGCTTCTACGACTTCGCACAACGCAAGTATTGGGAGGTCCCTGGAGCGCGCGAGAACAATTACTGGCCGATGTGGGTCGGCGACAAGGTCTTCTATTTGTCCGATAAGACTCAGGGCAACGTGAACCTCTGGTCGTACGACACGAAGTCGAAATCTTCCAAGCAGGTCACGGACTTCGACGACGGCGACATGAAGAACGCGAGCAACGACGGCTCGCACATCGTCTTCGAGCGGAACGGGACGCTCTACTCCTTCGACGTCGCGACTTCGGCGGTCGAGCCGGTCAAGGTGAAGGTCGCGACCGACGCTCTCCTGGCACGGAGCCGCTACCGCAAGTTCGGCGATTCGGTCGACAACGGAAGCATCAGTCCGAGCGGGAAGCGCGCCGCCCTGGTCGCCCGCGGCGAGATCTACAGCGTTCCCGCCAAGAACGGTCAGACCCGAAACCTGACGGAAGCCGGCGCATCGCGCGAGGAAGACCCGGATTGGAGCCCGGACGGCCAAACGGTGGCGTTCTTGAGCGACAAGACGGGCGAGCGTAGGATCTACACCGTTCCACAGATGGGCGGCGATTGGACGGAGGTTGCCACGCCGAAAGACCAGAAGATCCAGCGATTCGGGTACTTCCCGGACGGCAAGAAGTTCTGGTACACGACCGTGGATTCGACGCTGTTCGTGTACGACCCGGCCACGAAGACGTCCGACAGGGTGTATGCGAACCCGGGCTTCGGCAATACCTTCGACGTCTCGTTCGACGGTAACTGGATCGCTTACTCGCAGGCTCAGCCGAACCTGTTCTCCGCGGTCTACCTCTACAACGTCAAATCGAAGGCTTCGACCAAGGTGACCGAAGGCTACTATGACGATTCGGCCGTCGCGTTCGACTTGAACGGCAAGTACCTCTACTTCGTCTCGAGCCGGACGTTCGGTGCGAACCCGAGCCCCTTCGAAATCGGTCTGTACCAGCAGAACGTCCAACGGGTCTATGCCGCGATCTTGAGCAAGGACCAGACGAGCCCGCTCATGACGGCGGGCGACGAAGAGCCGGTCAAGGAAGAAGGTAAGACCGAAGCCAAACCGGAGTCAAAGCCGGAAGGCATGAGAGTCGACCTCGAAGGTCTCGATCAGCGCGTCGTCCCGCTTCCTTGGGGCCCAGGCAACTACCCCGCTCTGATCGGTGCGGAGAACGGCGTGATGACGATCGCGAACGGGACGCTCTTGAAGTTCGACTTCGACAGCAAGCAGTCGCAACCGATCCTCGCCGGGTTCGGCGGCGGGTCGTTCAATGGGAAGCGGACCAAGGTCTTGTACTTTGCGGCCGGCGTCGTCGGTATCGGCGACGTCCGCCCTGGTCTTGAACCCAATGCCGGACGGATCCCGCTCGGCGACATCGCGACCGAATGGAGCCCTCGCCAGGAATGGGCGCAGATCTACTGGGAAGCGTGGCGGCACGAGCGCGACAACTTCTATGACGTCGACATGCTCGGCCTGGACTGGAAAGCGATCGGCGACAAGTACGCCGCGCTGCTACCCTACTGTTCGAACCGCAGCGACCTGACCTATCTGATCGGGTTGATGATCGGCGAACTCGGTACGGGCCACGCCTACGTCCAGGGCGGGGAGTCCGGCTTCTCGGCTCCGGGGATCCCCACGGGCATGCTCGGGGCAGACTTTGAGACCGCGGGCGAAGCCGTCCGGTTCAAAAAGGTCTACAAGGGCCTGAACTTCGAGCCAGAGCGTCGCGGGCCGCTCGGCGCCCCGGGCGTCAACGTGAACGACGGCGACTACCTGATCGCGATCAACGGCAAGCCCGTCACATCGAAGACCAACCTGCACCGGCTCCTTATCGACAAGGTCGAGAAGGACGTGGTGCTTACGGTCAACGACAAGGCCGGAACGGCCGGTTCGCGCAAAGTGACGGTGCGCCCGATCGCGGACGAAACCGACCTTCGCTACATCAGCTGGGTCGAGGGCAACCGTGAATACGTCAAGAAGGTCTCGGGCGGAAAAATCGGTTACATCCATGTGCCGAACACGAACGTCCAAGGCATCATCGAGTTCGTAAAGGGCTACTATTCCAACTCATCGGCCGAGGCGTTCGTCATCGACGAGCGCTATAACGGCGGAGGCTGGATCCCGACGTTCTTCATCGAATTCTTGACCCGGTCGCCGCAAACGGTCTTCAAACCCCGTTACGGCGTCGACCAAGACCTTCCTGGGCAGGCCCTTGTCGGCCCGAAAGCGATGTTGATCAACGAGTTCGCCGGCTCGGGCGGAGACATGTTCCCCTGGCTGTTCAAGCGGAACAAGATCGGCCCGCTCATCGGGACCCGCACTTGGGGCGGGCTCGTCGGCATCCAAGGTGCCAAGAACCTCGTGGACGGCGGCGGCGTCACCGCTCCGGCCTTCGGCATCTACGACAAGGAGAAGGGCGAGTGGATCGCCGAGAACAAGGGCGTCGATCCTGACATCGAAGTCGACGCGAGACCCGATCAGATCGCTGCGGGCAAGGACGCCGTCCTGGACAAAGCGATCGAGTGGTTGACGGCCGAGATGAAGAAGGTCAAGCGCGACCGTCCCGTCCCTCCGTTCCCTAAGGTCAAAAAGTAAGCGGTAACCCTCCGCTGACAAGACACGGCGGGCGCCTTTCCCCAAAGGAAAGGCGCCCGCTGGACGTTTAATCCGGGTCGATCGACCGGACGACCATCGGTTTGGTCACTTTGTGGTCACCCATCGTGACGGTGACACTGTACTCGCCAGGCCGGACGAAGAACTTCTGGATCCAGGGCTCCTCACCTTGGTCCGAGAGGCGTAAGTGCTCCGGCGGGACAAGGTCCCACGTGACACGGTTCAGGCCCGGCGCGTTACTCCCGGTCAGTTCTTTGATCAAGAGGCCCTTCGCGTCCTCGATCTTGATCTTGACGTCGTCGCCCGTGTATTCGGCCAACCAATACCAGATCCTTACACCCTTTGGTGGGTTCGGTGCCCGGAACACTTTATGAGACCAGAGCCCGCTGATCTGGAGGTGCCGCTGTGGCCGACACGGCCGGACGTCGAAAACGTGCAGCGGCGAGGCCAACACCTGATCGGTGAGTTGACCGAACGGTGACGCGTCGTCCAAGACCCAGATCGAGCGTCCGTGCGTGCCGAGGACGATGTCCTGTTCCCGAGGGTGCTGCCGGATGTCGTCGACGGGTACGGTAGGAAGCGACTTACCGTGGGCTTTGACCCAAGACCGCCCTCGGTCGACACTGACGTAGAAGCCCTTCTCCGTCCCACAGTATAGGACGTCAGGGTTGTTCAGGTCTTCCCGGACGACCTTGACGGAGCGGCCTTTCGGCAAGTCTGCGGTGAAGTCGTTCCAAGTCTTACCGTAGTCTTCCGTCATGAGGACGCACGGGTCGTAGTCGTCGGTCCTGTGGCCGTCGATGCCGGCATAGGCGCGCCCCTTGTCATGGTTGCTCGCGACGATCCGCGACACGTAGCGGCCGGAAACGACCTTCGGCGTGACGTTCTTCCAGGATTTGCCGTCGTCTTTCGTGACATGGATGAGTCCGTCGTCCGAGCCGGCCCACAAGAGGCCGGGGGCGAGCGGGGACTCGTCCAAGGAGACGACCGTACAGTGGGTCTCGGCGTTCGATCCCACGGTTTCGGCCTTGGCGATGTCGGCCGTCGTCAGGTCGGGGCTGATCCGCTCCCAAGCCCCGGTCGAGGGCCGGATCCGGTACACGTGGTTTCCTGCGTGATAGATCGTGTCCTCATGGTGGGCCGAGACCAGGAACGGAGAGTTCCAGTTGAACCTGTGACGGGCTTCGCCTTCCCTCGCTTCAGGCGCCAGATACCTCTTGTCACCGGTGGCGGTGTCGATCCGAGTGATGTTCCCGCCCTGCCACTCCGCGTAGACGACGTCGGGGTCCTCGGGATCGAACGCGGCATGAAAGCCGTCGCCCCAGAAGACGACTTTCCAGTCGGAGTTGACGATCCCGGTCTCGGGGATCTGGGCCTCTTCCATCTTTTCGGAATCGCACTGTGTCGCACTCGGCCCGAGCCACGTTCCGTTGTCCTGAAGGCCGCCAAGGATGCGATAGGGGTCGGAGAGGTCAAGGGCGATGTTGTAGAACTGCCCGGTCGCCATCGTGTCGAGAAAATCGAACGTCTTGCCCTTGTCGAAGCTCTGGTAGACGCCTCCGTCCGTTCCCACCACCAAATGGTCAGGATCGTTCGGATCGACGATGATCGCATGGTGGTCGGCGTGGAGGATGTTGCCGCCACCTTGATGGAACGTCGCGCCGCCGTCGTCGGACGTTTCGAGGGTCCAGCCCAGCATATAGACCCTCTGGTCGTCTGTCGGGTCGAACTTGATCTTACTGAAGTAGAAAGCCCTTGGCGAGCGCACGCTCTGCCTGACCCACGTCTCCCCGCGGTCGTCGCTCCGGAACACGCCGCCGCCCCTCATCCGGTCGTCCCGAATCGAATTGCCCCCGTCCTCCGTGCTCTCGACGACGGCGATCAGTTTCGACGGGTCCTTGGCGTAAACGTCCAATCCGATCCGGCCCGTTTTCGTCGGCAGTCCGCCACCCAGTTTCTTCCACGTCGCCCCTCCGTCCGTGCTCTTGAAAAGGCCGCCGCCTTCGCCGCCGCTCTGAAAGCTCCAGGGGGTCCGGAGCCGCCGGTAAAGGGCGGCGTAGACCGTGTCCGGCGACGACGGGTCCAACAGGACGTCGCAACAACCGGTCCGATCGTCCTCTTGCAGGACCGCCTTCCACGTCTTTCCGCCGTCCGTCGTCTTATAGAGCCCGCGCGTCGCGTTAGGCCCCCAAAGGTGGCCCAGACACGCGGCGTAACAAACGTCCGGGTCACGAGGGTCGACGGCCAATCGCGGGATGTCGTGGGAGTCTTCCAGACTTAGATGGCCCCATGTCTTTCCACCGTCGACCGAACGGTAGACGCCGTGCCCCCAACTGCTCGAATTCCGGCCGTTCCCCTCTCCTGTCCCGACCCAGACGATGTCCTCCACCGCCCCGTCCGCTCCCGTACGCTTGCACCAGACGAGGCTGCCGATCGAACTCGTCTCTTCTTTGTCGAAGACGGGTGAAAACGTCGTGCCCCGGTTCGTGGTCTTCCAAACGCCTCCCGAGGCGTATCCCACAAGGTACGTCTTGGGGTTTCCTGGCTCAAAGCACAGGTCGCTGACACGTCCGCCCATCGACGCAGGCCCGATGCTGCGCCATGGAAGGCGTTTCAGGTCCGATTCGGTCAGGCGTCGGGACGGTTGAGGGCTGGGCTCCTTCGACTTCGCCATGGGCGTCGCCGAGTATACAGGGCCTCAGCCGTCGCGAGTTCCTGCGCCCTTCGCTCGAGACTCGGCTTCAGTCCTTAGCGCCGTCTTTGATCCAGTCGTAGATCGCCTTCTGGTCGGCCTGCGACAGCGGGGCGCGGTTCTTCGGCATCGAGGGTCGAGGTCCGCTGACGACCTTGTACAGGCGGCTTTCCTCAGGCGAGCCTGGTGTGACGAGGTTGGCCGAGATCGCTCCGCGCGAGCTCAGGTCGACGCCGCCCGCCCGGCTTTGCGATCCATGACACGGCATGCAGTTTCGCGACAAGGCCTTCTGGACCGAGGCGAATCCGGCCGCTGCTTCGACCGTCGCCTCGACCTTCTTGGCGCCGGCCGGGACCGCGAAGGCGAACTGGGCCGGGTCCACGTCCTGACCGTTCAACGTCACCTCGCTTCCGATGACGAGCCATTCCTTGTCGCCCTTTTTCAAATTGAAGCCCAAGGCGACTCCCGTCTTGTCTTCGACGTAGACGGTCGCCGTGCCTGGTTCGGGCTTGCTCCAGGCGACGTCGACGCCAGTGACCGGCTTCCCCTTGAGACTGCGTTTCGTCCCGACCTTGGCGGATTCCGCGGTCTGTAACGCCTTCGCGTCGAAGAACGCCGTCCAAGCCCACGTCTCCGGCATGGCCGCGTCGGACTTGCCCGATGCTTCGCCCGCGGGACTCACGGTGTACGAATTGTCGGACTTGCGATAGCGGTAGACGTCCTTCCCGTCGCAGACGACCGTGGTCTCGTCCGTTTCGATCCTGTAGTAGTTCGGCTTCGCGAACGAGAACTTCACCGGCACCGGCGCCCCAGGAAGCTGCTGGAACGTCAACGTGCCCGACACGCCTTTCGCGTCTTGAAGGGCCTTGACGTGGTTCGAAAGCTGGCTCGGAAGGGCGACCTGAGATGCGGCCACGACCGCTGCTCCGACCGTGGTGAAAAGGGCAAAAATGGCAAAGCGTCTCGACATGTCCTCAGTCCGGAACGATTGTGAGGCGCAACGGTTCCGCATTGCAACCGCCTGCCGGGCCGGAAGTCCGGCAAGCGGCCCCGACGGGTCAGTCCTCGATCCCGAAACCGGCGTAGCGGAACAGGTTGGAAGGGTCGACCGACGCCTTGGTCTGCGAAAGACGTTCGGCTTCGTCCGTGTGGAAGACGCCCTCGATCCGCTCCCGCCTGACCCGACCTTCTCCGATCCAGTTCAACGGGCCCCTGCAGACCACGTAGGTCGACAAGGCGGCGAACACCCGTTCGGACTGCTCTTCCATCGCGTCCGGGACGACGGGCCCCATCGGGACGCCCAGGAAGTGCAGCAGGAACTTGGCGCGCCTTCGGTCGCCGGTCGCGTTCAGTGACGGCCCCGTCCTTCCCATAGCGCCTCCGAGGTGGCGGATCTGGACGACCATGTTCGGAGACTCCGACATCGGGCCTGTCGCGCTCAAGAGCGTCGTGAGGGCGTCGTCGTCCAAATCGGCAAGAAGGACTCCGCTCGAGACCGCGGGCAGCGGGTCGACGGGTTCGCGGAAGATCTCGTGGCTCTGGTCGTAGGACATCGGCCGGAACGAGTCGAACTCGGCCCCTGGCAAGGACCGGATCGGAGCCCACAGGGCTTCTGCTTGTCCCGCGTCGGCCAAGGCCGATCCTGCGACCACGACCATAGCCCTGCCCTGCAGCGGCTCGGGGACGAACGGCACCGGCGGAAACCGGATCATCAGGATCGCCGACCCCACCTCTTCCGGCACCTGACCCGTCCATTCCAGGTAAGCCGCGTAGACCGACGGGGCCAGAGCGGCGTCGAACATGACCGAGCCTGCGAACAACGGTGGGTGGGGGTACAGACGGAACGTCATCTCCGTGATCACGCCGAAGCCGCCTCCTCCACCCAGGACCGACCAGAAGAGGTCCGGTTCCGATTCCGGAGATGCTGAACGGACGTCGCCGTCCGAAGTCACGATACGGAAAGAGGCGACCGAATCGGACGCGAGGCCGTATCGTCGCGACAAAAGCCCGTAGCCTCCGCCGAGGGTGTAACCCACGACCCCGACGCCTGGTGACGAACCGGAGACCGGTACGAGGCCGAGCGGGACGGCCTTGCCGATCACATCGGACCATAGGGCTCCGCCACCGACCGTCGCCGTCGCACCCTTCTGGTCGATTTCGACGGCGTTCAAGGCCTTCAGGTCGAGCAAGACGCCATGGCTCACGCCGCGCGGCTGCCCGTGTCCCGTCGTCTGGACGCCGATCGGCAGGCGCTCGTCCCTGCAGAACGCGACCACGGCCCGCACGTCGTCTTCCGATCGGGCCAGGACGACAAAGTCAGGCGTCTGTTCGACCGACAGGTTCCAAGGTGCCTTGACCGTCTCGAAGTCAGGGTCGCCTGGCGTCAGGACGGTGCATCCGACGGCGGCTCGAAGGCGGACGGCTCGGTCGTCTTGTCCGACCTGGGCGGAGGAATCGATGGATAGGCTCACGGTCACTCCCTGTTCCGGACCGTCTGGGACCGGACACTCGCGGGTTTACGGGGACTCGGGCCGGCCGGATTCCGGATTAGGCCGTGTGGCCGGACAGATCAGGACTTTTGCGTCCGGTTCTGACGGCCGGAGCGGGGCTGGGAGCCCAAACGCGGCCTTAGGGACCGGGCAAGATGAAGTCCTTGAAGACAGAGTCCTTCGAACGGCTCGTGCGGAAGCACAAGGACGCCGTCTACCGACAAATGGTCAGGGTCTGTTCGCACCGCGAAGATGCCGAGGACGCCTTGGCGTCGGCCCTTCTCCTAGCGTTCAAATCGGCCGACCGCCTCGAGTCGGACGACGCCTTCCGCGCTTGGCTCGGCACGATCGGAAAACGGGTCTGCTCTCGGATGCGCCACCATCCTGCCATCGAACAAGCGTTCGACTTTGCGATCGAGAACAAGATCGTGCGGGACGAGTCCGACGGCTTTGACATGCACATCCTTTCAGGGTGCGTCAAGGAGGCCGTAGACGAACTTCCGGAGCCCTACCGCAAGGTCTACACGGCCTGCGAGATCGAGGGCGCGACGGTCCCCGAGGCCGCCGAGAGGCTCGGCATCGGTCTGGCAGCCGCCAAGTCGCGCCTGCTCAGGGCGCGAGAAAGGGTCCGTCGCCGCCTCGACCAGTCCATCTGTGCGTTCTGACCCTCGCTCAAAAGTACGGCCCGCCCGGAAGGGCAGGCCGTAGCTCCTCTCCAATCCGCTTACCGCTGTCAAGGACCCGCGGTACCGGTACAAGGAGTCTCTAGTCGTTCACCTTGTGGAAGAACGGCTCGTCCGGTATCTCCCGGTGACAGACGGAGCACGTGTCCAGCGTCCCCGGGTGTCCCTGGAGACGTTGCATCTGGACGTTGTCCCGTTCGGTGACGGTGGGCACGATCGCATGGGGGCTGTTGTGGCACACCACGCACTTCACGCCCTTGTGGCCGAACGAGTCCCGGAAGAGCTTTCCGGCCTGCTCGTACTGGTGGCCTGGGACGTTGTGGCACGAGCCACACCGGGGCTCGTCGACCCACGGCCGCCTGTTCGGGTTACCGACAGCTTTCATGTTCCCGTGGCAACTGACGCAGTCCATCCCCTTCGACAGGTGGACGTCGCGCATGCATTGCGTCTTTGTCCCGGGATGGCAACTGTAGCAGGTGTTCAGAGGATCGTTGCCTAACGCGGCGGGTTTCGCCGCGTACGGACGCTTGGCGTGGGACGAGTGCATCGCCGCCGACATGCTCGGGACGCCCGGCTCGCCGCTCGTCCCTAAGGCCGGGTCGGCATGGCAGCGGGCGCAGAGCACGGGCTTCTGATGGATCAGGTCCGTGCCGTGCTTGCGGTCGTGCCGCTCTAAGATGTCGGTCGCCGGGCTCTTACCGTTCTTAGCCACGTGACAACTGTCGCAGTGGATCTCCCAGGAGACGGGGATCACGTTCTGAGTAATGTCCTTGATGATGCCGTTCTTCCGGACGATGACCTGTGCCAGTTGGAACGGGTCGTCCACGAGGGCGTCCGTCAAGGGCGTCACGGGGATGCCGGTCACGACCCAGTCGTGATCCGCCGGCGAAGCCGTCATGACGCCGGTCAGACCGTTTCCGGTGAGGCCGATGTCAGGTGGCAACGTGACGCCGAAGAGCGACTGGGTGTAGTCCCAGAAGTTGGTCTTCGTGTGGCTGACGGTGTTTCCAGGGATCGAGTACTCCAAGGTCACGCCGGAGGTGACGATGTTGGGATCGTCTGTCCGGTCGATGACCGTGGCCCTGAGAGTGTTGAAAGGGGGAAGGATGCACAGTTCGGAGAAGTCTTCGTTCATGCAGTGCATGCCGAGATCGTTGTACGCGACGACGATCTGGTCTCCGAGAACAGGGGCAGCCTCGGCCTTGGCCTCTCGGCCGCCTCCGGTTCCGCCCAAGAACAATACGGCGACGGACACGGCCAGGAGGGCCACTGTCGCCAGTCTGGACCTTCCCCTTCTGTTTCGGAAGGGACGTTGGGGTTCCATGGTGTACCAACGGCCCCCCGGAATCTGCGAAGGGCCGTAGGGGAAGGCTACAAGACGACCGCTCCCTTCAATCACGGTAAAAAAATATGAGTTCGTCCCAGTGTCGTCAATTCCTACGACACGCCGTTGCCGGATCCGGAGTCCAGGTTCAACGCTGTCCCAAAGTTCCGAAATCTGAGAGGTACATAAGACGGTAAGAGGTCGACCTTGTCGGACACCGAAGCCCTTGCCGTCCTGGACCGTGTCGGGAACACGCCGCTCGTCGAGCTCGAGGGCGTCTTCGTCAAACTGGAATGCGTCAACCCTTGTGGGAGCGTCAAAGACCGGATCGCCGCTTATATCTTGACGAAGGCGCACGAGTCAGGCCGCCTCGAACCGGGCCAACCCATTGTCGAGGCGACGAGCGGCAACACGGGCATCGCCCTCGCCTTCTACGGACGGTTGCTCGGACATCCCGTCACGATCGTCATGCCCGAACACATGACGGACGAGCGGAAAGACCTGATCCGAGGCTTCGGCGCCGATCTGGTCTTGTGTTCCAAGGAAGGTTCGTTCGCGGAGGCTGCCGCTATCCGGGACCGGATCGCCGCAGAAACAGGCGCTTATAGTTCCGACCAGTTCGCCAATCCCCTGAACACCGAATGTCACCGGGAGACGACCGGGCGCGAGATCGTCAGGCAGATGCCGACCGACTTCGCTCGACCCGCGGCGTTCGTGGCCGGAGTCGGGACAGGAGGCACGTTGATCGGAGTGGGGCAAGCCCTGCTCGCGGCGTGGGGTGAGGTCACGGTCGTCGCCGTCGAGCCCCTCGAAGCCGCCGTGATGACGGGCGGAGAGAACGGCCCCCATGGCATCTTCGGGATCGGGGACGGTTTCGTCCCGGACATCGCGGCCGACGGCTCAGGCGGCCTGAACGCGATGATCGACTCTGTGGAGGTGGTCTCCACGGAAGAAGCGACGGAAGAGGCCAAGCGTCTCGCTTCGGAGCACTCGTTGTGCGTCGGCGTGTCCAGTGGGGCGAACTTCCTGGCCGCCCAGCGGCTCAAAGAACGTCACGCGACCGTCGTCACCGTCTTCGCCGACGGACATCAGAAGTACCACAGCGTCGGCCTCGCCGCGTCGGAAGGAGCGTGCCCCTACAGGCACGTCTGCGCCCAAGGCGAGATCGAAAGGCTCCAGTCCCAGTCGACGTGAGGGCCATGAGGCCGCAGCGCCGAAACGTAGGGCCAGGAGTCCGTCCAAGGCCCCAGAGCACCGTCAAGACTGACGTGAGACCGCCCGACATGCTATACTGACGCTCCTTGCCGGAGCTCTTCCGGCCGGGAAATCAGACGCACGTCAGTGTGGGGGTATAGCTCAGCTGGGAGAGCGCTTCCATGGCATGGAAGAGGCCAGGGGTTCGAATCCCCTTACCTCCACCAATTCACTTGTTCGAACAGGTTTCCAAGTTCAACGCCTACTTGGTCGCGCGTGTTCTCAGGTTCAAAGTCGTTCGGACCTCATCCATGAACCTCCACCAGACTTTTCACGGCCCAGAGTGAGGCTCACTTAACGATACTGTCGTTTGGGTCTGCCAAATGCAAACACCATCCAAGGCACGGACAGCACCATCACCATCCAAGCCAGAAGTGCGATTTGGGAGGAAGAGTCGGCAAAGACGACCAACTTGATCAGGTGGGTCGTAAAATGCAGGGCGACGCACGGCCAAATCGAACCGTTTCCGATCTCGAACAACTTGGCGAACGGGAACGATGTCAATAACGCGACCACGAGGGCCACTGCGGCGACAGCAAAGCTCATGGTCGCGAACAGGTAGAGGTGGACAAGGACAAAGGGAAACATCGAAACAAGGGCTGCGCGCCAAAAGTCGCGTCCTTCACGGAGTCGGCGGAACAGAAAACCACGGAACACAAGTTCTTCTGCCAGCCCACCCTGGGCTAGCAGGCCGATCAGAGCAAGTGGCCAATTTTGACGCATGTGTTTTTCGCCCGGCATTAACATGACTATGCCAGCGAGGCCGACAAGTAACAAGGCACTGACAATTGTTCCAATGAGCATGCCTTTCTGCGTTGGGGCTATGAATCCAGACTCCTTGATCGCAACTAAGGGCGGTTGCTTCCAAAGCAAGGCCTCGACGATCAGAAGGACGAGAATCACACCCGGCAACACATAATGTCCCCCCTCACCATAGTTGCTGTCGGTCAGCATGGCGATACCTGTGAGCGCGGTATAGAGAGCGACGAGGCCAATTCCAATACGGAGATTCTTATTCAGTCTGGTCACCACGGTTGCTTCCCAAAGTTGATAATCATGGGCATGTTGCGTCCCGATTCAGAAAAGTTTGGGTGAAAGAGCCGAACTGTGACCACCTTCACCCAATTTTCCGG
This sequence comes from Armatimonadota bacterium, assembly GCA_018268395.1. NCBI lineage: Bacteria > Bacillati > Armatimonadota > Armatimonadota bacterium. The sequence continues at coordinate 143,300 of JAFDWQ010000009.1, read as the reverse complement.
TCACTTTAGCGAACCAATGTAGGTTCCAGCACTCGGTTGGTCAAACATTGATACACCGTGTTGACGATCCGGTTGAACCGGACAGTCTCGTTAGGGCCGTCAAGATAGCGGTTCATAGCGTATCCGATCGACATCCGTTCGTCGAAGTCGGCAAACGACAAGGATCCGCCCATCCCGCCCCAGGCAGCGATCCGATGGCCCAACGGGTTCGGGAAGACGCACCCTTCGAGCCCAAATCCCATCCCCCAGCGGCATGGCAAGCCAAGAAGCAGGTCGATACCGTCCGCTTGGACTTCCAGTGCACGGTGCCGTCCTTTCTCGGACAACAGGGACTTCCCATTGGCACCGCCGCTTGCGAGCGCCGACATGACCGTAGCAATAGACCGCGCATTGCCGTGACCGTTCGCGGCCCCGATTTCCGCGCGGCGCCATGCCGTCGCCGTGGACGTCATTGGTGTCAAGAGAGGGTTTAGTCCGACCCGCTCGGCAATCGGGTTTCCTATTGGGAGCCGACGGTAAGTCGCAGGAATGAACGAAGCGATCCTATGGTCGCACTCGGGGCCGGTACCGATGTGATAGTCCGCACCAAGCGGCGTCGCGACGTATTTGTCGAAGAACTGTCCGAGCGACATACCCGTGATACGATTGACAAATCCATGGATCAAGTGTCCGAAGTTCATTCCGTGGTAACCGGAGGCCGTGCCCGGCTCCCACCATGGTGTTTGACCCGCCAATAGGCTGGTTGAGCGATCAAGGTCATAGACGTCTTCCCAAGTCATGTCGGCGTCCCAGCCGGCAACACCGGAGGTGTGCCCCAAGACGTTGCGGACGAGAATGTCCTTCTTGCCGTTGACGCCGAATTCTGGCCAGTACTTGGCGACCGGTGCATCGAGATCGAGTTCACCCATGTCGGCCAGGACAAGCGCGGCAACGGCTGACATTGTCTTCGTTACGGAGTGGGTAGTAATGATCGTGTCCCTCTCCCAGGGGCGGACGTATCCAGAGTCGAAGTATCCGCCCCAAATGTCGACGACCGCTTCGCCGTCGATGAACACCGCAATTGAGGCGCCAATGTCATCGCCGGAGTCCAGAAGATCCCGCAGTAGGTTCCAGACCGGCTCGAACCGATTTGAACAGTCACCTTGGACGCGGGCAGCATCGATGTGAGGGTAACGCCATGGAGCCGTGGAGGTTGGAGGGTTGATGTTCATTTTCGTTTCCTTAACGGAATGCTATCGTTCCGTTACGGAAATGGTACCGTTCCCTTGATTGTCTCCGGTGCTATAGTCCCGGTATGACGAAAAGTCGGAGCCGCCGCCCACACGGCAGGCCAACCATTACCCAGACCGAGCAGATTCCGAACCGCTTACTGGACGCTGCGTCCTGGCTGTTCGTCCGTCGAGGATTCTCCGGCACGACCATGGAGGCGATCGCAAAGCGCGCCCGTGCATCGACAAAGACGCTGTACAGTCGATACTCTTCAAAAGAGGATGTGTTAAGGGCCGTGGTGCGACGGATGTTCGATGCCGCACTTCAGGGCGGAGATCAGGATGACTTGAGTTTCGGACAAAGCCCGCGGGAAGATCTGAAGAGGTTGGGAGCGAGCCTTGCCGCTCTTTCCGCCGCGCCAGAGACGGCAGGAGTCAACAGACTGATCTTTGGAGAAGCATTCAAGGTGCCTGAGATCGGCGACCTCTTTCTTGACGTCCATGAAAGCGCGTCTGCTATCGTTAAGCGGCACCTTGAACACTGGATGCGAGAGGGTGACCTAAAGCCGATTGAAAACGTCAACGCCGTTGCCCAGGTTTTTGTCGAAATGGTGGCGTCTGTGCCTCGGATGTGGGCAATGTTGGGAAAAAGACTCACGGACGAAGAGACAGAGCGGATAGTGGCTGCCTCGATTGACGTCCTGATTGACGGATGTGGGCAGCCTTGAGCACGCGCACTTGATACGTCGACTCGACATCTGTACTCGAACGATTGGACTCTCGATTAACGATTTCAGTCCTCGAACGTTCCCCCGATTCGGAGCATCAAATGCAAAACCGCTCGAAACGCGTCCTGTAATCTCCACCGCTTCGAACGGTAAGACCGTTTCGGACCTTCGATCCCGACGTCTTCGACACCGAGCGTCCCCTCTCCCCGTTTTGGCCTTCGAGGCAAAGCCCGACTGAAAAGACGGCTGCGGTACCCTTGCCCCAGATCGTGAAAGAGGAGAGAGACGAGGCGCTCAGCCCAGACCAGCTCCGTAGCGTGCGGAAGCTTCGGTTCGAGCCCGAGCTAGAAGCCGCGTTCACCGAGCAGCACACGGGGGCCACCATCGGCCGGGTCCGGATCGTGTTCGCGTTCCTAGCCTTCTTCGGGTTGCTCGGAGTGGTGGCACGAAAGCCGTCCAACGATCCTGCGACCGCGATCGTGGACATCTCGTTTACGGCGTTCTTCTTCGTCCTGCTCGGGATGGCCTACGCGCACAGGCTGAGGCACTTCGCCACGCCGTCGCTTGCGATCGCCGCTGTCCTGAGCCAGGTGGCCGTCGGACTGACTTCAAAGTCGCCGGATCCTGCCGCCGGGATCATTATCAATCTGCTGTACCTGATCATCATCGTCGCGACGCTTCAGACAAGGTTTCGGATCGCGCTCCTCGTCTGCGCGTCGATGGTGGCAGCGAGGGCTTGGACGTTCAGTTACCGTGACATGTGGAACGGCGCCTCCACTTTGCTCTTCGTGTTCCTGGTGGCGGAAGCGGTCTTTCTGTGCTTGGCCTCGTATCTCAATGAAATGCGGGACCGGAGAAGCTTCTTGTTGGAGCGCTCGCTCGTAGCGGAGAAGGAGAGGTCCAAGGAACTGGTCAGGAACGTGCTTCCGCCGTCCATTGCGGACCGTCTTGCCACGGCGCCGGGCATCATCGCCGAACACCACCAGGCGGCTACCGTGCTGTTCTGCGACATCACAGGCTTTACTCCGTTTGCAGCCAGCAAGCCGCCTGAGACCGTCGTCGGCCTGCTGAACGACCTCTTTTCCCGGTTCGACGCCTTGGTCCAGCAGTTCGAAGTGGTGAAGATCAAGACCATCGGCGACTGCTACATGGTGGCCGGCGGGATCCCTGACCCGTGCGAAAACCACGTCGCCCAAGTCGCCGATCTGGCCCTGGAACTCCGAGGAACGGCCAACGTCGTCGGGGTGGACGTCCGGATCGGTTTCCACACGGGGCCCGTCATCGCCGGAGTATTGGGCACCGAACGTCTGATGTACGACCTTTGGGGGCCGACCGTGAACCTGGCGTCGCGCTTGGAAGGCTCGGCCTTACCCGGCACCATCGCCGTCTCGGACGCGGTCCGCGACGCCCTCGCGGAAACCTACGAGTTCGATGGCCCGTTCGACTTGGAGTTGAAGGGGATCGGGAAGACGGCCGTCTGGCACCTGACACGGCGACGGATCCGCGACCTGGCCCTAGGCTAAGAAGGAGCCCGTCCGCCACGCCACTTGGGAGGACGTCCTTTCAGAAGCACCGCTTGGCCGTGTGGCAAGTCTGGTCCAAGCGTCGCAAGACGGCCATGAGGCACTTAAGGTCGAGAGCCCGGTTCCGGAGCCGGAAGCCTCCTCCCGACGTTCCTCGCCGGTGCACCGCTCCATAGGAAACGTTCTCACGGTCAGGACGCTGCCGCCATCGACCGCTTGATCGCGACGAATCTGAAGAAGTCGCTCTTCTTGTCGGCCTACCTGGCTTTGACCGCAAAGTGGGCCCACTCGTTCCAGCGCCCGGGTTAGGGCGCCGCGCAGAACGGTCGGTCTAACCGGACATGACTTGCGCGATCCAGTCCTTCATCGTTTTTGCGAACGACTTGTTGAACCTTCCCCGCTGAAAGTTCTTGAGGCTCTCTTGCTCGGTCGCGAACTCGTGGAACAGGTGGTCGGACTTCGGTTCGATCTTGAACGTGCCGTACCCTGGATTCGCCCGGTTGACGATGTCTGCGATCAACTTATGGTCGGCGTCGTACGTCACGAAGTCCGATTCTCCGCGGACGGCCAGCACGTGCGAACCGCACTTCGCCCAGTAGCGCGCAAAGTTCGTGTCGTTGAGTTGTCGCCAGAAGTCGAGCGTCTTGCCGTTGAACAGCCCGTTCGGGAAATAGGCGTCCACCAAGGGCGCAAGGTCAGGATGGCTCTTCTTGATCGCGTCGGGGGACTGCTTCTCGATCATCGCCAACGCCATTAACCGGGCTCCGCTGCGAGCGTCGTCGTCGGCGGCCTCGTAGGACTGCCCGGCGACCAGACCTTGGTACCGGATCGTGTCCATCAGGTACTCGAACCAAGTCCGGCCCGCCGTCCCGTAGACGATCAGGCCCTTCACCTTAGTGTCGCAGGCCACCATAGGCCCGAACGAGCCGCCCATGCTGTGTCCGAAGATGAAGACGTTGTCTTTGTCGACCTCAGGACAGTCCATGAGCTGCTCTGCAGCCTTGACATAGATGTCGTACTCGGTCATGAAGTCCATGGTCGCGAAAGGCCCGCCTTCGCTGTCCCCGACGCCGGGCTTCTCGACGCGCATCGTCACGAACCCCGAGTCGGCCATGTCGAAAAGGATCGGGCCGTCGATCGTGCTCACGTCGCCCGTCGCGTCAGCGAGGACGTAGTCATAGGAGACGGGGGAGAAGCCTTGGATGAACAAGAGGCCAGGATGCTTGCCCGCCTTCTTCGGCTTGGTGACGATCGTGCGCATTCGTGCCCCGTGGCTGGTCACGTGCCGGTATTCGACGCTGAACCGCTCGTTGCCCGGATCGCGCGGACGTTCGGTCAAAGCGGAGGAGAGCTCGAGCCGCTTGCCGGCCCGTTCGACCGTAAAGGTCACCTTGCCGCCACTAGGAAGCGTCCGCACCCACTCTCCGAGACCTTGAGCCTTGGCCGTCCTCTCATTGATCTTCACGATAACGTCGCCCGGCTGGAGTCCTGCCTTGGCACCCGTCAACCCGGCGATCGGCTTTCCGACGACGAGACCTTCGCCCTTCGCGAGTCCAGATTTCGCCGCCTGTTCTTCAGATGCCGGAGAAAAAGGTACGCCGAGCACTCCCCGCCTGGGCAGGTCGGGTGCAAAGAACGACGAGACGAGCGCGGGCGCGAAAAGGACGGGCATGAGGACTATTACATTATGTAATACTTCCTGCGTTCCTGCAAGATGGTGACATGGCCGAAAGACCCTTCACGACCGTCGAGATGACCGTCCTCGGGCTGACATGGCTGCGCGGGCCTTGCTCGGTGTACGTCGTCATGAAGGAGCTCTCGCTCTCGGAGTCGACCTTCCACCGCTCCCGTGCGGGAACGGCCTATTCGATCGTCAACCGCCTGCTCAAACTCGGCCTCTTGCGCAAGTCGGACGACGGTCTCGTCTCGGTGACGGCAGCCGGCGAATCGGTCTTGAAAGAGTGGACGGGCCCCGAGGTCCCGATGATGGACGTCGCCCACACCGCCGACCTGCTGAGGTTGAGGTGCTTCTTCTTAGGCGTCCTGCCCGAGTCCGACCGCTTGGCCTTCGTCGATACGTCGCTGGCCAGCCTACGGGAATTCGAACAGCGCTGCGTCGAGCTTGTCCACGCCAATGAAGCGATCGGAGACTACTTCGGTGTCCTGGCGACGGCTTGTCTCGTCCTCGAAACCCGCGCGCGGGCCGCGTGGCTCGAAAGCGTCAGGCCGCTGATCGCATCGCCGCTTCCAAGAGAGGGAGGCTGGGCGTCCTTGGTCCTTCAAGAGATCGGATCCGGTCCGGCCGGGAAAGCTACTCCGCCAGCTCCATGATCTCGATCTTCCGGAACTCGCACGGGTGCGATTCCGATTGGAGCGAGATGGTGCCGGAGTCCAGCATCGCGTCCTTACGGCCCATCAAAAGGGCCGCCCCGTCCTGATCGTTCGGGTCGAGCTGGGCCTTCTCGTACCGGATGACTTCTTTGCCCTCGATCCTGTGGACGATCAGACCGTTACCGTGCACCTCGATCTCAGCCTTGACCCATCGGTCGCCCGGGTATGTGTCCGAATCGGAGTCCGTGCAGTGCTGGGTATGGAAGACCCCGAGGTAGACGATGTTCGTCCCTGGCGTACAGACGTTCCCCGTGTGGCGCTCGCCTTCTTTCGGGCCTCCGAGCAGTTGCACCTCGATCGAGACCGGGAAGTCTTGCCCCTTCCGCATCGTCTTCGGGTCCTGGCCGTGGATCATCACGCCGCTGTTCCTCCAGGCCCACCCTGGTCCGCCGGGGCATTGTTCGCCCGTGAACCGGTACTCCAACCTTAATGTGTAATTCTTAAAGGTTTTCTTATAAAACAAGTGCCCGAACCGCTCGCGGAACTCGCCCTCGTACTTGTCATAGCCGACTTTGATCACTCCGTGCTCCACACGAAAGGTGTCGCCGAAATTGACACCGAGGTCGTAGCCTTTGATCTTCGGCGTCCACCCGTCCAAGTCCTTTCCGTTAAAGAGGCTGACCCACTTGGGCGCCAGGGCTATCGCTGCGACGGTCGTCAGGACCATGTGCGTAGCATAGCCGAGCGGCTCGGAGGGCCCCATTGACCCGCAGACGGCGCCGGCTTAGGCAAACTGGTGTCCAGTGAAGCTGCCCCCTGCCCTCCGCCACCGGGCGTTCCGTAACTACCTTGCGGGCAGTTTCGTGAGCAACGTGGGCAACATGGTGCAGTCCGCCGCGCTCATGTGGCACGTCTTCGACATCACGGGCTTGAGCGCCATGGTCGGCCTGCTCGCGATCGCGCGCGTCGTACCTCTGCTCGTGTTCTCCTTGTTCGGAGGGGTCGTCGCCGACCGTGCCGACCGGCGCAAGGTCCTCCTTCTGACCCAGAGCTGCATGGCGGCCGTGTCGTTGATGCTGCTGGCCCATAGCTTGACCGGGAGCACGTCCGTCGTCCCGCTCTATCTGCTCGTCGCCGTGAACGCCGTCGCGAGGTCGTTCGACGGGCCCGCACGTCAAGCCCTTCAGGTCGGCCTCGTACCACTGAAGGACTTTCCGAACGCGGCGAGCATGAACGGTGTCGCGTGGAGGCTGAGCGACGTGCTCGGGCCCGTCATTGCGGGCGGCTTCCTCATGCTGAACGGCAAGTTGCCTGTAAGTGGGCTCTCGTTGTGCTACGCCTTCAACGTCCTGTCGTTCGTCGCCGTGCTCGTGGCAGTGTGGTTCGTGCCGCCGACGCCTCCGGCGGAAGGCGAGCACCCGAAGAACGTACGCGAGGTTTTCGGACTGATCAAGGAAGGACTGCGGTTCGTGAACGCGACTCCGGTCGTCCGCCAAGCGATGTGGCTCGATTTTTGGGCCACGTTCTTTTCAGGCGCCGAGGCCGTCCTGCCCGCCTTCGCAGCGACGGTCTTGCACCTGGGCCCGGGCGGATACGGCATGTTGGCGGCATCGTCCGGCGTGGGGGCCTTGATCGCTGCGACGGTCCTAACGTGGCTGCCCACGGTCCATCGACAAGGGCGATGGGTCGTGTCGATGATCGCCTGCTATGGCTTCTTTACGGTCTGCTTCGGGTTTTCGAACCATATCGTGACCGCTTGTCTCAGCCTGGCCGCGGTCGGTGCGGCCGATATGGTGAGCACGGTGCTGAGGCAGACCATCCGTCAACTCGCGACGCCCGACGAATTGCGCGGCCGGATGAACGCCACGAGCAGCCTGTTCCACATTTCCGGGCCCCAATTGGGCGACTTCGAGGCCGGCGCCGTCGCCGACTGGAAGGGCGTCCGTTTCTCCGTGGCTCTGGGAGGGTTCTTGTGCCTGTTCGTGGCGGCGAACTGGTCGCGCGCGAAAGAACTCGTGGGTTACGTCCACGAGCCCGTCGAACACGTCTCTGCGTGACCGGACGCTCATCGGGCCATCGACCCTTCGGCCTCACACGCGCCTCTCCCTTGGCAGACCGTTCCGTGTGCCGAGCGTGTGCCAACCGTGTGCCAAGCGTGTGCCGGCGACGTGGCGTGCAGGCCCCGGGAAGGCGACCGGATGCGCCTAGGGGGCTTTGTTCGGATCGAGGAACAGGCCGATCTCGCTGACGGCGGCCCCAGTCCCCTGGAACGTGAAGCGGACCTTGGTGGTCGTGACCGGTCCGATCTGGAAGAGCCGGCAGTTGCCGACCGACTCGGCTTCGGCCACCGTCCGCCACATCGACCCGATCAAGGCCGAAACTTCGACGCGCCGGATGCGCTGACCGAGCGCGATGGCTTCCCTGATCCTGACGGTGTCGAACGCGACCGGCTTTGCGAAACGCATCTCGAGCGAGCCCTTCGACGTGCGCTCAGGAAGCGCCCAAAACGTGGCCGTGTCGCCGTCCGTCGCCTTCGCGGCCGAATGCTGCCCGTCCCTCACGTTCGTCGCACTGACCGTCTTCGCCGTCTTCGCAAGGTCGTGGGCGAAGGCCTCGTCGAGCAGTCTCTTGAACCCGATCAGGGCCTTTTCGTCGTTGGGATGGATGCGGCCCCTTCGGTCCGGGGGCACGTTCAAGAGGAACGACGCGCCGCGTCCGACAGACCTGAAATACAAGTCCTTGAGCTGTTGCGGCGTCTTGACCTTGTCGTTCTCCTTTTCATGCCAGAACCAGCCGGGGCGGATCGAGACGTCGCACTCGGCTGGCATCCAGTACTGGCCGTCGACGTGGCCGTGTTCGCCGTCTTGGTACTTCGTCAGGCCGGGGGCCGGCGCGACGCCCTCTTTTGGGCCGCTCGGCGTGTAGGTCGCCCAGCACGGGTCACCGGCGAATCCGCTCTCGTTGCCGACCCATCGGACGTCGGGCCCGGCGTCGCTGAAGATCACGGCGTCGGGTTGGAGCCGCCGCACGATCGCCCATGTCTCGGGCCAACCGTAGTACGTGGAGGCGTCGATCTTCCGGGTTTCTCGGGCACCGCCGTAGTAGCCGTCGCCCCCGTTAGCCCCGTCGTGCCAGACTTCGAAAATCGGACCGTAGCCTGTCAACAGTTCTTTGAGTTGGGCGCGGTACGTTTCGACGTACTCGGGCCGGCCGTAGCGGGCATCGTGGCGGTCCCATGGCGAGAGGTAGACGCCGAACTTGAGCCCGGCCTTGCGGCACGCGTCGCTCACGAGCCTGACCACGTCCTTCCCGAACGGGCTTTTCGAAACGTTGTGGCCGGTGGTCTTCGTAGGCCAGAGGCAGAAGCCGTCGTGGTGTTTCGCGGTGAGGATGAGTCCCTTCATCCCGGCGCGTTTGGCGACGTCCACGATCTGGTCGGCGCTGAAGTCGGTCGGTGCGAACACGCTCTCCGGCTCGTCGCCTTGGCCCCATTCACGGTCGGTGAAGGTGTTCGTGGTGAAGTGAAGGAACCCGTACACCTCCATCCGGTGCCAAGCCAACTGCCGCTTCGTAGGGATCGGGGCGGGCCCGGACTGCGACAGTGTTAAGGACATGGCCAGTGTGAGGATCGCCGTCGTCACAGGTCCAATCTACCCTTGCTTGACGCTTTTGATCTGCTCCAACGTGAGGTGCTCGCACCGCAATTTTGCAGAATCGCACCTTGGTAGTCCCATTGCACAATCCACATAATTTTGATATTGATGTATAGTTTTGATCAATGGCCGCAAGGCCAAAAGCTTCGCTTACGACCTGGCACGGCCGATGTCGATGCTGAAAAGGTCTAGAGCAGCAAGCCGACAGATCCCGAAGAGGGACACACATCTACAAGACTGCATTCATCGGCCGGGCGGCGACGCCCGGTTCTTTTTTTGAAATCACCGGGCATCGCTCCGTGCGGCTCAGACCGCGAGGGTCACGGTACCTGCGACGGTCCCCAACGCCTTGCCGATGCGGGCGACGATGTCGTCGAGCTCGTCCTCGGTCAAGGTGAGGGGAGGGGCGAAGCGGAACGTTCGGGCACGGGTCTCCTTGGTCAGGACGCCGTTCGCAAGGAACGCTTTCGTCAGGGCCTCCGTGTCCACGCCTTCCTTGACTTCGAGCCCGACGAGGAGGCCCTGGCCCCGGACGTCTTCGACGACGTCCGCGCCGAGCTCCGAGAGGGCCGTGGCCATCCGAGCGCCGAGGGCGGCGGACCGTGCCGACAGGCCGAGGTCGGTCATCTCTTTCATGGCGGCCATGGCGACGACCGAAGCGAGCGGATTACCGCCGAACGTCGAGCCGTGGTCACCGGGCACGAAGACTCCAAGCGCATCACGGGAACCGACGACGGCCGACACCGGCATCAACCCTCCGCCCAGAGCTTTGCCCAGGCACATCATGTCGGGTTTGGCGTCTTCGTGCTGCCAGGCGAAGCGTTCGCCCGTCCTGCAGAAGCCCGTCTGGATCTCGTCCCAGATCAAGAGGACGTTGTTCTCGGTGCAGGTTCGGCGGACTTGGGCAAGGAACCCCTCGGGCGGGAACACGATGCCGCCTTCGGCTTGGACGGGCTCCAACAGGACGGCGGCGGTGTTCGGCGTGATCGCCGCCTCGAGGGCTTCGACGTCACCGAACGGGACGGTCAAGAATCCGGGGGTCAACGGGCCGAAGTGGTCTTTGTACTGGGGTTCGGTCGAGAAGGACACGATGGTCGTCGTGCGTCCGTGGAAGTTGCCTTCGGCGGTGACGATCTCCGCTTGCCCGACTGGGACGCCTTTGACCGTGTACGCCCATTTCCGGGCGATCTTGATCGCGGTTTCGACCGCTTCAGCGCCCGTGTTCATCGGACAGGCCGCTTCCATGCCTGTGAAGTCGCAAAGTTGCTTGAGGAACAGCGCCATCTCGCTCGTATAGACCGCGCGGCTCGTGAGGGTCACTTTGTCCAGTTGCCGTTTCAGGGCCCCGACGACGGCGTCGCTGAGGTGACCGTTCGCTACCGCCGAGTAAGAGCCGATGCAGTCGTAGTACTCGTTCCCAGCCCCGTCCCAAGCCAATGCGCCTTTAGCGCGGACGATGTTCACAGGGAGCGGATGGTAGTTGTGCGCGCCGTAGTCATGGGTCAAGTCCATGGCCTCTTGGCAGGTCAGAGCGTCGATGGCTTCAAAAATCTCGTTCATGGTCTGTTCGGTTCGGACACCAAGTGGTGAAGGTCAAGGGCCGCTTGTGCGGCGGAGAACTGTTCGTCGATGGCCTGAGGAGACGTCCCTCCGTGGCTGTCCCGGGAATCGACGGCCGCAACGGTGGACACGCCGGACAAGGCTTCTGCCAGTCGGGGATCGACGCCTTTCGAGTCGGCGGTGATCGCTCGACCGGAGGCCCGGCACGACTTGACCCATCCTCCGACCGTCTCGTGGGCCTCCCGGAAGGGGACGCCTAGCGCGACGAGCCGTTCGGCCACGAGCGTGGCGGACGGGTGGCCGTTTTCCGCGGCTTCCGCCATGCGGTCGGTATGGAAGTCCGCCGTCTTGAGCATGGACGCCGTCAGTTCCAACGAGTCCAGGCTCGTCTTGACCGCATCGAAGAGGGGCGGCTTGTCCTCCTGTTGGTCCCGGTTGTAACCCAAGGGCAATGCCTTCATCGTGCACATGAACGCCGTCCAGTGCCCGATCACGCGCCCCGTCCTTCCCCGGACCAACTCCGCAAAGTCCGGATTTCGCTTTTGAGGCATGATGCTGCTGCCCGTCGAGAACGCGTCGTCGAGCGTTAAGAACCCGAACTCGGCGGTCGAGAACAGGACGATCTCCTGACAGATGCGCGAGAGGTGCTGCATCAACGTCGCGCACGCATGGAGGGCGTCGCCGACAAAGTCACGGTCGCTGACCGAGTCCAGGGCGTTGGGCGTGGGCCCGGCGAAACCGAGTTCAAGGGCCACGGAGGTCCGGTCGATCGGAAGGGACGTGCCCGCTAGCGCCGACGACCCCATCGGACACAGTCCGAGACTGTCTTGAAGGGCGAGGAACCGCACTTTGTCCCTTTGAAGCATCCAGAAGTACGCTAGGAGAAGGTATCCCAACGTCACGGGCTGGGCCGGCTGTTGGTGGGTGTAGCCGGGCATCAGTGCCGAGCGGTGGCGCTTCGCCAGGCGGAGGAGCGTTCCCTGTGCCTCATGGATCGAGGCGACGGTTTCGTGGCAGCGTTTCCGGAGCCAGAGCTTGGTCATCGTGACGATCTGGTCGTTGCGGCTCCGTCCTGCGTGAAGGCGCTTAGCGGTCTCACCGACGGCTTCTTCGAGCAGGGCTTCCACGGCCCCGTGCAGGTCCTCCGCTCCTTTCGGAAGCGTGATCGTTCCCGAGAGGACGCTGGCGCGCACGGTGTTGAGGCCGCCGACGAGCGTCTGCCCTTCGGCATCGGAGACGATCCCGCACTCGGCCAGCATGGCGGCGTGGGCGAGCGAAACCTCGAACTCCTCCTCGAACAAGGTCACGTCGGTCGCGAGGCTCTGGCCGAACGACCAGGCCAAGTCGTCTGGGGCGGTGTCGAAGGCTCCGCCCCACAACTTGGGGCGGCTCATGTGAGGAGCCTCGCGTGCATCAGGCTGGACAGTCCGTGCGCCTTGACCATCCCTTCCATGGCCGATTGGGAGAACGTCGCGTCATCGAAGCTGGCGACGGCCTCGTTGTAGAGCCCGTACGGGCTCTGCCTTCCGACCACGGTCATGCCGCCTTTGAACAGCTTGACCTTGACCGAGCCGCTGACCCGCTTCTGGACGCTCTGCGAGAACGCGACGAGGTCCTCGAACAACGGGTCGCCCCAAAGTCCGCAATAGGCGAGCTCGGCCCACTGCTGGTCGACCATCGCCTTGAACTTCCGCTCGGCGCCCGTCGAGATATGGCCCTCCAGTTCTTTGTGGGCGCGGATGAGCAGGGCGGCGCCGGGGCATTCGTAGTTCTCGCGGACTTTCATGCCGATCATGCGGTCTTCCATCATGTCGATCCGGCCGACGCCGTGATGGCCCGCCAACCGGTTGGCGAACTGGACGATCTCGAGCGGGCTGAGTTCCAAGCCGTCGATCGCGACGGGAACACCGTGTTGGAAGGAGATTTCGACGGTCTGAGGCTCGTTGGGGGCCACGTCGAACGACGACGTCCACTGGAAGATCTCCTCGGGCGGCGCCGTGTCCGGGTCTTCGAGCAGGCCGCCTTCGATCGAGCGCCCCCAGAGGTTCTCGTCGATGCTCCAGATCTTGTCCTTGGACTGACCGATCGGAGCGCCGACCTGCTCTGCGTATTCGATCTCTTCCGACCGGGTCCAGTTGCGTTCGCGTACGGGCGCTTTGATCGGGATGTGGGGCACGTGCAAGCGGAGTCCGAATTCGATCCGGAACTGGTCGTTGCCCTTGCCCGTGCAGCCATGGACGATGGCGTCGAAGGGGCCGCATTCGACCGCGGTCTCGGCCGCCTTTTTCGCGATCAGGGGCCGGGCGATGGCGGTCGACAGCGGGTAGCCGAAGTAGTCCGCGTTCATGGCCACGGCGGTCATGCAGTAGACCTCGGCGAACTCCTTCTTGACGTCGACGACCGTGTGGGTCGTTCCGAGTTGCGCGGCACGTGCGCCGGCTTGCGCGATGTCCTCGGCGGGTTGGCCGACGTCGACGGTGACGGTGTGGACGTCACTGAACCCCTCGCTCAGGAGGACCGGGACACAGACGGTCGTATCGAGGCCGCCACTATAGACGACGAGCGCCTTCTTCACGCGAGCACCCCGTCGAAGATAAGGCTCATGAGGGCCTTTTGGGCGTGGAGGCGGTTGTCCGATTGCTGGAACACGACCGATCGGTCACCGTCGATGACACCGTCGGTGACCTCTAGGCCGCGGACGGCGGGAAGGCAGTGGAGGAACACGGCGGACGGGTCCGCCAAACCTAGGAGCTCTTCGTTGACCTGGAACTTCGCGAACCTCCGCATGCGGGTCTCGGTCTCTTCCTCTTGTCCCATGCTCACCCACACGTCGGTGATGACGGCGTGTGCTCCGACGACGGCTTCTGCCGGGCTGTAGCTGGCCGTCACGTTCGGGAAGCCGTAAACGTGGTCGGTGGCCTCGTAGCCCGCGGGAGTGCAGACCACGACATCGTGTCCGAGTCGGGCAGCGGTGACGGCAAAGCTGTTCGCGACGTTGTTCCCGTCTCCGATCCACACGAGCTTGAGCTTCTGGCTTCCAAAGACTTCTTCTAAGGTCAGCAAGTCGGCGAGGGCCTGGCAGGGGTGCTCGGCGTCGGTCAGCGCGTTGATCACGGGTACGGACGACCAGGCGGCCAGTTCTTCGATGTCTTCCTGCTTATAGAGGCGGGCGACGATCATCGAGCACCAGTTCGAGAGGACACGGGCGGTGTCGGCGATCGACTCACGCTTGCCCATTTCGATGTCGTTCTTCGTCAGATAGACACCGTGGCCCCCGAGCTCGAAAGCGGCGGTTTCGAACGAGACCCTTGTGCGAAGCGACTGCTTCTCGAAGATCATCGCGAGCAGCCTGTTCTCGACAGGCTCGATGGTCGCGCCTCCCTTGGAGCGGAGAGCCTTTTGAAGCTTGGCGGTATCCAGGACGAGGCGGATTTCGTCGGCCGTCAGATCGGTCGACGAGAGGACGTGTTTGGGTTTGACGGCATGCTGGGGCGCGTCGAAGAGCGGCTTTTGATGAACGGCGGTGACCGCCGCATAGTCGGGTTTGACCATGGTGTTCGACAGGAATCGTCCGGTGCCCGGCGGTGGGCAAAGTCAGCGGTAGGTCGCTTCTGGGGGATTTGCGGGTACCTGTCGGGAACGTCGTCGTCCGGTCGGGTGCGTCCTAGGGCAAATCCCCTAGATTCGTCGTCGGCCTCGTCGGACGGACGTGACAGCGGCGGCCTGGAAGTTGACGTTTCCAAGCTGAACCTCGAACGGGTTCTGGCCGATGCCGGTCATGCAGGCCGCGATCATACCCGTTCCTCGCTCCCCGTTCCGGACAGTCCTCTTGGGCCCGGTCGGCAGCGGAGCCCCCTGGAACTCTCGCCTCCCCTTCCTTGCCTTGCCTTAGTTGACGGGCTTCACGCGATCCCTTGGCGGGCGGCCTCGAGCATCGCTTCTCGGAACCGGTCGATCTCGTCCAGAGTCGTGTAGACGTTGGGCGTCACACGGATGCCTTCGAAGGAGGGATGGCCGATGCCTGTCACAAAGATCCCTTTCTTTTCGAGCAGCCATGCCGCAAGGTCGCCAGGCGGGACGCCTTTGATCTGGACGGTCGTCAGGCCGCACGAGAACTGAGGATCGAGGTTCGTGTGGAAGACGACGTTCTTCTCCTCCCGGAGGACGTCGGTCCATCGGCTGCGAAGATAGCGGAGCCGGTCCGCCTTGCGTCCGGCACCGATCATCTCGTGGAACGTCAGGGCTTCAGCGATGGCGTTATGGTTCGCGGCCGGGTGCGTCCCGATCTCTTCGAACTTGCGGACGTCTTTGTCCTGCGTCGAGCCCGCTGCCATCAAGGGCCAGAGCTTCTCGATCTTGTCCTTTCGGACGGCGAGCATGCCCGTTCCGACCGGCGCCATCAGCCACTTATGGAGCGACGTTCCGTAATAGTCGCAACCCAGCTCTTTCCAGGTGAACGGATACTGGGCAAAAGCATGGGCGCCGTCGACGATGACCGGGACGCCATGGCGCCGCCCCAGCTCGACGACGTCGTGGACGGGATTGATCTGACCCGTCATGAACACGACCTGGCTGACGAGGACCATCTTCGTCTTCGGGGTCAATCCGGACGTAAAGGCGTCGACGATTTCCTTCTTCGACCTCGGCGCGGCGGGAACAGGAACCTGCACCATCTTGATGCCGTGGCGGCGTTCACGGGCTTGGATCGTCGTCACCATCCGAGGGTAGTCCTGATCTGTCGTCAGGACTTCGTCTCCGGGCTCCAGGTCGAACCCCATGAGGCACGTTTCGAGGGCCTCGCTCGCGTTCCTCGTGATCGCGACTTCTTCGGCGTCGCACCCGAACGTTCGGGCTAACCGTCTTCGGACGTGCTCGATTTCTGGTTCGAGGTGGCGCCACATCGTGTAGCTGGGGGCCTGGTTGCTGTATTCCAGTTGGCGGCGCATCGCGTCCTGGACGACGCGCGGCGACGGGCAGACACCGCCGTTATTGAAGTTTACGATCGAGCGGTCGAGCGTGAAGGCCTGCTGGATCTGGGCCCAGAACTCCTCGTCCTGAGCAGTACCCGCGCCGACCGAAGTCCGTTCCGAAGCCCGTTCGACGACGGCGAGGGCGTGGTCTGCGAAGGCGACGGTGGCCGCCGTCGCGAGGAACTTTCGGCGCGAGAGCATGGCCGATGATAGACCGAAGGATCGGGGTCTTGACCATGAGGCTCGTCGTCGGCCCACACGACGCCACCGGGTAACGTGACGGTGTGAACGTTGGAGTCGTCGGAGCAGGAGCGTGGGGGAAGAACATCGTCAAGACCCTTCACGAACTGGGTGCGCTGGCGGGCGTTTCGGACGTCAGCGCGGAGCGGAGGCACGAAGTCCGGGAGCAGTACGGCGTGCCTGTCGTCGGCGATCCTGAAGAGCTGATCGAGCTCGGGCTCGACGCGGTGTGCGTCGCGGCGCCCGCCCCTGTCCATCATCCGCTGGCCAAGCTGTTCTTGCTCGAGGGTCTGCACACGTTCGTCGAAAAGCCCCTCGCCTTGTCCGTCCGGGAGTCGGAAGAGCTCGTCGAACTGGCGAACGAGAACGAGCGCATCCTGATGGTCGGGCACCTCTTGATGTACCAACCGGCCGTCACGTTCATCAAAGACTACGTCTCTTCGGGCCGGCTCGGCAAAGTCCATTCGTTCAACCACTCCCGTTTGAACCTGGGTCGGGCCCGCAAGGTCGAAAACGTGCTCTGGAGCCTCGGGGTGCACGACGTCGCTGTCTGCGTCCACCTGGCGGGTGCCGCTCCGGAGAACGTGACGGCCACGGCCCAATGCGTCCTTCAACCGACGATCGAAGACGACGTCCGTTTGACCCTCCAGTTCGAAGACGGCGTGGTCGGCAACATCCATTCGTCTTGGCTGTGGCCGACGATGCAGCGCCGTCTGACCGTCATCGGCGAGAAGGGCATGCTGGTCTACGACGAGACGACCCAGACGGTGACGCTCCACGACAAGGGGATCAACCCCGACCTTTCGAACCGGAACGACGGTGAGACGGTCGTGTTCGAAGGGGCAGGTCAGCCGCTGACGCTGGAGATGAAGCACTTCCTCGAGTGTTGCGCCGAAGGCAAGAGGCCCGTTTCCGACGGGGTCAACGGCCTGGAGGTCGTCCGGATCTTGGAAAGGGCGTTCCCGTCCGACCAGTTCGCGACCCTTTCCGCAGACACGTCGGCGCTCGGCGTCTAAGGTTCGAGCCCCTCGGACGTCCGGAGTTCGCGGACCTTCTCGACCCCGCAGGAGAGGCGCCCCGCGATCGGGCTCTTCGCGTCGACGACGCGCCAGAACGGGGCGACCTCTTCGAGCCGTGCGCCGGACGCGAGGTCTTCCAACGCGCACTCGGCACAGATCCGCACGAAGATCGACGTCGACGTCGGGCATGACGTTGCGGCGCCGTGGCTTCGGGCGAGCGAGCGGCGCAATTCGGCGACCGTGACCGACGTCCCCCTGGGTATTGCCCGGATCGCGGTATCGACCTCTTTGGGCGTGGACACGAGCATCAGCGCCCCGGCGGGTGCGCCTGCGAAAGGTGCCTTGAGGGTCTCGACCTCTGGAACCCGACCGTTGTCCATCTTTTCCTTCCACGTCTTCCGGCGATGCGCCATACCGTTCTCCCGTTTTCTTGGACGACCGGCCCGCGGGGGCCGGCCGCCGTCCAGCTAGAATCGCGCTATGAGCGCGACTGCTGAAGACCGAGGTTACACCGTCCACGATTCCGCTTTCGTTGACGACGGGGCTCAGATCGGAGAAGGGACGAAGATCTGGCACTTCAGCCATGTGCTCCCCAAGGCCAAGATCGGAAGAGACTGTGTCTTGGGACAGAACGTCGTCGTCATGAACAACGTCGTGGTCGGCGACAACTGCAAGATCCAGAACAACGTGTCGCTCTATGAGGGCGTCGTCCTTGAGGACTATGTGTTCTGTGGGCCGAGCATGGTGTTCACGAACGTTTTGATCCCGAGGTGCGAGTATCCGCGGGCGACGTCAGAGCACTACCTGGCGACCACCGTGAAGCGCGGCGCGTCGATCGGGGCGAACGCGACGATCGTCTGCGGAGTGACATTAGGGGAACGCTGCCTGATCGCGGCCGGGGCCGTGGTGACCAAAGACGTTCCGGCCAACGCGTTGATGATGGGCGTCCCGGCGCGGCAGGTCGGTTGGGCTTGCCGAGACGGTCAGCCCGTGTTCTTCCACGAGATCGAGACTCAGGAGGGGATTGCAGGCGTCGTTCAGCGGTGCGGCGAGCAAGGCCAAATGCTGCTGCGCGAGATCGGTGTTCACTTCTGAACGGAAGGGACCCATGCGGTCGTGCGACCGCCCACTTGCTCTCGGACGATCGGACGCCCGTGGATGTGTTCGACCCCTTTTGCTCCGCCCCACCTGTGGTTGAACAGCCAGTCCGAGGGGTACTTGGACGCGTCGGCGTCGACGTTCACCGAAGTCTCGAGTATGCCGGCGAGCTTCCCGATCAGGGTCTTCAACTCTTTCGGAGACAGGCTCCCCGCTGGCCGTTGGGGTGCGATCTTGGCCTGATAGAGCACTTCGTCGGCGATCCAGTTGCCGACGCCGGCGAACAACCGCTGGTCAAGGAGAAGGGCTTTGATCGGAGCCGACCGTCCACGGAGCCTGTCGGCCAGCGGTCCCGCCGACCAAGGTTGGTCCAACATGTCCGGGCCCAGGCCTTTGACCCCTTCGTCGGCCGAATCCGCCAACCAAAGTCGCGAAAGCCGCCGCCCGTCCGTCATTGCGATGCGGTCGCCGGATTCCGATTCCAAGAGGATCTTGAGGAACCGTGGTCGGCCCGATTCGTCGTCCAAAGGTGCCGCACCATGTTCCCGCAGACGGGTCTCGACTCGGTGACGGTCGTGCCCGGCGGGCGTGACGTCCCGGACCCAACCCGCCATCCCCAAGTGCCCGAAAAGCCACGGCGTCCGGTCGAACTCGAGCCACCAGTACTTCCCCCGCCGACCCACGCGCTTGACGGTCGAACCGACGACCGCGGCCTGGACGACTTCCGCGGGCACACCCTCCAGCACGATTTCGTCCGGGACGACGTCGGCAACGGCGATCCGTTTCCCTAAGAGGGCCCGCTCGATCACCCGTCGGACGGTCTCGACTTCAGGCAGTTCCGGCACGGGCCCATGGTGACACGGACGACGACCGTCTTCAGAGTCCGGCCCTGCTCCACTCCATCTTGCCCTTGCCGCCGTTTGCGGGCTCCGTCACGAGAAACGTGTTCTGCCCTTGCTGTTCGAAACGGTAACGGAAGCTCTCTGACGTCCCGTCTTCGAACGTCAGGGTGACCACGGTGCCGTCCGCGGTCCACGTCCCGTTCCAGCCGTTGCCCCGTCGCGACGACATTCCGCCGACCCAGGTCGAGTTGCCGCCTTGGTCCGTCCCGCCCCCGCTGATGTTGGTCTCTGAGTCGTTCTGATACGTGAAGCTTCCATCGGCCCGGAGTTCGACCTTGACCTTTTCCTCTCGGCCGTATTTGCCGTCGCTTGTGCCGGAGTACCCCCAGTGGTTCCAAACGCCGACAAGCGTGTTGTCTACTTTTCCCTGTCCCCAGCCGACGGACAAGAGGATCTCTCTGAGCTTCTTGTCCCGGGCGAGTACGACTTCCTTCGGCCCGAGCGCCACGACCGCGACGCCGTGGCCTTTGACGATGGTCACATAGGCGCGGACGAAAACGCGCCGTCCCTCGACGCTGCCGATCCACGATACGACGGCCCCTTTCCCCGTCCCCGACGCACAAGGCTCGACTTTGCCGTCCCGCTTCGCGTCCGGCATGAATTCGGCGACCTGGCCGTCCAGGTACGACAAGACTTCGGCCGAGCCGGGATCGGTCGCGCCTTCGGCACTTTCGGCGACGACGACGACGAGCTCGCCCTCCTTCGCGTCGGGAGGCGTCAAACGAAGGAACGACTCCTCTTCTTTCAGGTTCCAGTCGCTGGGATAGCGGAGCTTTCCGCCGCTGGCGTGCGTGTACTCTTTGCCCTCCTTCAAGACGCCGACCGCCTCTTTGCGGAAGGCCGAAGGATCTTGCCGAGTTTCGTCTTTGGCCGGTCCCGGCGAGGCGGGCTTCCTCTTGAAAACGATGTGGTCGGCGTCGGAGAAGTCGTTGCCGGCGGCTAACGCGACATCGAGAGAGTCGCCTGTCAGCTTCATCTTGAACGACAATTTGACGGGGACACCTTCGACCGTCACCGTCCCTGTCGCCTCGTCACCGTTGACGGTACCTGACAGGCGAAGGTCTCCGTCGCCCGACTTCGCCGTGCCCGTCAACGTCGTACCTTGTTGTTCGAGCTTCAGGCTGACCGTGTCCCCACCGTCCTTTGCTTCGTACGTCCCGCTAAAGTCGGCCGCCAGCACGGAAACGAGAAGAGTCAACCCGACGAGGAGCCCCTTGACCATGCGCGCGAGTATACGCGTCCTGTCAGCACGGATTGAGCGTCGAGCGGCCCGGAACGGTGCCCCACTTGTAGAGCGTGTCCCGGGCCGGCCCGACGCCTATCGGGAAGACTCGGCTTTCGCGCGGCGGTTGACGCCGTTGGTGGCGATCCGGGTCAAGACGGAATCGGCCTCTTTTTCTTCGTCCAGCGTCGACTGGAGGAGATCGGCATGCCCGTCATGGCCCAGCATCTGTGCAAACGTCCGCGCCGTCCCATAGCCTGACATTTCGTAGTGTTCGACCTTTTGGGCGGCACCGATCAGTGCGGCGTCTAAGACTTCGGGATCTTTGACGTCGCCCATCAGTTCGTCCGCTTCCTTGATGAGTCCTTTCATAGCGGCGCACTCGTGACCTTCAGGATCTTCTCCCAATTCCGCGAAGATCTGTTCGAGGCGCACCTTCTGACCCTTGGTCACCTCCAAGTGCGCCAAGACCGTGTCCCGAAGTTTCGGGTCCGAAACGGTGTCCGCGACTTTGGGCAAGGCTTTGACGAGTTGGGATTCGGCGCTGTACAGGTCGCGCAGGCTTTCGACATAGAGGTCCTCCATTGATTTGACTGGCATGGGTGTCCACCTTGGACGGGTAGTCCGTCCGCTCCACATAGCTCGCTTCGGAACCTAAGGACCGCGACAGATTGTCGGACCAGTCGCAAGATTTCGGTAAGGCTTCATTCGCGGAAGCGCAAGGGTAAGTCCTTTGAGAAACATGCAGGTGTGAGACGGCGTCTTAGCGAGCGATGACCAAGGACCGCCCACGCACCTACCCGCTCGGGCCGTACGGGCTTAGCATCGTTCTGGGCGTCGCTTTCGGAGTCGCCTGGATATTGCAGACGTATGCCGGATGGAAGGACTTCGCCGCTGAACAGTCCGCCCACGGTCAGCCCCTGACCGTTCTCGGAGACTCCGGATACGTTTGGCACTGGTTGTCCCAGACGATGGAGAACTGGCAGTCCGAATTCCTGCAGTTGCTGACGTTCGTGGCCTTGACCGCCAACCTCGTCCACAAGGGAAGTCCGGAATCGAAGGACACGGACGACGACACGAAAGAGAGGCTGGAACGAATCGAAGAACTGCTAAGTTCTCGAACCTGAACGCTTGATCGCGGTCGCTAGATTCCAGAGTATGATCGGTCGACTTGCGTTGGCTGACCCTTGATCCCGAGCATCCGGACGATCGGCGCACCAAGCAGGACTGGCTCGACAAGGTCGATCGGTTCTGGCGATCTTTCGAGGCTGACTTCGCCCTTGAATTCTCACAAGGGCGTCCGAAGATCGATGAGTTTGTCCAGTGCCTCTCGGCCGTTTCTCCCGGGATCATGTTCGAGGTCTCGCCGACCGCCGTCAAGACGCTCGCCTTGACACCGGAATCCGAAATGGGGCTTCGGCCGTTCGTCGAAGAGATGGTGGGCAGGGCACCAGGACTCCCGGGATGGCGGTTCTGCGCGTACCGACCCTCGGCGCCGATGGAAGAGGCGCACCAATTGGTGGCGTCGAAGTTGGGATCGAGGCCCAAGGCGATCGGTGCCAAGACTTCTCTGGGGCCTCAAGGCCGCGTCGAAGTAGGCTTGGTCTTCCCGCTTTTGAGTAAGCCCGGCCCCGATGCTCTCGGTGCCGAATTCGTCGTATGGAGCGAGGTGCTTTTCGGAGAAGAGCGGCTGGACAAGTGGGCGTGGATGGGTAGACCGTCGACTTCCGTCGGCAAGGGCGGATCGTGGACGAGCAGCGCTGTAGAAGACTTTGACAGGCAAGTCGCGGCGCAATTGAGGACGAGACCGGACGTCCCCTGGTCTCGGAACCGCTCGGAGAAGTGCGCCTTGATGAGGGCCGAGCACCCGGGTGGCGGCACGATCGTGCTGAACACGCGTGACCCGCAACTTTCGAACGCTCAGTTTCAAGACAGGCTCTTTGCGTCTTGCAGGTTCAGCCGTTTCAAGGAGACGTTCGCAACCTTGATCCTTCCGAGGTTCGACGATATTGGACTTCGTTCGGCCATCGAAGACCGACTGGACATCGATCTGACCACACGTGGACTTGGAGGCGTCACAGGATCCCAGACCTGGCCGGATCACTCCCGCATCGACGTTGCGATCGAGAGCCTTGAACGGCTTGACGAAGTCAAGTCCGTCCTTCAGGGGGCCGGGTTACCGAGACAGTCTTGGCTGACGTTCTATGACGCTGACAAGGTCGACGAGTGGTTTGGCTTTCCGGACGACCGGACAGGTCCGCCAAAGTTCCGTTGACCGCGTTCAGAGTCTAGAGGGCACGGGTCAAGAACTCGTTCATGGGCCAAGCCGCCTTGGCATGCCGCATCAAGAAGTCCGGGAGATCGTCCCGTAGCGCTTCGTCGACGGCGTATTCGGCCCACGTATAGAACTGCTTGTGGAAGAGGACGGGAAGGTCCGCCGCGGCTGCCCGGAACTCGGACGGAAGGACTTTGTTCGTCTCGCCTTTGAGGGATCCGAAGACCCGGACGAAGTCAGAGTCGGCGGCCAGACGCCGGAAGTCGTCGGCATGGGCCGCGATGTGCCTCCTCACGGCAAGGATCTGCGGCGGCTCGAGGAAGTAATGGCCACTGGCGACGCCCATGGAACGGGCGTCCAATTGCATGTAGAGTCCGGGCCGCCCGTTCCCCGTTTTGCCACCGCTCGAGATCGAGAGTCCGGCGTTCGTCTTATAAGGACGCTTGTCCTTACTGAACCGCGTGTCCCGATAGATGCGGAACACGGCGTCCTTCGGCGCCATGTCGATCGCCGGATCGAGCGCCTTCATCCTCGGGATCATCTCTTCGGCAAGGGCTAACAGTGGCCCTTTGACGGTGGCTTCGTACCGCTTTTTGTTGGCAGCGAACCAGTCGCGGTCGTTGTTCAGTTCAAGTTCCGCGAAAAAGTCGGAGGCATCCTGGGTCAGCCAAGCCATGCCCCGACTTTACACGTTGGCGGGTCGGCACCGGCGCGTCGTCAGAAACGTGTGCCGGCCGTGAATCCGACGAACAGCCGTTTACCTGTCACGCCAGCCTGGACGGAGAAGGTCGTCGCCCGAGAGAAACGTAGCGCAAAATTGGCCTGGTCGCCGTCGTATTCACCGATCACGCTGAAGTCTCGGGAAAGCACGAGTTCGCCCCCTCCGATGATGTGGTCGTTGAACACGCCGCTACCGTATCCGAGGTGGGCTTTCAGTCCGATGCTCCGCCCCAATTGACCCGCATCGACGGGAGGAGGGATGAGGTCGACGGAGCCGATGACGTAGACGCTTTGGTCGACGGCGTCGAAAGCGTCGACGACGCCGATTCCGATGTCGACGTTCCGGAAATTGGCAGCCTGGATCCGGACCTTTCCGTTCGCGACGGCTTTGCCGTCGCGCCCGTCCCGTTCGATCCATCCGCCGCCGACTTCGATGTCCGTGTAGACGCCGTAGTTGCCGACGATCGATCGCCGACCGTTTTCGAACGCCGTTCCCAGCCGGGCGTCGCCACGGAGCGCGGTGTATGCCGTCGGCACACGGATGAGCCCGCTGGGGCCGTAGAAAGTCGTTTGGACCGTCGGTTCGGGGCCACTTCCTGGCAGGATCGTACCAGGGTCTTGGGCGAAAGCGGCGCAGGGTGTCAAGACGGCGAACGCCCACAGGATGCGCACGGCACGGCCGCCTCGGCGGCGTCGTTTGAAGAAGACTCTCATTCCTTGTTCCTCTCCAGGGCGCCGGTGAAGCCGGAAACCCAGGTGACTCGTGAGACGGACGCTTGAATCAAGTCCTGGCAAGAGGACGAGGCCGCTGCATAGAAGAACAATCAGAACGACCGTCCTTTGTCCCGCAGTTCGAGGACGATCGTCCCGAGATTTGTGACCCCTTGCCTTCCAGGACGAGAAAGAGGGCCGACCATGACATGTCTCGAACCGATGGAAGACGCCCGAACGGCAGGACTCGTCTACACTTCCGACTCTTCCCCCGGGCTTTCAAGGCGAAGGGCAGGTCGGGGTTTTTCGTACAGGACCGCAGACGGAAGGCCCGTGAAGGACTCCAAGACCTTGAGGCGGATCCGGTCGTTGGCCGTGCCTCCCGCATGGACCGACGTGTGGATCTGTCCGCGCGCGAACGGGCACGTGCAGGCGACGGGCCGGGACGCGAAAGGCCGGAAGCAATCCGTCTATCACCCTTCGTGGCGCAACGTCCGAGACGAAGCGAAGTTCCTGCGGCTGAGAGAGTTCGGCCTCGCCCTTCCCGACATCCGTGCCGCCGTAGAGCGCGACCTCTCGTCTCACGGGTTGCCCAAGCGAAAGGTCGTCGCATTGGTCGTCAAGCTCCTTGAAGTGACCCAGATCCGAGTCGGGAACAAGCGGTACGCCGAGTCGAACGGCTCCCATGGGCTTACCACGCTCTCTTCGGACGAACTCGAAGCGGGCAGCGTGGTCCTGCGGTTCCGGTTTCGAGGGAAGAGCGGTCGGTTCCATGAGATCGAGCACCGCGACCGAAGGTTGGCGCGTCTCGTCCGCAAATGTCAGTCCCTGCCAGGTCAGGCCCTGTTCCAGTTCATCGGGGACGACGGCGAGCCTGCGGAAGTGACGTCCACCGACGTCAACGCTTACCTTCAAGAGGTGACGGCCGCGCCGTTCACGGCGAAGGACTTCAGAACGTGGGCCGGAACCCTCGAAGCTCTGCGGCTCATCCGCGAAGCCACCGTAAGCGGCCGGGTCGTCGTGACTTCGGTGGTCAAAGCGGTAGCTGACCTCCTTGGGAACACGGCTGCGGTCTGCCGAAAAGCGTACATCCATCCGTGCTTGCTTGAGACGTTCCAGGACCCTCCGGGTTGGGCTTGTACGCGGTTGCCGCGCGCGACGGTCCGATATCCCGATCCGCTCGAGCGGTTGGCGGTCGAAGTCGTCCTCTCCCCGCGGCCTACGGCGACCCGGATCGACGCTATTCCGGCAGCATCGTCGGTGTGACCCTCATGAGGTCTATCGTCACTCGTCCTGGTCGAGTGAGGACGGTGACGATCGCGTCTGCGATGTCCTCGGCCATCAACATCTCGTTCCGGTCCTCTTTCTGGCGCTGTTCCGACGGGGGGATTCGATCGGCGACCATGTCGGTGCCGACCGACCCCGGCTCGATCAGGCTTACTTTGATCCCCTGTCGGGCCAGGGACTTGCGGAGCGACTGAGAGAAGGCCTGGATCGCAGCCTTGGTCGCGGAATAAACCTGGTCCCCCGGATCGCGCGCGTCCGCGCTGAGCGATCCGACGTGGACGATGTGTCCTCCGCCTCCGGCCGTCATTCGCTCGACCGCCTTCTTGGCGCACGCCATGTGTCCCAGGACATTGGTCTGAAGAAGGTATTCCCATTCGGCGTAGTCCGACTCCATGAGGCCCGATCCACCGATGCCCGCATTGTTGATCAGGACGTCCAGGCCGCCGAACTCTCGGTCGACCTGATCGAACACGTGGTCCAAGTCCGCCTTTCGGGTCTGGTCGGCCGTCGTTCCCAAGGCGGTGGCGCCTGTGCGTGCATGGATCGCTGCCAGAGCGTCGTCAAGCTCCTGGCGGTGCCGGCCGAAGACGAACACCCTCGCCCCCTTTTCGGCCAACCGGACCGCTGTCGCCCGTCCGATCCCGGTCGTCCCGCCCGTGACGAGGATCCTTTTCCCTTCAAGTCCGACTTCCGCGAGCGGCTCGGGGCGGGGGCGGGTGATCGGTTCGTCCGACAAGGTGAGTGCGACGATCCCTGAGCTGGTGGCCATGCCTTCTCAAACGCCGTCTTCGCTCCGAAGTCGCTGCCGGCACGGCCGTCGCCTCTTGGCGGACTTTCGGCACCGCCGTCCAGGTTCAAGCCGATAAGAAAGACGTAAAAAGTCGCGCCGGCCCCTCTTTGACTGCACGAATCTCTCCATAATCAAGAACAAAGGTCGTGGACTGACCGGGGCACCACGAACGAACGATATCTCACCTCCCCCGAACCGCGACGTCAGCCGGGCGACGGCCCTCTGCCCGGCCCGTCGCACTCTCCGGTCCCAAGCGGCATTGCCCCGGAAGTTCTTTGAACCGCCTCCGATCCGGACGGCCTGGTAGCCTCGGCCGATGGAGTGGTTCCTGCCCGAAGCCGCGCGGCCCTATCACAATTGGTTCGAAGCCGCGGTCGCCTTGGGTTTAGGTGCCCTTGCCGCCATCGTCCTAAGGATCCTCGTCGGTGTCCTGTACGCCCGACCTGTAACGAACGGGGTCCCGTTCGCGGTCGCTTCCCGCGGCCCCGTCTTGTCGCTTCTCGTCGGCGGAGTGCTTCTCTCGTCGGCGGATGCGGCAGTAAGGCAGTTCGAGTCGGTCCACGCCGCGACCGTCGCGGCCGTCGAACGTGTGTTGACCGTCGTGTGGATCGGCTTGCTCGCCTATGCGGTCCATTGGTTCACGAAGAGTCGCCTCGAATCGGCGAGACGGGACGCGAAAGATTCGGCCCACATCGATCGGCTCGCGCTGTCCCAGAAGCTGGTCTCAGGCTTTGCCTTCTCGGTCGGCATGTTGCTTGCGATGAGGGCGTCCGGACTCGACGTCACTCCCCTGTTGGCCGGCGGTGCGGTCGGTGGCGTCATCATCGGCCTGGCGCTCCAGGAGAGCCTCTCGAACGTCTTCTCAGGCTTGATGATCAACCTCGACTCGAGCATCGGGCTGGGCGATACCGTACGGCTCCCAACGGGTGAAGAGGGTTTGATCGAGTCGGTCGGCTGGAGGACGACCGGAATCCGGCAATGGGACGGGAGCCTTTTGGTCGTGCCGAACAACCAGTTGTCCAAGCAGATGGTCATCAATCTGACCCGGAACCAGATGCTGTACGTCCTCGACGTCCAAGGACGGATCCCGTTCGGAGCGGACCTATCGCGGGCCGAAAGCCTGTTGGGCACGGCCGCAGCCCGTGTCCAGGCGGAGTATAGCGGCCAGCACGAACTCGCCCGGCCCGTGATCCGGTGGCGCGAAATGGTCGACGGTCACATGGTCTTTAAGATCTTCGTCGAGATCGGGAACGCCCATGACCAATATCGCGCAAGGTCGGCCCTGATGAAGTCGATCTACGAAGCGATGGTCGGAGGCGGGATCCTCGTCGCCGTATCGACTCCGAAGCCCGCGCCGGCCCCAGCCCCTGAGGAATGAAGCCGTCGGTCAGAACGCTTCGCAGGACCGATAGGCGTCGATCACCTTTCGTTCGCCTTCTTTGCCGGACGCGCTGTTGCCGTGCTCCATCCCCAGAATGCCCTGGAACCCTTTGCCGTGGATGTGCGCGAAGATGTTCTTGTAGTTCATTTCGCCCGTGGTCGGTTCGTTCCGGCCCGGATTGTCCCCGATTTGGAAGTACGCCGTTTCCGACCAGGCGAGGTCGATGTTCGGGATGATGTTCCCCTCGGTGATCTGCTGGTGGTACATGTCGAACAAGATTTTGCAGGAGGGGGAGTCCACGGCCCGGCAAACCTCGAAGGCTTGTGGGATCTTGCTGAGGAACAGCCCGGGATGGTCGCGCCAAGGATTCAGCGATTCGAGGACCATGACGAGCCCGTGAGGTTCGAAAACGTCGCAGGCACGGCGAAGGGCATCGACGACGTTGGCCGTTTGATAGCCCGTTTCGAGCCGCTCGGCGAACGTGCCTGGGACGACCGTCATCCACTTCGCGTTGACCCTCTTGGCGACGTCGACCGCCGCCTTACAGTCCGCCAAGAACTTGTCGAGGTGTTCCTTCGCCCCGGTCGTCAGTGTCGGCGACCACGCCGTGTCCATGCTTACGACGAACACGCCCATGGTCATTTGCAGTTTGACCATGGCCTGGGCGATCCGCTCCTGTTCGGCGGCGGGCCGCCCTGCCATACCGTTGTCCTCCCAGGCGTGGAACCCTTCGCCGGCGGCGAACTTCAACTGCTCTACGGCGTCGTTGCCCGCCGATTGGGCGAACATGCCGAAGTGCGGCGCAAACTTCATCTTGAACTGTTCGTTCATCGGTTCCTCTTTGGTCGCGGAAAAGGCGACGCCCGTCAGGCCGGCCGCGCTCACGGCGGCCGCGCCTTTCAGGACGTCTCGGCGGCTGACGCCCATCGCGTCAGGCTAGTTTCGTCTGGCCCGGCATCGCGACCGGCGGCACGCCAAGGTGGCCGAACTCGAGCTTCTCGGGCATCAGGTTCATATCGAGCTTCATCGCGTCGTCCCACGTGACTTCTTGTCCCGTGTATCCGGCGATGCGGCCCAGGATCGCCGTCATCGTGCTTTCGGCGACCTGCACGCCCTCGTTGATGCGCTTGCCGCTCCGGATCGCTTCGATCAGGTGCGTATGTTCGACCACGTAGGGGTTCGGACGGTCGCCTTCGAAGCGCCAGGAGTTCTCGCCCTTAATGGACGTGTTGGCGTTCGAAGAACCCTTCGTCCCGACGATGTGCTCGGCCACCCGGCTCGCCGTACCGTCGATCTGGCGGCACATGCTGACCATCTTCATGCCGTTCGCATACTCGTATTCGGTCGCGAAGTGGTCGAAAATGTGGCCATAGGCAGGATCCGTCCGGACTTGCCGGCCCGCGAGGCAGTTGGCCTTGACCGGGTGTCCCTTCATCGCCCAGTTGATCACGTCCATGTTGTGGATGTGTTGTTCGCAGATATGGTCGCCGCTCAACCAGGTGAAGTACAGCCAGTTGCGGAGCTGCCACTCCATGTCGCTCCACTTCTCTTGACGCGGGTTCATCCAAAGTCCGCCCTGGTTCCAGTACGCATAGGCGGCCACGACCTCGCCCAGCGCGCCGTCGTGGATTTTCTGCATGCACTCGCGGTAAGCCACGTCGTGGCGCCGCTGCGTTCCCGCGACGATGTTGAGCCCCTTCGTGTCCGCCTTTTTGGCCGACTCGATGACCGACCGGATCCCGGACGGGTCCACCGCGACGGGCTTCTCCATGAAGACGTGCTTACCCGCGTCGACGGCCGCAGCCAGATGGACCGGACGGAAGGCGGGCGGCGTCGTCAGGATGACGACGTCGACACCGCTCGCGATCACCTTCTGATAGGCGTCGAATCCCACGAAGCTGCGGTCGGCCGTGACCTTGAACGAGTCCTTCAGTTCTTTCTTAAGGTTGTCGGCGCTACCCTTCAAGTGGTCTTCGAAGACGTCGCCCATAGCCCAGAGCACGACGCCTTGGGCCGCATGGAAGGAATCCATCGCCGCGCCGGTCCCGCGACCTCCGCATCCGATGAGGCCGACCTTGAGAGACGGGCTGTCCTGTGTCACGGCGAAGGCTCCCGGGGCGGCCAGGACGGCGGTGGTCGCTGCGGTCTTTTTCATAAAGTCTCTGCGGGTGATCATGCGGTTGAACCGAGTTTTACCTTTTCTCCTCGCACACGAGCCTCAGTCCGACGAACTGGCCGTTGGCCAACCACCACTTGCTTTTCGGAAGTTGAGGGTCGGCTTCGTTCCACTTGGGCGATTCGGTCTCGCGCCAGGAAAATGTGAGGTCTTTCGCCTTCGTCTTCCACGACCCGCCGCGGATCACGTGCTTACCGTCCTCGGACGAACACCACTCGGCCGCGTTCCCGAGCATGTCGAAAAGGCCCCAAGCGTTGGGCTTCTTCGTCCCCACCTTATGGGTGGTGTCGTCGGCGTTCTGCCAGTGCCAAGCGTTCTCCTCCAGGTCCGGCACCGCGTCGCTGCCGGCGCGGCAGGCGTACTCCCATTCGGCTTCCGTCGGCAGGCGGTACGTCTTGCCCGTCTTTTTCGAGAGCCACGCACAGAAGTCGTTCGCGTTTTTGAAGGACATGCAGATCGCAGGGAAGCCGTGATGGCCGAAATTGATGAAGATCGCCGCGTAGGGCTTGCTGGGACGGGACGTGGCGTCGACTCCGGCTGCCTGGTCGGATTCGGAAAGGTCCAATCGGAGCGTCCAGACGTCGAAGACCTCGAACGGGATCTCGGTCTCGCTCATGTAGATCCCCTTGATCTCGTGGGCCTTGCCTCCGACCGTGATCTGGCCGTCCGGGACCTTGACCATCTTAAACTTGACCAATTGGTCAGGAAGCGACTCTTCGAAGGACGTCTCTTGGGCTTGGCTCATGACGGCTGGTGCGAGGCAGAATGAGAAGGCGAGGAACTTGAACATGGCTGATGCGGATGGACGGGCGCGTTTCACGTTCTCGCAGATGCACATGGGGGTCGCCGTCCGTATTACCCTATTCGCTCCCGACCGTTCTGTCGCTGAAAACAGGGGCAGACGGGCCTTTGCCCGGTTCGCCGGGCTCGACCAGACGATGAGCGACTTCATTCAGACGAGCGAGCTGGGCCTCCTCGTCGCCCGGGCGGGCGAAGGGCCTGTCTCTGTGAGCCAAGACCTTTTCGACGTCTTGTCGCTCGCCCATGACCTCGCCCTCGCCAGCGACGGGGCCTTCGACGTCACTGCCGCGCCCGCGACGCACCTGTGGCGCGCCGCCCTTCGGACCGGCAAGCCGCCTTCCCTTAGAAAAATCGACACTGCCAACCGCATGGTCGGGCCAAACCGGATGCGGTTGGACGCGCGGTCCCGGACGGTCGCCCTCGACCCCGGCACCCGATTGGACCTCGGTGCCATCGGAAAGGGCTACGCGTGCGACCAGGCCCTGGCGGAACTGACAAGGTGCGGCTCGCGTTCGGCCATGGTCGAAGCGGGCGGAGACCTTGCCGTCTCCGGTGCGCCGCCCGGGACCGGGGGTTGGCGGGTCGCCCTCGACGAGGAAGGGCTGGACGTCGTGACGTTGGCCCATCGCGCGGTCTCGACCAGCGGTGGCTCGGTCCAGTCGTTCGAGCACGAAGGGGTCACCTATTCTCACGTCGTCGACCCTCGCACCGGTCGGGCCCTGACCCACGGCCGGCAAACGACGGCCATCGGGACGAGTTGCGCCGTGACCGACGCGCTTGCGACCCTTGCCAACGTCGACCCGATCGCGGCCCGCCTCGTGGCCGAGCGCTACGGGGCCTCCGTCATTCGGCCGTCACGCACGGACGCGCCGTCTGCGTCCGACCGCGACAGCGCCCAATGCGGCGAAGACGACGAGTGACGCCGGTTCAGGGGTCACCACATAATCCAGCGAGTACGTGACAGCGTTCGCTCCAGTCTGTTGGATCCAGAACGTGTAGTCGCTCCCTGTCAACGGCGGGACGAATCCGATCGAACCAGGGCCTTGACCGATAGCCGGAAGGATGTCTTGTCCCAGGTTCCCAGCGCCCGGCCCCATGTGCGAGTAACCGAGGAGTTTGGAGACGTCGGTGTTCGTCGGCGGTTCCGTAAAGACGCTGCCCTCTTGGACCGCGATGAAACCGATCTGGTCGTTACCGACCCAACTCGTCAACCAAAGCTCGCTCAGGACGGCGCCCGTCGGCAAATGAAAATGGACGTACTCACGGTCACCTTGGACCGATGTCGCGATGAGAGTGTTCGTACCGACAGTGAACGTCAAATCGGTCGGCAGGCTCCGGTCGCCGGAAAGGTCTCCGTCGACGCTCTCGTCCCAGATCGTGACGGCATGGGCCGATGCTGCAAAGACGGCGATGGCAAGGGCGGACAGCAAGTGCTTCATAGAATGTTCCGGGCGGCCGATCGGGCCGTCTAGCGCCGGAACGGCCGTCCGCCTTTCGAAGTTCCAAGGCACTCGGAAAACAGACCGGGCGGCGCGTCCTTATGGACGCACCGCCAGGTCGGGCTTGGGACGAGGCTTCGGCGTCAGATCTTAACGTTCAACTGGATGCCGATCGTCCAAGAGTTCGTGTCCTTCTTGAACGGGTAGTTCTGGACGTAACCGATGTTGCTGCCGACGGACATCCGCTCTTTCTTCCACAAGGTCGCGGACACGCCCGTCTCCTGCTGCCAAGTCTTGAAGAGGTCGTGCTTCGTCTTCGTGTAGGCCGTGAACGCCAAGGCGTCGTCCGTCAACCGGTATTTCAAGCTGACGCCCGCGGTCCAGGCCGCCGGCTGGGAAAGGAACCTCGGGGCGGACAAAGACTGCTGCCACCCGGCGTTGGCGCTGACGGTCCAGCGGTCGCGTTTCCAGAGGTTCGCGGACAGCCCGGTCTCGACCTGAGTGCGGCCGAGGAAGTTGGACTTCAGCTTCGAATAGACGCTGAGGTCCATGATCTTCAAGTCTTGGGCTTGGGCCGCGCCGACGAGCAGGGAAAGACAGAGTACGGCCGTTGTCCGCATGGCGCGGGATTGTACTGCCTAAGAGTCCCTTGATTAAGGGCTGACCGTTCCTTAACGGGTCTTAGCCGAAGTCTTCCGGCCTTCGGCTCCGTCCGGTGCCGTCGGTCCACCCTCTGCCAGAATCCGGCGATGGAATGGCAAGCGACCGATCAGTTCGGCAACCTCTTCATCGGCGAATCGGACGCCGAGAGCGTGGAAGAACTCGAGCCGCACGTCGCCCAATTGGTCGCAGCGTTGCACGAACGGGCGGGCGAGACGTTCCGGATCCATCTGGACTGGGGTTATCGCGAAATCTGCGGCCCAGATCCCGACAGCGTGAGCCACGTCTTGCGCGTACCGTGGCTAGGTCGCGCGGACCGGGGCGAGGTCGTGCCGCTGATCGGCCGAATGGTCGGAGCGGCGTGCGAAGCGCAAGGGCTCGGTTCCGTGACGTTCACTTCGGAATAGGTCCGGGCGACCGCGGCCGCCCAAGCTGCATGACCGGCCCGGCATGTGCCCGTGCGTCCTTTGAACCGGAAGGAAACGTTGCGCCCCTCCTGACAAGAAGCTAGGGACGTGTCGAATCCGCCGAACAGAAGACGGGGTTTCGTCCGTGCAGTGGCTTGCTGACGAGCGCCGCTTCAAGGCAATATGGCCACGATGGACTTGAAAACTGTCGTCGTCTCGGTCGCTGCGTCCACGGCTGCCGCGGCACTCGTCGCACCTTATGCCGTCTCGGTGTCGCTGCAATCCACGTCTCCCGGCATCGCCGAGGTCGGGCACACGAACGTCACAGGCAATGCGCTCGCAGGGCGGTTCGGAGCCGGGACTCCTCCGAGCCTCGCGAGGGTCCAGGTCAGCGAAACCGGATCCTTGCAAGGAGTCCG
The DNA here is from genome assembly GCA_018268395.1 of Armatimonadota bacterium. Lineage (NCBI taxonomy): Bacteria > Bacillati > Armatimonadota > Armatimonadota bacterium. The sequence goes on along the minus strand of JAFDWQ010000009.1, from coordinate 109,780 downwards.
GTCGAGCACGGCCAGCGGCGTGTCGGTCTACGGCTCGAACTCCGCGGCGTCGGGCCTTGGCGCCGGTGGCTACTTCACGAGCTCAAGTGTCGGCGGTCGCGCCATGGTCGCCGAGCAGCTCAGCACCACGGGCAACACGGTCGGCGGCCTTTTCTACAACAGATCGACCACGGGCGGCGTGGCGCTCTGGGGTAAGCACATCGGGGTCTCCGGGGCCACGACAGGCATCTTCGGTGAAGTCGCCTCGACTTCGGGGACGGCCATTTCGGGCCAGAACACGGCGAGCAACAATTCGGCCGTCATCGGCACCGGCACCGATTCGCTGAAGACGACGGGAGCGGTCCCTCGCCACGACTATGCGGGCGGTGCGACGGCGGCCATGGTGCCGATCGCGTACGGCTTCTTTGGCAGTGGTGGGGGCATCATCTCTATCGGTACGGGCAACTGGTCGGTGACTCCCGGTGCCACGGGGGCCTATACGATCGACATTGCCGGAATTGCGGTCTCCAACCCGAACGAGTTGTCCGTCGTCGCGATCCCGTTCGACGGGTCGAACCAGGAGGCCTGTACCGTGGACTTCCCGAGCGGCACAGGTGACTTTGACATCAACGTCTGGCGAGACGGGAACACCGCCGCGAACAGCGACGTTTCGTTCGTCGTCTACCGAGGCGGAGGATTCGGCGCGCTGAACATGCCGGAGGGTCTCTCGAACCCGGCCCAACTCAAGAGATACGGCAACACCGAGGTCTGGGCCAAGAAGGACCCCGTCGGCTTCGAAGCGTGGCGGAAGCGCTACGTCGCATGGCAAGTGGCCGAACTGAAAGCGCGTCAAGCCGACGTTCCGGTCGATTCCGGTTACCCTCGACCCTGACGGTCGTGGCGCAAGCGCAGGCCTCCTCTCCGTCGTGAAGCACCGTTACCGCTTTGACGACAGGAGAGGGCCCTAGCGCAGCCAGTCCGTCACGACGTCGCCGAAGACGTCCGTCAACCGGAAGTCGCGTCCCTGATAGAGGAACGTCAGGCGCTTGTGGTCGATGCCGAGGCAGTGGAGCATGGTCGCATGGAGGTCGTGGACGGAGACGGGGTTTTCGGCGATGTTGTAGGAAAAGTCGTCGGTCTCTCCGTACGATACGCCGCCCTTGATGCCCCCGCCCGCGAGCCAGACGCAGAAGTTGCGCGGGTGATGGTCGCGGCCGTAATCGGTCTCCTTGAGCTCGCCTTGCGAGTAGACGGTGCGGCCGAACTCGCCGCCCCAGACGATGAGCGTCTCGTCGAACATCCCGCGCTGCTTGAGGTCCTTGATGAGGGCCGCAGAGGGCTGGTCGATGTCCTCGGCCTGGAGCTTGACCGCGTTCGGCAGGTTGAAATGGTGGTCCCAACCCATGTGGTAGAGCTGCACGAACCGCACTCCCCGTTCGGCGAGCCGCCTGGCGAGCAGGCAGTTGTAGGCGAAGGATCCGGGCCTGGTGACGGCGGGCCCGTACATTTCAAGCACGGCTGCGGGCTCTTTTTTGATGTCGAGCAGCTCGGGGACCGAGGTCTGCATCCGGAACGCGAGTTCGTACTGTGCGATCCGGGTGTCGATTTCGGGGTCGCCCATGACCGACTTCCGTTCCTGGTTGAGCCCCATGACGTCGTCGAGCATCTCGCGGCGGGTCTCGCGGTCGATACCGTGCGGGTCGGTGAGGAAGAGGACGGGGTCGCCCGTGTTGCGGAACTTGACACCCTGGTGGGCGGTGGGGAGGAAGCCGCTTCCCCAGAGCCTGTCGTAAAGAGGTTGGTCGTCCTTGCGGCCGCTCCCGATGCTGGTGAGGACGACGTACGCGGGAAGGTCGTTGTTGAGGGTCCCGAGGCCGTAGCTGAGCCATGCGCCGATGCTCGGCCGTCCCGCGAGTTGGAACCCGGTCTGGAGGAACGTGACGGCAGGATCGTGGTTGATCGCCTCGGTGAACATCGACTTGACGACACAGATGTCGTCGGCAGACGCGGCGAGGTTGGGAAGCAGTTCGCTGAACCAGGCTCCACCTTGGCCGTGCTGGCTGAACTTGAAGACGCTCGGCGCGACAGGGAACTTTGCCTGTCCGCTCGTCATTCCGGTCAGGCGCTGGCCCATGCGCACGCTGGACGGGAGGTCCTCTCCACGTCGCTCGGCCAGTTTCGGTTTGTAGTCGAAGAGTTCGAGTTGGCTCGGCGCGCCGCTCTGGAAGAGGTAGATGACGCGCTTGGCCTTTGGCGCGAAATGAGGCACGCCTGGTAATCCGCCGAACCGCTTCTCGTCGTCGGGGCCGCCCGTCCGAAGCGTCGCCGCCAAGGATTCGTCGGTGAGGATCGCGGCAAGCGCGGCGAGCCCGACCCCGCCCGTCCGTTTGAGGAACGTTCGGCGGTTGAACCGGTCTTGGAGTTCGAACAGTTCGGGGCGCATGGGCGTGGCCCTAGTGTAGCGGGTTTTGGCAGGCGGGGGGTCCGGGTCGGTAAGAGGGTGGGGTCGCCCGGGCTCAAGCGAGGGTCCCGGCAGGCGGACCGCAATCAGGCGACTTAGTGACCTAAGGAGAATACGATGAACAAACGCCCATTTGGCGCCTTCGCCCTTGCGCTCGTTTCAGCCTTTGCCGCGGCCGCCGACCGAATGTACAGCGGGACGTGGGAAGTGTCCGGCCAAGGTGCCGGCACCCTGATCCTCCGCGTCCGGGAGAACGGCACCGTGACCGGGGCCGTCGTCGGCAACACTGGGGAAAGACGGAGCGGACACCTGTACGGCACCTATGAAGGCAAGCGGTTCAAGCTCTATCTTCGCCTGCGCGGAATGCCTGCCCAGCAGTTCCAAGGCAACTTCACACGGAACGACGAGGAGTCGCACATGGACGGCCTTCAGTACGTCGGCAACAAGCCGAAAGACGACGTGAAGTGGACGATGAACGCGAAGGCCGTGACGGCCCCCACGAAGTAGCGACGGTTCACACGGTCGCCCGAGGCACGGCCTTTGTCCCGTGCCTTGCCCGTTTCAAGGTCCCCAGGGGTCAAGCCAGGAGGCCTTCCACGACCTGGCCTGCGACGTCGGTCAAGCGGAACTCGCGACCCTGGAACGGATACGTCAGCCGTGTGTGGTCCATTCCCATCAAGTGCAGCACCGTGGCATGGAGGTCGTTCACGTCGAGCGGGTCGCTGGCGATCGTGTAACCGAGTTCGTCCGTCGATCCGTACGACGTGCCGGCTTTGATCCCGCCTCCGGCCATCCACATCGTGAAGGCATGAGGGTGATGGTCTCGGCCCTTAAACCGCATGTCGCCCCCGCGGGCTTCGTTCATGGGCGTACGGCCGAACTCGCCGCCCCAGATGACGATCGTGTCGTCGAGCATGCCGCGCTGCTTGAGGTCTTTGATCAAGGCGGCCGCGGCACGGTCGGTCTGGTCGCACAGGTTGTGCAGCCCTTTCACGATGTCGTTGCCGTCCCCCGTACCGTGGTGGTCCCAGCCCCGGTGGTAGAGCTGCACGAACCGGACGCCCCGTTCGACGAGCCTGCGGGCCAGAAGGCAATTGTTCGCAAAGCTCTTCTTGCCTGGTTCCGTCCCGTACATCTCGTGGACTTCGGCGGGCTCTTTCGAGATGTCTGTGAGTTCGGGCACGCTCGTCTGCATCCGGTAGGCCAGCTCGTACTGCGCGATCCGGGTCTCGATCTCCGGGTCGAGGACCCGGGCGTGTTCCATTTGGTTCAGGTCGCGGACGGCGTCTAAGGTGTCGCGCCGGACGTCCGACGAGACGCCTTCCGGGTTCGAGACGAACAGGACGGGATCGCCTTTCGAACGCAGTTCGACACCTTGATAGACGGTCGGGAGGAAGCCGCTGCCATAGCACCACTTCCCGCCGTCCGGGTTGTTCTCGCCAGAAATGAGGACGACATAGCCGGGCAGATCTTTGGACTCAGAACCGAGGCCGTAGGTGAGCCACGCGCCCATGCTCGGCCGGCCGGGGATCTGGAACCCTGTGTTCATGAAGATCTGGGCCGGAGCATGGTTGAACTGGCTCGTGTGGACCGATCGGACGACCGTGACGTCGTCGGCGATCTCGCGGAAATGCGGGAGGAGTTCACTGACCCATTGGCCGCTTTGCCCCGCTTGGGCGAACTTGTGAGGGGAGCCCATGAGTTTGGGCGTGCCGCGGATGAAGGCGAACCGTTCACCCTTCAGGAGTTCGGGAGGACAGTCCTGACCGTCGTACTTCGTCAAGGTCGGCTTGGGGTCGAAGAGGTCGACCTGGCTGGGCGCCCCGGCCATGAACAGGTAGATGACGGACTTCGCTTTGGCAGGAAAGTGCGGCTTCTTCGGCGCCATCGGGTCGTGGCGCTCTTGTCCGAGGGCACGAAAGCCCGGACTCGAAGCGCGGGCGGCTTCCGCGAGAAGACCGGTAAGGGCCAGCCCTCCGATCCCGTAGCCGACTTCCTTGAACAGGGCCCGACGGGTGATGTTCTTAACGTGGCGCTCCCAGTCCATCGCTGACAGCCATTGTACGCTAGGAGCCTCGCAGGGTCCGTGGCCCGAAAGACGGTCCGGGTATGATCCCCCGTTGCGCCCCGGACAGGGGCAAGTACCCGGAGCCTGAAACCAGACATGCCGTTGCCGCAGACGAAGAAGGAAAACGTGATCAAGTCCTACGCCACAAAGGACGGGGACACCGGTTCGACGGAGGTCCAGATCGCCGTTCTGCAGGCCAGGATCGAGCAGATCACGGAGCACCTCAAGGTCAACAAGAAGGATTTCCACAGCCGGGCCGGCCTGTTGAAGCTCGTCGGTAAGAGGCGCAGGCTCGAAGCCTATCTGCGGGCCAAGGACGTGGTCAAGTACCGCGAACTGATCGGAAAACTCGGGATCCGCGAAGTCCGCCCGCGCTGAAGCGCCACGATCGACCGATCCAAACCGGACGGTGCACGTCCGAAAGGCGACAGGCCCTACCAGGCCCGTCGCCTTTGTCGTTTTCCGCCCGGTTCAAAGCTTGTAGAACTGCTCCCAACCCTTTCGCGGGGGTGGGCCGTCGAGGAGGGAATCGGCCAAGGCGTGGTTGGTGATGCGCTTTGTACGTCGGTCGAACTTGAGTTTCGCGTCGACCTGCTGCGCGATGATGCCGACGGCCATCGCCTGGCACAGCGGTGCGGCTACGGCGAAGTTCGAACGGCACTTTTCTTCGCCCTGGCACGCCCGGACAAAGTTCAAGAAGTGGTTCGACGTCGTCTTGGGGACGTCCGGTAGCTTCAGGTCACGGGCCGCCTCCTTGGGAACGATCTCGAGAGTCGACGCGTGCGAACCGCCCTTGAAGGTCAAGCCTTCGCCGTAAATCACCTTTCCAGGCGCCAGGTTCTTGACGTCGATCGTTCCCTTGCTCGGGGCCGGGATGTTCGGGTCCACCACCGAACCTCCAAAGGCGTCGGGCAAGGGCGGCATGTTCTGGACGCCGTCGTACCAGGTGAGCTCGACCGGGGGCATCGAGCCCCGTCGCGGAAACTTGAACGCTAAGGTCGTGGCCTGAGGGAAGATGAAGCGGCTGTGCCCATCGATCCGGACCGGGTCGACCTCTTCGGGCAGTCCGAGGTGTAGGAATTCGTGGGCCGTGTCGAAGATATGGGCGCCCCAGTCCCCCAAAGCTCCGTTCCCATAGTCGAACCACGCCCGCCAATCCCCGTTCAGGTAGCCCTCGTTGTACGGGTGTTCGCGAGCCGTCGCGGTCCAAGCGTCCCAGTCCATCGGGCCGGCCGGCGTCTGGACGGGCAAATAGCCCTCGTAGACTTTGCCGTGCCACCGTCGCGGGCTGTTCATGAACGCCGTGATCTTCGTGACGTTCTTGATGATCCCTGCCTCGGTCCAGGCCTTGAATTGGAAGTAGTTGGCCTCGGAATGCCCCTGGTTCCCCATTTGGCAGGCGACTTTGTGCCGCTTTTCGGCGGCCGCCAGCAGACCGATCTGTTTGAAGCTATGGGCCAGAGGCTTCTCGACGTACACGTGTTTGCCTTGAGAGACGGCGAGCATCGTGACGGCGAAGTGGGAGTGGTCGGGCGTGGCGACGCACACAGCGTCGATCGACTTGCCGACCTTGTCGAACATGTCGCGGAAGTCCAAGAACCGGGCGGCTTGCGGGCACAGGCCGAGGGCGCGAGCCGTCCTCGGCCCGCCGAGCTCGGTGTCGCAGAGGGCCACGACGTCGACGAGGCCGGTGTCCATCAAAGCTTTAAGATCGTCGTACCCCCGGTTACCGATGCCGACGCACGCGAGAGAGACTTTTTCGTTCGGGGACACTCGGCCGAGACGGCTGACCGCCCCGAAGACGCCGGGTGTGGAGGCTGCCCCGCCCAGAGCGAGGGCCCCTTTAAGGAACGTGCGTCGGTCGAGTCGGCCGTGCGTGTCTTTTCCTTTCATTTCGATGCCTCCGTCGTGCGGATCTTGATGTTCTTGAACGACACGCGGTCTCCATGGTCCTGCAGGAGAACGTGGCCGTCGGCCCACAGCCCGAATCCTGGGATTGATTTGAACTTACTGGCCGACACGGCCGCCGAGAAGGCTTCCGAACCACGGTCATATTCCAGGATCTTCGATCCGTTGAGCCAGTGCTCGACGTGCCGTCCCTTGGACACGATGCGGGCCGTGTTCCATTCGCCGACGGGCTCTGGCCGTTTGGCAGGACCGGCGGTCAGAAGGTCGTAAAGCGATCCTAGCGTCCGGTTTCCGTCCCTCCCAAGCTTGGCGTCGGGGTGACGCAGATCGTCCAGGATCTGGTATTCGAGTCCGATCGCCGAGCCGGTGTCCGCCTTCGCCCCGGTCCCGGTCACAGGATCCAGATTAGGCTGGCAGAACACTTTGATCCCGCTGTTGGCGCCCTCGGTGATCCTGAAATCGACAAGCAGTTCGAAGTCGCTGTACCGCGCTGTCGTCACGATGTCGCCGCCTGCAGCAGCCTCCTTTCCTCCCGAAGGAAGGACGCTCAAGACGCCGTCCTTCATCTCCCAACCCTTTGTCGGGAAACCTTGGAGCTTGGCGCCCCGCCATCCCTTGCCAGTCTTTCCGTCCCAAAGGAGGCGCCAACCGTCGGATTTTTCCCGAGCGCTCAGGGTGTTGTCCTGCGGCGTGAGGTCGGTCAGGCGGACGTTCTTCCCTCGGATCTCGGACGCGAGCTTCGAGGCGTCTTGGCCGATCGTATGGACTTGGAAGGCGATGAACCCGTGCAGGGTCATGGCGTCGCGGACCACCGCGCCGGGTTTGCCGTTCGACCAAGTCTCGATCGAGTCACCGACGGCTTCGACGCGGACGTCGTTCCGACCGGCTTGGAGGAACAGCTGGCGTCCCGCTTCCGTGAACGACTTGCCCCCGCCTACGTCGACTCCCCGCTGCAGGTTGACGGGGCGTTGCGCGTCTGCCGACGCCCAGACCATTGCTCCGAGACACGCGGAAAGCACTCGCCAGGTTCCCATGACCGTCGAGGCGAGTATACACACGGGCCGTTCCCGTTCCTTCTGTCCTTGGCTCGCCCTGATACGGGCTATCTCAACCGCTTCTTCCGTTCGCCGCGAAGTTCGTAGCAGTTCCTGCACCGGGCTTCGTAACGTTCGGTCGCTCCGATCAGGACGACAGGATCGTCCTTGTGGGCCGGGCGTCCGTCCACTTGCCGATAGGTGTGGCTGGCCGTGCGGCCGCACTTCATACAGATCGCGCGGAGTTTGACGACCTCGTCGGCGAGCGCCAAAAGCTCGGGCATCGGCCCGAACGGTTGTCGGCGGAAGTCTTGGTCGAGGCCCGCAAGGACGACTTCGACCCCGTTGTCGGCGAGGGTCACGGCCAGGTCCGAGATCGAGCGATCGAAGAACTGGGCTTCTTCGATACAGACGACATCGACGTCCGGCTCGATCGCCGCCCGAAGTTCGGCGACGTCCTTGACCGGCACGGCTTCGTGCTTGACGTCCATGTGGGTGACGACCATCCGGGCGTGGTAACGGTCGTCGAGCGCGGGCTTGAACACTTGCACCTTCTTCTTCGCGTAAAGGGCTCGGCGTGCGAGCCGTATCAGCTCTTCGCTCTTTCCGGCGTACATGCTTCCGCAGACGACCGTGATCTGTCCGAGCCGCTTCACGCCTCTTCCGGCGCCTCCATGTCGGCCTCGAACATCTCCTCCATTTCGTCGCTCATGTCGTCGTCCATCGCTTTCCCCATTTCCCGGACCATGGTCCTCATTTCGGCCGGACTGTCCGGTTCTCCGACGCTCTCGAGGCGGTCGGCGAGTTCCTCGACCCGGTCGTCTTCGCTCCGGCCCTTTCGAAAGCGTGACACGAGTTTGGAGAACGACCGGCCGCCGCAATGGGGACAGACGTCGTCGTGGGCCTCGGCCGTCATGCCGACGAGAAGGGCGAACTTCTTGCCACAGTCATGGCATCGGAACTCGAACACGGGCACCCAAAGAGGCTGACACAGGAGCCGGACAGAGTCAAGGGCCGGCGTCCTCTCCACGCCGACCCTGAAGGCCCGTAACGACCGGCTCTGCAGTGCTTATTCTTCGCCCGGTGCCGGCGGGACGTCGTCCCAGCCTGGGCCGGTCATGGTTTCCGGTTTGAAGGCTGCAAGCGACCTCGTGATCTGGAAGTCCCCTTCGACCGGCGTGCCCGAGAAGTCCGTATTGACGTAATTGCCGTTCGCGTCCAGCGTCCAGATCTTCCCGGCGTCTTGGACGAACGTCAATCCCCTCTCTCCTGGGAAGATCGACTGGATGCCCGTGCCTCGATAGTTCACTGTCCGTCCGACCCACTTTCCTTTGGTGCGGTGGAAGCGCTGAAAGGTCGTCGAGCCTTCCGTCGCCAGGATCGCGTCTCCCGAAACATGGTCGACTTTGAAGTGCAAGGTCGCCATGGAGTCCGGCGGGACGCTGAAGATCTGCAAGACCTTGTCCGTGACGATCGGGCCGAGTTTTTCGTCGCAGCGGAAGATCGTGCTGCCGTCCTGCGACATCATCGCGATACCGTTCCCTTGTACGTCCCAATCGAGGTCGAGCATTTTGGCAGGCGTCGTCCGGGACGACTTCTTGCCCGTGTCCCGGTCGACAAGGACGATCTGGTCGGCTCCAAGGACGGGTTTTCGCAAGACGAAGATGTCGCACGTGCTTCCTCCGACGACGAGCTTCTTCGCGTCCGGTACGTTCGCGATGACGGTGTTGGTCTCTTCCGCCAAGTCGACTTTGTGCACGTCGCCGTTGGCCGTTAAGTAGAACAGTCCGACCTCGCCCGCGTCGAGGCACCAGTCGACAGGGACGTCCGGGATCGAGATCGTGTCCGTTCTCGACAGTTGTTCGTTCGCGTAAATGAACGGCCAATAGAACTTGAAGCTCGTTCCCGCTTGCGGGCCGCCGGAATAGGGCCACGCCGCGTACATCGGCAACATGTTGTGCATGGTGTCGACGATGTAGCGGACGTTGCCCGAACCTTCGTTGTAGGTGTAACGAGCGTGCGTGACCACACCGTGGTCTTCCGTGTCGATCGCCAGATTGGTCGTGGCTTTGTTTACATAGACATAGCCGCTCTGGCTGTTGAGGTTCCCGTCGTCGTTCGGATCGCAGACCGTGATCGTTTTGCCGCCTGAACTCGGATAGTTGTAGCCGACGAGGACCACGGCATGTCCTCCGACACGGTCATAGTCGTTGCCGTCCCACTCGTACTTGCCGCGACCGATGACGACCACGCCTCCGGTCTTGAGGACGTTCTTGATCGTGCCCGTGCCCCAGTCCCAGTCCGGCCCATAGCCGAAGCAATAGACCAGCTTGGACGTGTGGTTGAAGATCCACGAGTTGCCGATGTTCCAGGAGTTCGAGAAGCTGGTCCCCTTGTTCGGATCGGTCGCCATGAGGATGCCCATCGTGAAAATCATCGAGGACATATCGTTGTATCCGGTTCCGAAGCTTCCGTCTTGACCGGGCATGCCGTGATGCGCCATGTACTGGAACACGTCGCAATACGACGTCGGCACGCAGTAGTACTTCCCGTCGTTCGGGAGGGCGCTCCGCTTTTGGTCGAAGTCGTACATGTTCGGTCTCAGGTAGGAATCGGCGGACGCCGCGCAGACCAGGGACGACAGGGCAAGAGCGGTCAGGCCGCTTCGTGAAAGGCTGTGCACATTCAGGAAAGGCATGGAGACATTGTGGCCACCCCTTCCTCCCGTTTCGTTTTGGTTCCGCGCGATTCATCAAGCAATGACCGGTTTTCAGAACTCATGGTCGAATCTGACGCAGTAGAAGCTGAAAGAGTCCCGTTGGAGTCTTAAAATTGCGCACACTTTTGCGCAAATAATGGGTACTTTGAAGAACTTGAGCCTGTAATTTCGCTTCGACCTCGGCCGGAACTTCATAATCTTGGTATGGTCCGCTATCACAAGGCCTCGCTGGCCCAACTCCCGGAACTCCGTACGTGCGGGGCGTTCGGGGACGAAGCAGACCGCACCGAGTGGGTGCAGCCGTCAGACGCCTGGCAGGGTTTGCTCTTCCACAATTCGGGCACGTTCACGATGAACGGGACGGTCTATCCGCTCGAACCGTTCGACCTGTTCATCGTTCCGCCGACGAGCCGGTGCACGGTCGTCCGGTCGGGTTCAGGCGTCACCGTCTACGACTATTTCACGTTTGTCCCCTCGAAGGAACAGCGTGACATCGTCGGACTCCCCGTACGTTCGAGTCTCGGCGGTGAAGGACACTTTTGGGACATCGAGTTCCGTAAGTGCCTGAACCGTCTGCAGTTCTCAAGGACGAGCTCCAACGTGCTGGTCTGGTCCCTGCTGTGGTCGGTCGCCCAGCCAGAGCACGTCGCGCTCAAAAGCGTCTACACCGAGGACGCACAGAGGATCATGGAGTCCCGGATGAGCGAACGCCTCAGGATCGCCGACGTCTGCGCCGAGCTGCACGTTTCCCAGAGTCAGTTGAACCGGCATTTCCTGAGCGACCTGGGTCGCACCCCTCACCAGTTCCTGGCCGATTGCCGCGCGATCCGGGCCCACCACTTGTTGACCACGACGACCGATCCGATCAAGCAGGTCGCGGCGGCCTGTGGAATCCCGAACGTCCAACAGTTCAACCGCTTCGTCAACCTCCGGTTCGGGATCCCGCCGCGAGAATTGCGCAAGAGACGAGGGATCGTCGACGTGTTCAGGACCGGCGACCTCGACAAAGCCCGCGGGAAAGCGTAGTCCGCCGGTCCAGCGTCGCTAGACCAAAGCTTGTCCGCCCGGCCACTCGATCCCGAGATGCTTGGCGACCGTGGCCCCGACCGCGTCCATTCCCACGACGTCGCCCAAGTTTCGGGCGGTCACGCCCGATCCGGCCAAGGCCACCGGCACGTACTCTCGGGAGTGGTCGGTCGATCCTGTCGTCGGGTCGTTGCCGTGGTCCGCGGTCAAGATCAGCAGATCGTCGCTTTGGAGCCGGCCCAAGAGGTTTTCCAGCGTCTTGTCGAACCGCTCGAGACATGCTGCAAAGCCCGCCGGGTCGTTCCGGTGGCCATAGAGCATGTCGAAGTCTTCGAAGTTCGCGAAGACGAGCCGCGCGTCGGAGCCGAGAGCTTCCCACAACAGGGTTTCGTGCTCCGCGTTCGATTGGGTCCGACCGACTGAGCGGAAGCCTCTCCCGTCGAACAACTCGGGCACGACGCCGATGCCGAAGACGCCGCCGATCTTGTCGACAAGGTTGGGCGGGGCGGGCAGGGGGAAGTCCTTGCGGCGTGCCGTCCTTTTGTAGGTGCCCGCCCGGCCTTCGAAGGGCCGGGCGATCACGCGTTGGACGTCGTCGGGCGTCTTGCACATCCGCCGCGCCGTCAGGCAGTACTCGTAGAGCTTTTCGACCGGGACGACGCTCTCGTGACACGCGATCTGGAAAACGCTGTCCGCACTGGTGTAGACGATGGGGAACCCCGTGTCTTCGTGGAGAGGCCCGAGCCGCTCGATGATCTCGGTGCCGCTGGCGGCACAGTTGCCGATCGTCTGGGTACCGATCTCGTCCTCGAAGTCTTTGATCAAGGGGATCGGAAACCCTTCCGGATACGTCGGGAAAGGCCGTTCGGTCACGACCCCCATCATTTCCCAATGGCCTGTGACGCTGTCCTTCCCTTGACTCAGCTCGCGGAGCCGTCCATACCGCCCCTGGGGGGCGTCACCGATCCCGCCGGCGGCAAGGAATCCGAGCGAAGCGAGGTGCGGTGCGCGAAAACCGCCGACCGACTCCCAGACGTGAAGGAGCGTCGAAGGATGGTCGACGTCCCCGAACGCGGGCGCATCGGGAGCCTCGCCTGCACCGACGCCGTCGAGGACGATGACGATGGCCCTCTTGCTCACGCGACATTATGGTCGTGCCGCGCGTTGACCGAGGCGACTCGTCCTCGACAGACCCCCTCTGTTCGCTACTTTCCTCCGGACCGCCTCGACTTGGCCGTGTCCGGAACGGCGCGAGGCGCGGTCCCGCCCGGAACCGGCACAGGAATTCCGTTCCCTGGCCTGGGGCCGATCATCATGGGTCTGGCGCCGCCCGGCAGCATCCCGACCGCGACGACCCGAAGATCGGCCTTATTGACCTTGTAGATCTCGTTGCCCCGCAGGATGAAGAGGAACTGACCGTCGACGACCATGACCGGCGCGGGGCCTTGGGGCATCGGAGCCATCGGCATCGCGACGTCCGGCATCGGCATCCCTGCGGGGCGGCCTTGATCGGGCATCGGAGTGAACCGGTCTCGTGCAGCGGCCGGTCGTGGCCTGTTGTCTTGGAGCGTGTCACCCGGAGCTGCGGCCTGGGGTGCGGTCGTCCCAGAAGTCCTTGTCGCGGTCGCGGCGGGCTCGGCCCTGGTCTCTTGTGCCGGAGGGGCGGCGGGCTTGTCTTGCGCCCGGGCCGAGGCCAAAGGAAGCGCGACGGACAGGGATGCGATACCGACGGCGGCCAAAACGGCGCTGGACAGACTGTTCTTCATAAGCGTCCTCGTACGACGATTATGCGTCAAAGGGGGCCTGATTCCAAATTCCCGACGATGCGCGACCTTTCGGAGTCAGTCCAAGAGGCGGCGATAAAGGTCGAGCAACTTCTCGGACTCGATCGTCCAGTTGTAGCGCTCCAACACGGCGGTGCGTCCTCTCTGCCCGGCGTCTTGGGCCCGTCCGGGATCCGACACGAGCATCATAAGGGCCGAACCGATCGCTGCCGGATCGAGAGGATCGACGAGGACTCCGCACCCTTCCCGTTCGACGATGTCCCGCCAGTGAGGAAAGTCTGAAGCGACGACGGGAAGCCCTGCGGCCATATATTCGAAAAGCTTGTTCGGTTGCGACTCCACATGGTTACGGATCGGATGGTATACGACCAGGCCGGCCCGGCTCTCTGACATCAACGCTGCGACGTCGGCGCGCGACTTCCATCCGAGCGTCTTCACCCGTGGAGCGACTTCGTTGGAAAGCCAAGCGTCGTTCGTCAATCCTCCCGACGGTTCGCCCACGATCGCAAGATCGAGGCCCGGCGCGTGCTTCAAGGCCTCCGCCATTTCCTTCGCACCGCGGACCAAGGACAGACCGCCCACGTACACCGCCTGCGGCGCGCGCTCGGCGAACGGCCGCCCGCCCGCAGGGGCCAGTTCTTCGAGCAGTGGGTAGTTCTGCACCAGGACCGTTTCCGGGTTCGAAAACGCCCGGGCGATCTTCGGCGTCGCCGCCACGACCGCGTCAAGACTACGGTCCGCCGCTTGCTCGGCCGCCGCGACCCGGGACGAGACGAGCCGTCGAAGCGGGCCTGGGATGTAGGCGCGGTCGAGCACCGATTCGGCATGGGACTCGTGGACGTCGTACACGACCTTCTTTCCGCGACGTTTCAGCGCAAGGCCGACCCGGATCAGTTCGGGATCATGGAAGTGGTAGAGGTCCGCGTCGACTTCGATGGCCTTCGACAGGCACCGTCGTGAAGCCCGAAGGAGCCTGTCCCATCGGTCTCTCGGACGGGGAAGGCCATGGATCCGGACACCGTCGCGCTCGGTGTCCCCGTCGTGGGTCACGACCAGGTGGGTGTCGTATCCGGCCGAGGCTAACGTCCGGCACTCCTTCAAAAAGATGCGGACGTCGAACGGCTGATGGACGGTCGACAGATGGCAGACCTTGATCACGCCGTCGCCCCAGCGGGTCGGAACCGTTCGTCACTCATGACCTCGACCTTGAGCGGCGGAAGGACGTAGACGATGAGCAGGATGGCGAGCGTCCCATGGGACAAGATCGACGTGTCAAGGGCGACGTCGGAAAGCTTCATGCCGAGGAAGGACGTCAGGAAGGCCGGGATCAGGAAGCCTCGGTTCAGCGCCATGCTGTCGATCAGTCGGAAGACGGCACCGAGTGCCACGGTCACGGCACCCATGCCGAAGTATCCGAAGTCCGCGAACGCCGAGGCCCAGACGTTGGCGTTGGAGTTGGTCATCGGGCTACCGAAATAGACCGCACCGATCTGCTCCGGGGCCGCGTAGTGGTACGGATTGTCGAAGAAGGCCCTCAAAATGCCGTCGCTCAAGAGCATTTTGGGGTTCGAACTGAAGTACTCGAAGTAGTAACCGGTCAGGAGCCCCTTGACGTCGAACAGGCGCCACGTCGTGACGGTCGGGATCTTCGGATCGGACCGGACCTCCCATAACCCCCAGACCGTCAGTGCGAGCAGTCCGCACAGCGCAGGCATGACGTAGCCGAATTTGTCCCGATAACGGGTCATCAAGGGGTACAGGGCGAGAAGGAAGACCGGGATCATCGCGGAGGTCTTGCTCCCGTCGACCGAGAACCCCACAAGTCCCGCGAACAGGGACAGCCCGACGAGGATCCAAGACCGTCGTGCGATACCGACGGCAAAGGCGAAGGGCTGCATGGCGCTTCCCAGGTTTCCTTTGACGTAGGACATCAGCGATCCCATAGGGATCGACTCGCCTGCCGCACGGCGACGCACGTACATGGATTCGATGCCGAGATCGAAGCGGAACCCGTTCGTCGACCAGACCGCCAAGGTCATCGCGCCGACCAGCGCGACCGTGGCGAACGCGAAGACGTCTTGCGGGACGTCGGGTCGAGGGATGCGCCATCTCGGCAACCGGAAGGTGAACGAGAGGACGTAGAAGCAGACCATGAGGACCGACGAGTACACGAGGTACCGCTCAGGAGGGCCGTTCAGAGTGTGATAGGGGATCCACATGCACGGCACGACGACGGTCGCATAAAGGATCCAGTACGCGACGATCGACGGTCGGGCCAAACGGACGGGCATCCAAAGCGAGGGGGCGACGGCCATCACGTAACCGACCACGGTCCATCCGGGTCCGATGTCCCGGAAGCGAAGGCCCAGAAACCCGTACAAGCCAGCGTCGACGTTGCGATAGACGCCCATGTAAAGGGCGACGAACCCGGCACAGATCAGGACGAGAAGGAACCTGTCGGGATTCTTGTCGCGCACCTTGGACGGCAAGGTTACCTGGGAGGGCGATCCGGAACCAGAGGGCGGTGACCGGCTAGAATCAAAGCCAATGCTCCGTGTCTTGACCGTTGTCGGTGCCCGCCCCCAGTTCATCAAGGCGGCGGCGGTGTCCCGTGCGTTCGTGAGGGTCGGCGGGATCGAGGAGCAGATCGTCCACACGGGGCAGCACTACGACGATGCCATGTCGGAGCAGTTCTTCCGGGAGCTCGACATTCCCTCGCCTGCCGTCAACCTGGACGTCGGTAGCGCGTCCCATGGGGCCCAGACCGGTCGGATGCTAGAAGGCATCGAAGCTGAAATCGCGGCACGGAAACCGGACCGTGTCCTGATCTACGGGGACACGAACTCGACGCTGGCCGGAGCCCTTGCCGCGGTCAAGCTCCATGTTCCCGTGGCGCACGTCGAAGCCGGGTTGAGGTCTTTCAACCGTGCGATGCCAGAGGAGATCAACCGGATCGTGTCCGACCATGTGAGCGACGTCCTTTTCGCACCGACCAAGACGGCCGTCCGAAACCTGGCCGCTGAAGGGATCCGAGGGGACAAAGTGCTCGATGTCGGCGACGTCATGTACGACGCCGCTCTCTTTGCGGGCTCGGGCAATGGCCCCGACATCGGGTTCGAGCCAGGGACGTACGTCGTCGCGACCGTCCACCGCGCCGAGAACACCGACGATCCGGCGAAGCTGACCGCCATCCTGGAAGGACTGGCCGCCGCCGGGCGCCCGGTCGTGCTGCCGATGCATCCGAGGACGAAGAACATCCTTCAGGAACGGGGCCGGTGGGATTGGGCCCAGGCGACGTTCCGGATCCTCGAACCTCTCGGCTACCGCGACATGGCCGCGCTCGTCGCCCACGCTGGAGTCGTCGCTACGGACTCGGGCGGGTTGCAGAAAGAAGCGTTCTTCCATCGCGTTCCTTGCGTGACTCTCCGGACGGAGACCGAGTGGACCGAAACGGTCGAACTCGGATGGAACACGGTCCAGCCTCCGATATCGTCCGATGCGGTCGGTCGGGCCGTCTCGGACGCGTTCGGAACGGCTGGTAGCGATGGGTCGCCCTACGGCGACGGTCACGCGGCGGAGAAGATCGCCTTGGCTTTGGCGGGTACGCCCGTCGGAGCGCCGGCATGACGGTCTGGATCGTCAACCAATACGCGGTCGCTCCGAGCGAACCAGGGGGACTTCGTCCGTTCGCGCTTGCCAAAGAACTGTCCCTTGCAGGCCACGATGTGACGATCGTGGCCTCGAGTTTCAACCACTGGACCCGCTCGGAAACACGGCTGCGCGACGGCGAGGACGCTAAGGTCGAGACCGTCGACGGTGTCCGGTTCGTGTGGCTGAGGGCTCCGGGTTATCCCGGATCGACCGCGCTCCGGTTCTGGAGCATGCTCGCCTTTGCGAAGAACGTCTTCAAGTCGGCCGTGCTCCGGTCGTTCGGGCCGCCTGACGTCATCGTCGGCTCGAACCCTCACCTGTTCGCCGCCTTCGCCGCCTTGAAACTAGCCGAGGACGTCGACGCCGCCTTTGTCTTCGAGGTCCGGGACATTTGGCCGCAAAGCCTGATCGACCTTGGCCGGATGTCCCCTTCGCACCCCGTCGTCCGCACGATGTCTTGGATGGAACGGCGGCTGGTGCGGGGTTCCGGCGCGATCGTCACTCTCCCTCCGACGGGGGCCGAATACTACGTCGAAAAGGGGTTGACCTCCGACGCTTTGTTCTGGGTTCCGAACGGGGTCTATTTACGCGACCTTCCCGATGCGACCCCAGTCCCGTCCAACACTCTGTTCACGGTCCTGTTCGCCGGGATCCATGGGATCGCTAACGGGCTGGACACGGTCTTGGACGCGGCCAAGTTGCTCGAAGACCAGGGATATGGGGACAAGATCCTGTTCCGGCTCTTGGGGGACGGAGGCGAAAAGCCAAGGCTTGTCGAGCGGGCCCGTGCGCTAGGGCTCCGGAACGTCCTCTTTTCGGACCCGGTCGCCAAATCGCAGGTTCCCGACGAGGTCGCCAAGGCGGACGCCGGACTCTTGATCCTGAAGCGGTCGCCCGTCTTCCGATGGGGGGTCAGCCCGAACAAGCTGTTCGACTATATGGGTGCGGGCCGTCCGGTCATCTATGCCGTCGAAGCCTCCAACAACCCCGTGGAAGAAGCCCAAGCCGGGGTCACCGTCCGGGCCGACGATCCGGCAAGCCTGGCCCAGGGTGCCGTACGCCTTTATGAAACGCCGATCGCAGAGAGGCAGGCCATGGGCACGAACGCGCGGGAGTACGTCGAACAGAGACACGACCTTGCCAAGCTCGGGCACGTCCTTGAAGCGGCTTTGAGCCGGGCGGTGACGTCCAAAGAGAGGGCCCGGACCCCTTGAAATGAACACGTCGGACATTGCTCGAGAGCTTCCGAAGCTGACCTATTACCGCGGGAGAGTGGCGATGGCCGCCATCTTGCGCGCCTTAGGCGTGGGGCCAGGAGACGAGGTCGCGACCCAGGCCTTTACGTGTCTGGCCGTTCCGGAAGGGATCCGGGCCACAGGTGCGACACCCGTCTACGTCGACACGGAGGAGCAGGGGGTCAATCTGTGCCCTCGAGACCTGTCCGCCAAGCTTTCGCAGAAGACCAAAGCCGTCATCGTCCAGCACACCTTCGGCATACCGGCGCAGCTCTCCGAGATCCGTTCGGTCCTGAACGAGAGGGGCGTCCCGTTCGTGGAAGACTGTTGTCACACGCTAGCGTCGACATACGTCAACCAAGTGGTCGGGACGTTCGGTATCGGTGCGTTCTATTCGTTCGAATGGGGAAAGCCGATCGTCGCAGGAATCGGCGGCAGTGCGGTCGTCCACGATCCGGCGCTCCGAGCCAAGGTCGAAGAACACTGGGAGTCCTGTCACGGGCCCTCCTGGAAATCCCTCCTGAAAGTCAATCTCCAGTACTGGGCGTTCGAGAGGATGTACCGACCGTCGACGTATTGGAAGGTCCGGGCGACGTTCCAGAAGCTCTCGAAGGCCGGAGCGGCGGAAGGGAACTATCACGATCCCGACGAAGAGTCCCACGAGTTCTCTCAGCGCATGGCCGGACCGTTGGTCGAGCGGTTGCGCCAAAAACTCACGTCCCTCAACCATGTGGTGGAGAACTCCCGTCGCATCGCCGGCCTGTACGACGAGGCGATCGACAGGACAAGGTTCCGGCGTCCGGCCGTTCCCGAGGGTGGACTGCCCGTCTACGCAAGGTTCCCGCTGTTGGCCGCGGACAAAGAACGGTTGCTGGCTCGGGCCGAAGAAGCTCGGGTCGAGGTCGCGGACTGGTACCGCACACCGGTCCACCCGCTCGAGCGTCGCGAATGGGGGGCGGTTGGCCTGGAACCCGGTTCGTGCCCGCGCGCCGAGAAGCTCTCCGACGAGATCGTGTCGTTGCCCCTCAGTCTGAAGGTCACCGACGAAGACGTCCGGAAGACCCTCGCCCTCTTCGAGAGCCTCTGACATGGCGTACGAGGTCGTCCGGGTCGGTGGCGACGGGCCTCAGGGGTCGTTCGTCCAAATGGCCGAAATCCACAAGAGCGAGATCCATGAGGGCTTTCTGAGTTCTTTGGGCGGCCCGTTCCTGACAAAGCTCTACGCCTATCTGTGCGATACCGAGGAAGCGTTCGCGTTCGCGGCCATGGACGGAGAAAGCATGTTAGGCTTCATCGTCGGCGCGATGGACACCGGCCAGGTCTATAAGGGCTTCGCACGGCGCGGCGGGTTCTCCGCGATGGCGGTCCTCGTCCCGAAACTTCTGTCGCCCGCCCGCATCAAGCGGATCCTCGAGACGCTCCTCTATCCCAAGTCGAAGCAGTCCGACGACCTTCCAGAACCCGAGATCCTGAACTTCTGCGTCCGGTCGACTTCCCAGGGCCTAGGGGTCGGCGGGGCCTTGTTCCGAGCCCTTCTTCAAGAGTTCCGGGCTCGCGGGACCGGGTCGATCCGCATCGTGACGGGCGAGACCCAGAAATCGGCCCAGCAGTTCTACGAGGCCAAGGGCTCTCGATTCGTCAAGTCGATCGAAGTCCACAAAGGGACACTGAGCCGCGTCTATGTCCACGACACCTCCGTCTTGTGACCGCGCCGAACCGGGAGGCCGGAAAGGTCCCTAGGTATCCTGCTGTCCAACGTCTCTTTGCTGAGAGGACATGCCGTGACAGTGAGTGCCCCCGCCCGGACCGTGCCGTTCTTCGACTACCGCGCTTTCTTCGCGAGCCGTGAATCCGAGTTCACCGATGCCGTCTTCGACGTGTTGCGGCGTGGCGCCTTCATCCTGCAGCAAGACGGGCGCGATTTCGAATCAGCGCTTGCGGACTATTTAGGGGTCAAGCACGCGATCGGTCTCTCCAACTGTACGGACGCGCTCATCGTCGCCCTTCGGGCCGCCGGGATCGGTCCTGGCGACGAGGTGATCTTCCCCAGCCATACGTTCGTGGCCTCGCCCTCCAGTATCCATTGGGCCGGAGCGACCCCGGTTCCTGTCGACTGTGGGCCCGACCACTTGATCGACCCGGATGCGGCGAGGCGGGCCGTGACTTCGAAGACGAAGGCGATCATGCCCGTCAGCCTGAACGGCCGGACGTGCGCGTTCGACCCCATCCTCGAGATCGCCGACGAACACGGGTTGACGATCGTCGAAGACAGCGCTCAGGCCCTTGGTTCGAAGTACAAGGGCAAGTTCGCCGGCACGTTCGGAGTGGCCGGCACGTTCAGCTTCTATCCGGCCAAGATCCTGGGTTGTTTCGGGGACGGCGGTGCGCTCGTGACCGACGACGACGACGTCGCGCGACAGACGAGACTCTTCCGCGACCACGGTCGCGACGACGAGACCGGAGAGGTCGTCCAGTGGGGCTTCAACTTCCGCCTGGACAACCTTCAGGCCGCGATCCTCAACGTCCAGTTCCAGGACTACGACAAGACGATCGAACGCCGACGCCGCGTCGCGTCCCTCTATCAACTGGGGCTCGGTGACTTGCCCGACGTCACGTTGCCGCCCGCTCCGGATGCCGACCCGGACCACTTCGACGTCTACCAGAACTACGAGATCGAGGCCGACCGCAGGGACGACCTCCGGGTCTTCCTCAAGGAGAAGGGGGTCGGGACGCTCGTGCAATGGGGCGGCAGGCCCGTCCATCAATGGAAAGGCCTAGGATTCGACGTTTCCCTTCCCTTCACGGAGCGGCTGTTCGAGCGGTGCTTGCTGTTGCCGTGCAACCTTTTCGTCAGCGACGACGACGTCCGGTACGTCATCGACCAGGTGAGGAGCTTCTACGGCGCCTGACCTGGCGAGACGCACGATGGCGGAACGGACGTTTCAAAGCACCGAAGAGCTCGCCCTTCGGATCCGACGGCACGCCGTCGAAATGACCCACCTCGGCAATTCGTCGCACGTCGGGGCTTGCCTTTCGATGGCAGACATCGTCGCGGTGCTCTACGGATCCGTCCTCCAGTTCGATCCGTCCCGGCCGCAAAGTCCCGACCGTGACCGGTTCGTCTTGAGCAAGGGGCATGCGGGCGCCGGGATTTACGCCGCGCTGGCCGAGTGCGGGTTTATGCCCGTCGAGAAGCTCAAGACGCACTATCAGGACGGGAGCGACCTGAGTGGACACGTCTCGCACAAGGGGATCCCTGGCGTCGAACTCTCGACCGGGTCACTCGGGCACGGTCTGGGCGTGGGGTGCGGCATGGCTTACGGAGCGAAGCTCGACGGCGAGACATGGCGCACGTATGTTCTATTGAGCGACGGGGAGTGCGACGAAGGTTCGAACTGGGAATCGATCCTGTTCGCAGGACACCACCGGCTCGACAATCTGACGGCCGTCGTCGACTACAACAAGATCCAGTCGCTGGCGCCAGTCCGTGAGACGCTCGAACTCGAACCGTTCGCCGACAAATGGCGCGACTTCGGTTGGGCCGTCGTCGAATCGGACGGTCACGACCACGACGCTTTGAAAGCCGCCTTTTCGGCTGGTCCGGACGGCCGTCCAAAGGTGGTCGTCGCCCACACCACGAAAGGCAAAGGCGTCTCGTTTATGGAAGGCCAAGTCCTGTGGCACTACCGCTCGCCACAAGGCGACGAATACGAGGCGGCCCTTCGAGCCTTGGGGGCCCGTCCATGAGGGACGCTTTCATCGCCCGGTTGACCGAAGTCGCACGTCGCGACCCAAAGGTCATGCTCATCACCGGCGACCTCGGATTCGGCGTCCTCACCAAATTCGCCGACGAGTTTCCGAAGCAGTTCCTGAACGCGGGTGTCGCCGAGCAGAACATGACCCTCCTCGCGACAGGTCTGGCGATGGGCGGTCGAACGGTCTTCACATATTCCATCGCGAACTTTCCCATTCTAAGGCCGCTCGAGATGATCCGGAACGACGCCTGTTACCACGGAGCGAACGTCAAAGTCGTCGGCATCGGTGGCGGGTTCAGTTACGGCTCGCTCGGGATCAGCCACCACGCGACCGAGGACCTTGCCATTTTACGCTCGCTGCCCGATATCACCGTCGTTGCGCCTTGCGACCTCTACGAGACCCAAGAAGCGACTTCGGCCCTGGTTTCCACACCGGGTACGGCTTACCTTCGCTTGGACAAGTCGGTCGCGAAACCTCTGGCCGATACGGTGGAGCCGTTCGTCCTCGGCCGCGCACGGCGTTGGCGCGAGGGCACCGACCTGACGTTCGTCACGTGCGGAGGGATCATGCAGTGCGTCTTGGCTGCGTGCGAGAACCTTGCGACAGACGGGATCCAGTGCCGGATTTTGAGCATGCATACGGTCAAGCCGATCGATCGCGAGGCGATCCTTGCCGCTGCCCGCGAAACGGGCGGAATCGTGACCGTCGAGGAGCACACGTTGGACGGGGGACTGGGCAGCGCTGTTGCGGAAGTCTGTATGGACGCCGGCGTCATCCCCGAGAGGTTCCACCGGATCGGTCTGCGTTCCGGCTTCAGCAGCATCGTCGGAAGCCAAGAGTACTTGCGGAAGGTCTACGGGCTCGATGCTGCCGCCATCGTCGGCGAGGCCCGAAGGATCCTCGCCACAGGCCGAAATGCCGTGGTCTCGGTCGATGCGACGGGTTAGTCTTTCACGGGATCCGTTGCCAAACGGAATGACGAAGCAAGGTCTCTCAAGCCCTGGTCCTCAAATCCAGATCCGGAAGAGAAGCGCCATCAGGGCGATCCCGAGGATAGTGACAGCGATCCCCGCGAGGGTCGACCAGGTCAAGAACACAGGTACGGCCCAAACCAGCCTTTGCGAGGGTTGAAGGCCGTACATGAAGCGGATGTAGGTCGCGAGAAGCGACAGGGCTCCGACCAAGATCATGACGGTGACGGCCGGGCCTTGATGGAGCGGCCCGATAGCGGCAAGACACAGACTGGCGATCACGATCGTCAACGCAGGATGGGCCCACTCCGTCGCTGTCCGAAGCCGGCACGGACCGGTGCCATCGTCGCGGTTCGGCATTCAGTGCTCTCTACGTTGCGGGTTCCGGCGGCGTTTCGAGACCGGCCAGGGGTTACAATAGAGCGCCCGACCCTAGCTGCCCATGATCCGTGCCGCCGATTTTCTCGTTTCGCTCTTCGGACTGATCCTGTTGAGCCCGATCCTCCTCGTTTTCATGCTCCTCGTTTGGCTCCAGGACCGCAAGTCGCCGTTCTATATGGCCCCCCGTGCGGCCAAAGGCGGAGGCACCTTCAAAATGGTGAAGCTCCGGAGCATGGTCCAGAACGCGGACAAGTCGGGAGTCGATTCGACGGCGAACAACGACATGAGGATCACCAAGGTCGGCAAGGTCATCCGCAAGTTCAAACTCGACGAACTGACCCAACTTTGGAACGTCCTGATGGGTGAAATGAGCCTGGTCGGCCCTCGGCCGCAAGTCCAGCGGGACGTCGACCTTTACACGGACGTCGAGCGCCAGATGCTGACCGTCCTGCCGGGCATCACCGATTTCGCGAGCATCGTTTTCTCGGACGAGGGATCGATCCTCGAAGGCAAGTCCGACCCTGATCTGGCCTACAACCAATTGATCCGGCCCTGGAAGAGCAGGCTTGCGCTGTTCTACATCGAGCACCGGTCGTTGAGGCTGAATTTGAAGCTGGTCGGCTTGACGGCCGTCGCGATCGTGAACAAGCCGAAGGCACTGGTCGGCGTCCAGCGGGAGTTGCGGCGGTTGAAGGCCGACGTCAAGCTCGTCGAAGTCGCGGGACGGAGCAACGAACTGACGCCGTTCCCGCCCCCTGGATCGGACAAGATCGTCGATTCGCGAGCGACGCCGTCGGCGGTCGTCGAAGTCCCTGTGGCCGGGGCGCTGACTCCGGACGCCGCGACTCCGGCGTCCTGACTCAGTCGACGAACTTGATGCGTTTCCTCGCGATGACCCATGTCGCCACGAACAGGCAGCACGCTGCCCAAGCGCCTGTCAGGAGACCTTTGCGCGGTGCGATCGGGTCGGGGTCTTCGACGGCTTCGTCGACGATCTCGAAGCGCGCGGGATCGCGTTCCTCGGCGATGATGGCTTGTTCGAGCTGGAACTGAAGGTTCGCCGAAGTCTTGACGGCCGTCTCGAACTCAGACTGCGCGACCTTGACTTTGGACGCGTCGTCGGCGCCTCTCATGGCCAGTTTCCAATACTCGGCGAGGACACGGTCGTAGGACGCCTGGACTTTTTTGAGCGACTCCAGATCGCTCCGCGCGGCGATCAAAGGCGCGTACGTCTTCTGCTGCAGGCTCGTGTTCGCTTTCGCGATCGTCTCGTCGAGCATCTGCCTGCCGGCTTTGGCCCGGGTGGCCGCTTCCTTGAACTCGGGGCTCTTCTCCGTGTACGTGCGGCGCGCGTCGATCAGGTCCTGTCGCCGCTTTTGAAGGTCTTGGGCCAGGCTCTCGAGGGCCTTATCGAGGGATCCCCCCCCGATGGCCTGGAGCGCGTTCGTATCGTTCCCGGACGCAAGCGCCTTTTTGACGCTTTGTTCGTAGTGACCGATCCGCGCCTCGGCGCCCCGGATCGCCGCCGCGGTCTCGCCTTGCTTTTTGACCGCATCGGCAATGAGGCCCTGGATAGGGTCCGGGTCGAAATAGGGATGGTTGCGTCCCGTCAAGACCAAGGTGTTCCGGGCCCGGTCGACGCTGGCTTTCGCGACCTTGAGCCTCTCTTCGTACATCTTACGGTTCCGTTTGGCGATGCTGATCGTCAGTTCGACGGCTCCGGAGCCCAGGTAGTCGTACAGCGTCGTTGCGATCGCCTTGGCCGAGTCCGGCGTGTCCGACTCGGCACCGATGACGAGGAATCCGCTATCGTCGACTTTGAGACGCGTCCGCCGTTTGAGCTCCTCGACGGCTTTCGTCGGTTTCAGCTTCCAACGGTCGGCCAGCCCTAGCTTGTCGACGACGTACTGTCGGCACCTGCGGCTTTCAAGGATCCCCATCGCGACCGTGGGCGTCGAGCCGATGAGTGGCGTCGACGCGGATCCGGGCGTCATCGGGGTCGTCGAAACGTCACCGCCGCCGCTTCCGACGAGGGACTGGGCCAAGGAGGACATCGACGATTGCGCGGCCGGGAAGAGCAAGACTTGCTCGCTGTAATACGTCTTGGGGAGGACCGAGGCCACGAGATAGACGATGACGCTCGAGGCGGCTGTCACAGCCAGGGCCGTCGCGATCTGTCGTCCGAGCGTCATCCTTGAAGCCTAGGGCATTATCCCGCAATGTCGGACGACGCCGTCAAGGTTACTGGGCCCGCGTAGGTAGAATCCCCGGGTGCCCAGGCTTCTACTGGTCTTGTTCGCGGCCTTGATGGCAACGAACCTGTTCGCGCAAGGGCCTTCGCTTCTCAAAGCCGGCGACCTCTTGACGGTCACGACAGCGAACCGGCCGCAATACTCCGGTGACTTTCTCGTGGGTTCGGACGGATCGTTCACGGTCCAGGTCCTCGGTCGGTTCGAAGCTGCGGGCCGTACGTTGAAGGACGTTGAAGCGGGCGTCCGGAAGCGGGTGCGCGAGTTCGTGCGCGACGCCGAAGTCACCGTCATCCTCAAGCAGGAGCTTCCGTCGTTCGTCTACCTGGTCGCTCCGCGCGTCCAAGACGGAGCCGTCATCTGGATCCCGGGAATGACGGTGCGCCAGTTGATCGGAAAGTACAACGATCTGCAGCCGTTGGACTCGTATGCGGCGAAGCTCTATTCGCAGGGGCAGCGGGCGGTCGACATCGATCTGGTCGCGCTGATGCGACAAGGCGACCAGAGCCAGGACAAGGAACTGAAGCCGGGAGACGTGCTCGCATTGCTCCCCGCAGCGGACAAGCCGGTTTGGGTCGTCGGTTCGGTCAGGACGCCTGGCCAGGTGCGCCTCCGTAGTTCGGAAGGGGTCAAAGAAGCGATCGCTGCAGCCGGCGGTGCTTCGGTCTCGACCTCCCCGGCGGAGATGACGGTCCTCCTTCGTCGAGGCCTGGAGACGTTCCGGTCGACCTTGTCCGAAGTTTCGCAGCGCGAAGTCTGGGAGGTCAAAGACGGTGACACTATCGTCGTGCAGGCTCCGCTTGAAGTCGCGGTCTCGGTCGGCGGGTTCGTGAAGAAGCCGGGAGAGGTGTCCGTCCGGGAAGGTTCTCCCCTCATGGCGGCGATCGTCCAAGCGGGAGGCGTCGAAGACCAAGGGACCCTAGAGCGGACGTTGCTGTTCCGGTCCGGAGAAGTCCGGGTGTTCGACGCGAGGTCCTTGGCCGATGGCGGGACCGATCCCGGGGCCAAAGTCCAAAGCGGCGACTTTGTTTACGTTCCTGAAAACAAGCGGGACTACTCGGTCTTAGGGTTCGTGGTCAAACCGGGCCGCAAGCTCATTCCGGACGGTCGGGCCGTCCGATTGGCCGACGCCCTCGCAGCGGCCGACGGGCTGGCACCGAGGGGAACGTACCGGCACGCGGTGGTCCTCAGAGCGGACGGAAAGGGAGTGTATGTCGCAAAACGGTATGATTTCGATACGTACGTGAAAGGCGGAGACGTCGGCCAGAATCCTGAGATCTTGCCGGGAGACATCGTGTTCTTCGATCAAGTTTCAGGGACAAACCTTGGTGATCTGCTGAGGTTCTTGCCAAATCTCCTCCTGTTCGACCGTCTATTTTAATTTGGGGGCCCCTGGTATGATCCACGGGTTGCCTTAGTTCAGGGATCGGAACTCTTGCCATGCAGGGATGGAAACGGCTATCGAAGGCGAGGTGGGCGGCACTTCTTGGTATCGTCGTCGCCGATTTGTTCTTGGTCAACATCGCTCTTGCGGTGTCGGTCGGTATCTCGCACGACGTCCGGTTCCTTGATGCCGTCGTAGGTTACGCCCTACGGGTCGCCCTGCCGGTCAACGTCGTGACCGTTCTGCTGTTCTGGTGGAGAAGGCTTCATCGGATCAATGCCCGGTTCCTCGGGATCGTCGACCTCCTGAACATCTCGGGCGTCGGACTGGCTCTCGGAGTGACCTTGGCCGTGACGATGAGCTTTTCGGCCCCGACCGATTCGCTCACGCGCCAGTGGACGGCCCCCCTTCTTTTCGCCTTGTTCTCCGCGACCCTTCTCGCGATGTGCCGCGTCTACCAGCGGATGGTCGCGTTCCGGGCCGTGGCCCTGAACAGACCGATGCGCCGATCGTCGAGAAGGATCCTTGTCGTCGGTGCCGGCGACCTAGGAGAGGCCCTGCTCGGTGAGATCGCGAAGTCGGAGTTCGGCGACGCCCACGTCGTCGGGTTCATCGATGACGACCCTCGGCTCCACGGGACGACGATCCACGGCGTCCCTGTCCTTGGCGGTGTCGAGTCTGTCCACAAGCACTCCGAAAAACTTGGCGTCACCGAGATCCTGATCGCGATGCCCAAGGCTTCCGAGGACGAGATGCGACGGGTGTTCAACGCGTGCATCCTGACCGAAGCCCGGGTCAGCGCGCTTCCCCCGCTCTCGCGGTTCGTCGACGGTAGCCACGGCCTCTTGAACCACATGCGAGAGATCAGCGCCGACGAGCTGCTGAAACGGTCGTGCGAAGTCGACGGCATGAAGCAGAGCGCGCGTTACCTGAACGGCGAGCGCGTGCTGATCACGGGCGGAGGCGGATCCATCGGCTCGGAGTTGGCCCGTCAAGTCTCCCTTTTCTCGCCGGCCAGTATGATCCTGGTCGGTAAGGGTGAGAACAGCATCTTCGAAATCGACCAGGAGATGCGGCACGCGAACCTCTTCCAGCCGAACCCCGTCATCTGCGACATCCGTGACCGGCAAGGTCTGGGCAAGGTCTTCCGTGAACACAAACCGACGGTCGTGTTCCACGCCGCCGCGCACAAGCACGTCCCCTTGATGGAAGCGGTTCCCATCGAAGCCGTCCGGAACAACGTCTTCGGGACGCTCAACGTGGCCGAAGAAGCGCTGCGTGCCGGGGTCGAGCGGTTCATCCTGGTCTCGACCGACAAAGCCGTCAACCCGTCGAACGTGATGGGAGCGACCAAACGGGTCGCAGAGATGATCGTCTCGGCGATGTCGAAACGGAGCGACACGAGCTTCTCGGCGGTCCGGTTCGGCAACGTCCTGGGTAGCCGCGGCTCGCTCATCCCCACGCTGAAGAAGCAGATCCTTTCGGGCGGGCCGATCACCTTGACCCACCCCGAGATGACCCGGTTCTTCATGACCATCCCGGAATCGGTCCAACTGATCGTACAAGCGGGCGCAATGGGCAACAAAGGCGAGGTCTTCATCCTGGACATGGGCGACCCGGTGTCGATCGTCGATCTGGCGAAAGGCATGATTCGGCTTCATGGACTGGTGCCAGGGCAGGACATCGAGATCAAGTACACCGGGATCCGCCCGGGCGAGAAGATCCATGAAGAGCTGTCGATGGACATCGAGGACCTCTTGCCGAGCGGTCACAAACGCATCCGAATGGTCCGCAGCCAGCAGACCATCGAGTGGGAATGGTTGAAGGCCAAGCTCGACGAACTACAGCGGCTTTGTGACGCGGGCGACGAGTCCGAAGTCCGGGCGTTCCTCATGGAACTCGCCTGGGGCAAGACGATGCCTCCGATGACCGGAAGCGCCGTCGTCTGGGAAGGCGACGTCGCCGAACAGGCCGCCCAAGAGTCGTCCAACTGACCGTCCTAGGCCCTGGTAACCGCTCGGTGCTATGGTGAATCCCTCCTGTCGCCGCCCAGGAGCCGTCACCTCGATCTTTTAGGTTCAAAGTGCCCCGGTCGCGCTGAAGCGACCGACCCTCGACGGGCACCCCGACCCCGGTCCTACGGGCCTCAACCCGTCACATGTTAGCGAAAGAACCCTCCTCTGAGGCGTCTTTGGCGTCGGTTCCGCTCATCGAGCTCAAGGCCGACTTGACCGAAGACGCCCTGTACGGTACACGTCGGCTGGTCGTCACCGCCGACGACGTCGCCGTGCTCGATGCCGGCGGTGCCCGCTTGATGCGGGTGCCGATGTCCGACATCAAGACGGCGCGTCACGAACCCTTGACCAGCGGCGGACGGCTCCTGATCCGGCTCAAATCCGGAGAAGAAGTCACAGCCGTGACCTACTCGTTGGGCGCAGCCCATCTGTTCAGCGAAGCCGCGCGCGGCATCGAGCAACTCGCCGAGGGCCAGGAACTCTCGATCGATCTGAGCGTCGAGGCGACCCATTGTCCGAAGTGCGGGCGCTTGCTCCCCGAAAAGGACGGCGTCTGCCCCTCGTGCATCAACCGCGGCCGGACGCTTCTCCGCGTCGCCGCTTATCTCCTTCCGTATAAGAAGCAGGCCGCTTGGCTCTGCCTCTTCGCGCTGACCAGCACGGGCCTCAACCTTGTGCCTCCGTACATCCAACGTAAGGTCATCGACGGCCTGACCTCGTCGGACCTGAACAGCGGAATGCTGCTCAGTTGGGTCGGCACATGGTTGGCCGTGGCCTTCTGCTGCGCCGGGCTCCAGATCCTGACCGGACGGACGAACGCGTTCTTGGCCGCAAGCATGGCCGCCGACCTCAGGAGCAAGGTCTACCACGCGGTCGAGATGCTGAACGTCAAGTACTTCGACAAGCGGCCTGTCGGTGCGATCGCCAGCCGTGTCACGAACGACACGGAAAGGCTGTGGTTCTTCCTCGTCGACGGCCTTCCCTTCTTCTGGGCAAACGCCTTGTTGGTCGTGGGTGTGCTTTGCATCCTGCTGGCGACGAGTTGGCAGTTGACCCTCGCGATCCTTTCTCCGATCCCGCTGTTCGTGTTCCTCGGCATGCGGCTGTGGAAACCGCTCGGCAACATGTTCCACAGGGTCAGTCAGAAAATGGCCCGGTTACACATGCACTTGAACGAGTCGCTGAGCGGCATCAGGGTGGTCAAGGCGTTCGTCAAGGAAGAGGACGAGTTCGAGCGGTTCGTCAGGCGCAACCACGAATGGCGCGACGCCGCGATGCGGGCCGAGCAGACGTGGCAGTCGCAGTTCGGCATGATGACCTTCTGCGTGACCCTCGGGACGATGATCCTCTGGGGCTACGGTGGCTGGCTCGTCTTGACGAAGGCGCTGACTCTGGGCCAGTTCGTGATGATGAACTCTTACCTCGGTCTCGTCTATGGGCCGATGCAATGGTTCGCCCAGGTCAACAATTGGTTCAGCAGGGCCATGGCCGGCGCCGAGCGCGTGTTCGAAGTCCTCGACCTGACCCCGGAGACCGGGCCCGGCAAGGGCAAGAAGCTCGCGGTCCGCGGCGAAGTCCGGTTTGAGAACGTGCGGTTCGGTTACGACAAATCGAACCCCGTCATCAAGGGCGTATCGTTCACCGCTAAAGAGGGTGAAATGATCGGCCTGGTCGGACATTCCGGGGCGGGCAAGTCGACCACGATCAACCTGATCGCCCGGTTCTACGAACCGGACACGGGTTCGATCTCGATCGACGGCACGGACTATCGGGAGCTCGACCTCCACGACTACCGGAGCCAGATCGGCATCGTCCTCCAAGAACCGTTCCTCTTCGCAGGGACGATCGCGGAGAACATTGCCTACGGCAAGCCGGGAGCGTCCATGGACCAGATCATGGAAGCGGCCCGCGCCGCGAACGCCCACGACTTCATCTTGTCGAAGCCCGACGGTTACGACACGATGGTCGGCGAGCGCGGCGCGAGGATCTCCGGCGGAGAAAGGCAACGCATCAGCATCGCCCGGGCGATCCTTCACGACCCGAGGATCCTCATCTTGGACGAAGCCACGTCCAGCGTCGACGTCGAAACCGAGCAATTGATCCAGCAAGCGATCCAGCGGCTCGTGTCCGGGCGGACGACGTTCGCGATCGCCCACCGTCTCTCGACCTTGCGCAACGCCGACCGGCTGATCGTTCTCGAGAGGGGCGAAGTCAGCGAGGAAGGCACGCACGAGGAACTGATGGCCAAGAACGGGACCTTCGCGAAGCTCGTGGAGAAACAGAGCCAGATCAACCAAGTGGTAGGGGTGACGGGTTGACCGCACCCCTGACTTCAAGGGACGGTTGGTCGGTCCGGGAGGCCCGTATCCCTGAGGATTCCGAAGCTGTCTGCGCGGTTTCGAACCTCTACGATTCGGATCCGCTTTCGGTCGCAGAGTTCGAGCGGCTCCACGCGACCTGGCCCGAAGAGGATCCTCGTTTGCGGCTGGTCGCGGTCGACGGCGACGGTACGGTCATGGCCGCTTCGCACTGTCGCCGTCGAGCTTCCATGGTCCCTGGACTCTTCTCGCTGTCGGTCAACGTCCTGCCCACCTGGTGCCGGAAGGGCATCGGGTCCGAACTCTTGCGCCGGTCCGAAGCGTTCGCGCTTTCGAATGGCGCGACAAAGGTCACCGCGTTCGTGCCCGACGAGTATCCGTCGGGTCGTCCGTTCACCGAGTCCCATGGATACCGTGAGACGCGACGGCTGTTCGAGTCCGTCTTGTCCGTAGCGTCCGTGGACGATTCGGAGACCGAGAGGACGGTCGCCCGGGCCATAGCCGACGGCCTGACGTTCCAAACCCTTGCCGACTTGGGAGACACCGAGGCCGAGCGGCGCCGACTACACGCCGTCACCGTCGAATGCGACCTTGACGAGCCGGCCACGGCCGAATACGGTGGTCTGGAATGGGGCGACTATTGTCGGTCCGTCTTCGAAGCGGAGTGGTACAGGCCGGAAGGCGTGTTCGTCGCCAAACGGGGCGACGAGTGGGCCGGCGTCCATGTCATCGGGCCAATGACGGGCAGTCCGGTCGCCGACATGACGACGGATTTCACGGGCGTCAGAAGGCCTTTTCGCGGCAAAGGGCTCGCGACCGTCCTTAAGCGCCTTGGGGTCCGCTATGCCTTGCATACCGGTGGGACCAGGATCCTGACCCATAACGACTCGACCAACGTCCCGATGCTGGCCGTCAACCAGAAACTGGGCTTTGTGGCCCGTAGCGGCCTACTGTTCATGACCAAGGAGTTCGAAGTATGACCATCGTCGCACCCAAGCCAAGCCCTGAAGACCGTCTCAATCTTTTCTATGAACCGGAGGGCCGACTACGGCTGACCGCCGGCAACGCCAGCTATCTTCAGGTGAAGCCGGTCTGGGCGTCTCCTCTCTCGTTCCCTGGGAAGTTCTTGGCCCTCGTCGACGGCAAGGACCAAGAGATCGTGATGCTGACCGAGGGTCTGCAGACTCTCGAGGCCGAGTCACGCGCGATCGTCGAGCAGGAACTTCACAAGCGTTACCTCAACGCTCGCGTCGTTTCGATCGACGCCGTCAAGACCGAGTTCGGGATCACGTACTGGTCGGTCCAGACAGACCGCGGGCCGCGCGAGCTCGTGACACAAAGCCTTCAAGAAAACGCGAACTGGATGTCGACGAACGTCCTCATGCTGAACGACGTGGACGGAAACAAGTACGAGATCCAGGTCGACACTTTGGACGAGCGGAGCCGAAGGTTCGTCGATATGACCGTCTGATCGCCGAAACCTGAAGTATCCTGAAAGGATGCTGAGCGCGATCGCGGCCGTAGTGCTTTCGACGGGCGGCGTCGAGTCTGCGATGCCGTTGGCCCGTTATCCTGCCAAGAGCGATATGCCGGACACGGTGTCCGCAGGAGGCTGGGGGACGTCCACGAACGGTTCGTGGTCGTTGGCGGAAGTGAACGTCAAGGCCGACAGACTGTCGCTCGTCGTCCAGAAGAACGCGTGTTGCGGCCCTGGCGAAGGGAACTGCCCCATGATCGTCGTCCTCGCCAACGGTTCGGCATCCCCCGTCTGGCTAAGGGCGGAGGACAGTTGGGTCGGTCTGATCCGTGAGGCGAAAGACGCCAAAGGCGTATGGCGTCCCGTCGAGTACCGCCCGACCCCTGACTGTGGCAACAGCCGTCACCGGGTGGCCCTGAACGCAGGACGCTGTTTCTCCTGGGACGTCCCGGAGACGAAAGGAGGTTTCGCGACCAAGAGCCGCTACGTCCTGGTCGGGCAGGACGACACGTTATGGTCGAACGAGTTTGACGCGAAGATCGATCCGGCATCGTTCGTCCCTCCGGCCGATTTCCCGAGACTTCATCAAGTCCCTGCGAAGCGGCTGTGAGTCACAGAGACCAAGCGGGTGAGGGATGACTGTCCTCCTAGGGGCTTGCCTTTTGGTAGGCCAGGATCCGTCGCAAGTCAAGATGCCGCCTCTCGTGCCGTTCGCCGTCGGGGAATCGGTCGAGAGACGCTTGACGGTCACGGCGCTCGAGTGCGAAAGCACGATGAAGGACGTTCGCGAAGGAACGGCCCTTGCCCGGTCCGAGGTCCTGACGGCTTCCGGAGACCGTTTCACGAGAGTGACGGTCGGACTACAGGGGCAGCCGCAGACGGTGTTCACCTTACGGTGCGACAAGTACGCGCTTCTCGTCGAAGCGACCGTCGAAAAGGGAGAGGACCCGAGCGGGTTCCACCGCTTGATGTTGTTCCTTCGGCAACCGCTCCTCAAACCCGGCGTGAGCGCCACCGACGGGACATGGTCCGTCTCCCTTGCGAATCCGCTTCCCGCTTCCAAAGGCGAACTGGACGTCACCTGTCGTCTGGAGCGGCTCGAAGGGGAGAGCCCCCAGTTCCGATTGACGCAGAAGACCGGCCTTCTCAAACTGGGACCGACGGCACAAGCCGAAGTCACGACCGTCCTGACGTTGAACGCCCGGGACGGTCGTGTGGTAGGGGTCGTCGAGTCGGCCGACCTTTATGCCGACGGCATGAAGAAGCAGACCGTCGTGCACGAGGAACGTCCGATGTCCAAGGACTAGCGCAGGCGTTTCAGCAACGTCACACGGCCGATCGGAACCCACTCTGCGACCAGAATGTCGCCGTTCCGGAGGAACACGGCGTCGTGAGGATGGATGAACTTGCCAGGGACGAAGTCGGACCTCGGATGGCCACGTAAGTCGGTCGGTGCCCCGTCGCCGAGTTGCACCGCGACCTTGTTGTCTTCGTCCAAGACGGTGACGATGGACTCGAGGTCCGGGACGAGCAGTTCATGGCCCCGTACGGAGAAGTGGCACGGCAGCCTCATGCCGTCGGTCACGAATTTGACGTGACGTCCGTCAAGGGAAAAGTATTGAAGCCGCCGGTTGGCGCGGTCGGCGACGACGAGCATGGGCTCCTTGCCACGAGGGTCGAGCCATATTCCGTGGGGCTGTTGGACTTTTCCGGGTTCCTTGCCCGGTCCGCCGAAGGTGCGGATCCATTCGCCCTTGATGTCGTAATGATGGATCCAGTTCGACCCGTAGCCGTCGGCGACGTAGAAGTCCCCGTTCGGAGAGAAAGCGACGTTGGTCGGGATGTACGGCGCACCGTCCTTGTAGACGCCCGGCTGTTCGGGCAGTCCCATTTCCCAAAGGACTTTGCCGTCGAGGGTCGTCTTGCTGACGTTCCGTCGGTTCGTGTCGCAATGGTAGATGACCTCCTCCTTTCCTTCCTTTCGGATGTCGAGGCCGTGCGATCCGCCTTTGAACTGAGGCCCCCAGGACGAGAGGAACTTGCCCTTTTCGTCGAAGACGAGGACTCCGTCGGCCGATTCGCTCGTCGGATGGACGGTGTGGCTCAGGTAGATCCGGCCCTTGGAGTCTTGAGCCAACCCGTGAGTGTCCCCGTACTTGATCGTGCTCGGGGGCACGAGCCAGTCCGGCACCCATTCGTACCGGTGCGAACCAGAACCGAGGACGATCTTCTTCTCTTGGCCGCGTGCGAGCGGGGCTACGGTCAAGGCGGTAGCGGCCAAGGCGGACTGGGCAAGGAACTCGCGGCGGGTCGGCATCGGCCACATTCTACTGGCCCCGATGGCGAGATCCGTCGACGTGACGGCTTCGGCCCGGTCGGCGTGCAAGAATAGTGCGGTGAAACTCCGGACGGCCGCGGCACTCTTCGGTGCGGTCGTCCTCGCCGGAGTGATCGGTTCCATCGTTCGGCCCCGCCCGCATCCGGCGCCGCTCCAGCGCTCCTATTGGTACTGGCATTCGCCGTTCGCCCTGACGGCCGAAGAGTGCCGCGACCTCAGGTCCCTCGGGGTCGGCTCCCTCTTCGTCCGGGCGGGGACCTTCAGTCAGAACGGGCGAGAAGCCGTGCCCGTTTTCCCACAGAGCTTCGGTCAAGGTTGCGGCGCGTTCCCCGTCCACTTGGTCTTCAACGGCGACGCCGGCTTCGTCCGTCATTTCGGCGACTTCGAGACGTCCGCCCTGAGTGCTTCGATGTGCGCCGTCATCAGGGACTCCGTCCAAAGGGCGGAACGGGCGGGCGTCCGCGTCGTCGGTGTGCAATTGGACATCGATAGTCCGACCCGGCTCCTCCCACGCTACTCCCAAATCGTCCGGAACGTGCGGGCCGGCCTCGATCGACGACTTCAGTTCTCCGTAACAGGACTGACAAGCTGGCTCGGGACCGAAGGCGCCCTGAGACTTTCTCGTGAAGTGGACTTTATGGTGCCGCAGGCCTATGAGGGAAAGACCGGCACGACCCTCTCGACTGTCAGGCCCGTGTCCGACAAGGCGACCTTGGTCACGGCGATGAAGAAGGCCGAGTCCCTGGCCTGTCCTTACTGGATCGGGATCCCAGCTTACGGCCGAGCCTATCTCTTCGACGATAAGGACAGATTGGTCGGCACCTACAAGGGCCTTGAAGCGCAGGACGCTTTTCGACACCCGTCGTTCCGTTTCGTCGCGGGTTTCGGCTGTGACTCAGGAGGCCGGCGCGTCTCCGGACGGAAAGAATGGAGCGGCGAACGGATCCTCTTGTTCAAAGCGGTCCGACCCGCGCCCGACGGACGAGGAGTCGGCTATTCTCTGGCGTTCACGGTTCCGGCTCCCGATCAACCCGCTGAATCTGAGCGGCTCGTCCAAGCGCAGAGAGGCGAACGTTGCGTCGGGACCATCCTCTTCAGGATGCCACGACAAGGATCGTCCTTTTCGCTGCCTTTGGCTACGGTCCTGTCCAAAGTTCAGGGGCGTTCGCCCCGACCAGGCTTGGACGTCGACGTCACGGCTCGGCAGGACGCCTACGACGTGGTCGACGGCGTTCGGAAGCAGGTCCCCATCGACCTGTGGATCGAAGTCAAGAACACCGGCGACTCTCCGTCGGCCGTGGACCCCGATGCCGTCCGTTTGACGATCGGACTCGACAGACCCGGCATTGAAGGCGTCCGTCTCCGGGATTTCGACTCTGTCCGCTATCAAAGGGGCTCTGGCGAGGGGGGTGTGGAGTGCCGCCCTGGCGAAGCGGACCGCCTCATTTTCACCAAAAGGTTCATCGGTTTTCATGAAAGGTGCGTCATCGGGCCGCTACGTCTGGCTTCAAACGTCCTTCCCCACGTCACAATAGCGTGGAGCGTCATGGAGCCGTCCGGTTTTGACCGAGTCGCCGCGCATCGGGGCCCGATCGCCGTCGCCCTGGGGCAGGCCGGACCGTGAGCCGGGCACTCGTGACCAAAGCGCTGGCCGCCGGATCGGTGCTTGCGACCGTTGCCCTTGCCGCATGGGTCGCGGCGTGTTACGGCGACAACGTCGACTCCGTCCACTTCTATGGCTCTTTCGGTGAACCGGACGTCGATTTCGGTCGCGTCCCCCAAAAGTGGATGGCGCCAGGCTGGAACAACGAAGTCCGGCGCGGCGGGACGAAGTACGGTTGGGAACAGCAGGAAGTCTACGACGAAAGACTCGGTCTTGAGGCGTTCGGCGACGGGCTGGACGAATGGGACGATCAAGGCCCGGCCCGTTTCGCGAAAAAGGTCCGTGCCGCCCGGAACCGGGAAGTCCAAAACGACTTCAAGACAGCCGTCGACATGTACGGAGAGACCGCCGAGACGCGAAGCCTGAAGTCGTTCGTCCAAGACCGTAAGGAACTGATCCGTGAGGGCCTTGACTCGGACGATCTTGGCGTCGGAACCTATCTCCGCGAGAGGTACCTGATCGAGTTCGGCAATCCCAAGGAGAAGGAGCGCGCCGTACTGGCGCTACGGAACCTCAAGGCCGGCACTCGATTGCGGCCCCATGTGGAATACGCCGTCGCCGCCGCCACGGTCTATCCCGACCGACGGTCGCGAGCAGAGGCGTTCGTCAAAGTAGCCGATCTCGCACCGAAAGCTCCTCGTGCTGAATCTGCGCTCGTCATGGCTGCGCGTTCCTGGCTCGAGGACGCTTCCGGGGAAAGACCCGACGTCGTCCAAGGCGAGCCTGTCTTGCGCAGACTGTTGCGACAGTTTCCGGAGACCCGGTTTCGGGGCAACGTCTTGGGCTGGCTGGCACGTTGCCGGGCAGGACAGGGGGACGCCCAAGGCGCCCTTGCCCTCTACGTCCGACAGAGCGCATCGAGCGATCCTTCTGAGGCATGGAAGGGCCATGCCGCCCTCGCGGAACGGGCCGAGTCGGAAGGACGGATTGCGGCCGCGGTCGTTCACGGGATCCGCCAGCGGTCCCTAGAAGTGCCGATCGTTTCCCAGCGGGAATCCGCGAAAGAACTTCGAAGACTGTTCCGGTCCCTCACTTCGGACCAGTCGGCCGACGTACAGAGAGCGGTCCGAAGCGACCCGACCTTGGTCGGGCCTTACTTGACGTTCCGGCTCGAAGACACGGCGATGGACGTCCGGCAAGAACGGAACCTCCTCCGGTTTGCGGCCTCCTGCCTGAACGGGGCGAGGAACGTCGGCCCGGACGCCTTTCCACGGCTCGCACAACTGGCCTATGATTGCGGATCGTATTCACAGGGCCTCAGGTGGGCTAGAGCGGGCCGTTCGGCGCGAGGCCGTAGCAAGGACAGAGCTCTCTACTGCGAGGCTGCCTGCTTGTCGCGGTTGGGGCGGAGGTCGGAGGCGCTCCGCGTGTTCGAACGGCTTTATCGGCGCGGCCCTGAGCCGTACGTCAAGCAGAGCACGGCCGAAAACCTGGCTCTTCTTCACGAGAAGGTCGGAGATCCGGTCCGTGCCTTCGCCTTGTACGACGAATGGGGCTACGAAGACGACGCCGCTGTCATGGCCGACGCCGTTTTGACACCGAAGCAACTGGAGCGGGCGGCCCGAACCGTCAAAGACCCCGCGCGACGAACGGTCCTCGAATTCACATTGGCGATGCGCTATTTCCGGATCGGCGAATACCGGAACGCGCACCGGATCCTGGCGTCCATGCCCCAACCCCTCCGGACACGGGGCGGACTCTCCAAGGACAGGTTCCTGTCCATGCGGGAGTACGTGTATGACGGTGAGCCTCCGAAGATCGTCGACCCGCTGGCCGATGTCGACGCCCTGTGGGCGTTGCGACAGAAGGCCGAGGCCGCTCATGGACAAGAGGCTCGTGCCGAAGCCCTTTAC
The DNA here is from genome assembly GCA_018268395.1 of Armatimonadota bacterium. Classification (NCBI taxonomy): domain Bacteria; kingdom Bacillati; phylum Armatimonadota; species Armatimonadota bacterium. The sequence goes on along the minus strand of JAFDWQ010000009.1, from coordinate 71,510 downwards.
GACATGGCCCGATACGTTCATGACCGCCGCAACTTGATGTTCTACAGCCCCGGGCTTTGGGAGGGCAGGCGGGCCACGTCGTTCTCGGTCTTCTGGAACCCCCGTGTCAACACAGGGGCATGGGGCCGGAAGGTGCGGGCCTACGGCTACGAACACGAGTGCTACGCCCACGTCGTGAGACTCTGCGAAGAACTCGTCGAGAGATGTCCGCGCTCGAACCTCGTGCCGAAGGCTCTGTACACTGCGGGTGTAGCCGCCGAGCGGCTTTCTCGGTTCAACACATGGTGGGAGCCGGAGTCGGCCGGCCTCACAGGGAAGGCGATCGGACTCATGCGGAGGCTCGCCGTGCGCTATCCGAATTCCGTCTTCGCCAAGGACGCGAACAAGTACGCCGCCGAATGGAAGTCTTCGTTGGACAAGCCCGATTGGAACGAATGACCCCGGTCAAGGGTCGGCGACGATCATGTCGAAGACATTGAAGTAGAGGAGGGCGCCACCGCCGAGACAGCAGGCGACGAGGATCCGCTCGCCGAGCCCGACAAAGAGCACGCTCGTCACCGCGCCGACCGTCGCCCCCGACGCAAGGATTTTGACGATGGGCTCGTCCATCTCCCAAGCGATGAGGAACAACCACAAGGTCGTGGCGACGGCACAGCCGATGAACGCAAGTTGGTGGACGTCCGACAAGGGGTTTGTCAACGCGATGACGGCGAGCAAGAGGACGTCCAAGGCGAGGAAGACCGCCGCTCCCCAGCGTCGGTGACGTCCCAGCCGAAAGGCCAAGAGGGACAGGACGGCGGCCGCCGTCAGGAACACCGTGACCGCGGCCCAGTGTCCCCGGGAGAGGCTCAAGCTGATCGCTTCGTTGAGACCGGTCGACCGCCCGGGTTCCGGGACCGACAAGGCTACAGCAGAAGCGACGGACGAGACCGCCATTACCCGGTCCGTCCAGATCCAGGCGAGGCTCCGCCGCCGTCGGCGCCAAACCGGGACGAAACCCTCCTTGACCCGCATCGTCTTCAGTCAGACGCCGTGTTCCAGTCAGGAGGTTCGACTCCGAGGAGGTGCCGGACGAAGAAGTCCCGGCGCTTTCGCTCGCCGTAAGGGCCACCGTCGGTGTGGTCCATGCCTGGCAAGATTAAGAAGTCGAATTCCTTCTTGGCCTTGATCAAGGCGTCGACCAACCGGAGGGTGGATTCTGGCGGAACGTTCCGGTCGAGCTCGCCGACCATGAGCAAGAGCTTGCCTCGAAGGTTCTTGGCGTTGGTCAGGTTCGACTGCTCTTCATAGTGCGGACCGACGGGATAGCCCATCCACTGTTCGTTCCACCACACCTTATCCATGCGGTTGTCGTGGCATCCACAGCTCGAGACCCCGACCTTGTAGAACTCGGGATGGAAGAGAAGAGCGGCGGTCGATTCCTGCCCGCCTGCGCTCGTCCCGTAGACCCCGACACGGTCCAAGTCGACGCTCTTGTCTTTGGAGGCCAACGCCTTCATCCACTGGATCCGGTCGGGAAACCCCGCGTCGGCCAAGTTCTTGTAACACACGTCGTGGAACGCCTTACCCCGGTTGTTGGTCCCCATCCCGTCGATCTGGACGACGATGAATCCCAGTTCAGCGAGTTGTTGCATCCGGGTGACCGGCGTGAACCTACGGGGGACAAAACTGTCGTGCGGGCCGGCGTAGAGGTTCTCGATGACGGGGTACTTCTTCTTCGGGTCGAAGTCCGAGGGCCGACAGACGATCCCCCAAATGTCGGTCTTGCCGTCACGCCCTTTCGCGACGAACGGCTCGGGCTGTCGGAACCGCAGGCTCTTGAGCCCGGAAGCGTCGCACGATCCGAGGTCCGAAGACGTCTTGCCGTCCGCGTCCCGGAACACGAAGGACGGAGGCCCGTCGACGCGGGACACGGTATCGACGAATCCAGAACGGTCGGGCGACCATGCGATCGCATGGTCGCCCGATTCAGGCGTCAAGTCGGTGAGGCCGCTCCCGTCCAGTCCGATCTTGTACAAGTGGAGCCAATAGGGGTTCGTGTCTTTGCCGCAAGCCGTGAACCAGACCTGGCCCGCTGCTTCGTCGACCTTGATGATGTCCTTCACGACCCATGGGCCGCGGGTCAGTTGCCGTTCGACCGACCCGTCGGGGGCGATGACGTAAAGATGGCCCCAACCGTCCCGTTCGGACCGCCAGAGCAACCGTTTCGATCGTTCGAGCAACCTGAGGGAAATGTTGGAGACGTCGACAAAGGTCGGCGATCTTTCGTCGACTAAGACCTTGGAACGGCCCGTCGAAGGTTCGACTTCGTGGACCTTGTACTGCTGATAGCCCCTCACCACATGGTCGACGACCAGCCCTCGACTGTCGGCCCACCATCGGTTCGAGGGAGGATCGTTCCAAGGCGCTCCAGACGTGACCATCGGAGGAAGGTCGGAGGGGATCTCCTTTTTCGAAGCGAGTTCCAAGAAGACGAGTTCATAGCGGTCGATCTGGTCCCCAGGAAGGTCGTACGGTCGAGACGTCAGTTTGGCCCGGCCTCCGCCCGACGGCGACGATTCGATCAGATAGACCTCCTTGCGGTCGCCCTTGAGGACCCGGAACGCGGCCACGAACCTGCTGTCAGGCGACCAGGATGGGCCGACCAGGTCACCCGAGGCGCTTTCCATGACCTTGTTGCCCGCCGCGTCGTTGACGATGACCTTTCCGCCGGACAGGACGACGGAGTACTCACCGTTAGGTGAACGTCCGCTCGGCCCTCGCTGGCGGTTTCTTGGTGCGGCGAGGGTCACGGGTGCGGCCGTTACCGCATAGTCTTTGAGCGAACACGTCCAGCCTTTGTCGAAGGCACGGAACGTGACGGTCTCGCCGTTGTCGGCCAAATCGATCGAAGGGAACGGCAGACTGCCGGAGGACACGGACTTGCCGGAAACCGTCGAGAGGGCCACGGCCAGTCGCTCGTGATCGAAAGCGTCTCGGACCTTTCCGGTCTTCGTGTCGACCGTTCGGAACGCGCGCTCACGGCGAGGCTCCCATTGGACGAACCACATCCGGCCGTCGCCCCAGTGCGGCGTCAACGTCAGGTTCTTGACCAAAGTCGGGGCCGCAGTCCTGATCCGATCGGCACGGGCATAAGAGGCCGCTATCGCCTGCTTGTCCGGCCGGTACGGCGTCTGGGCCAGGACGCCTTGGCGAGGTGAGGCCAGCAGGACGGCGAGGACGAAGGACGCCTGTCGCATGATCCGATCATACAGCCGCGACCGGCGACGGGACTACTGCTGAAGTTGGATTTCGAAGGTCCAGTCGGCGATGTTCAGTTCCGGGGGCGATCCGTTCAGTCCGACGACGTCCTCGAAGTCGGGGTCCCCCGAAGGCGGCTCCGTCTGAAAATTCGTGTTCGTGTACTTGCGGGACGTCCTCGTGTCGAGCAGGATCCAGTTGTTCCACTTCGACGGTATCAGTCCGTCGCCCAGCGCGTCCCAGCCGTGGCCGTCCTGCTCGCGGGCATAGTCGTCCATCGTCAAAACGTTGGCCTGGATGCTCAGGATCGAAGGCACGTCCGCCGTCGGCACAAGTTGGCTGAGGTCGACCTCGAACTGAAGGACGTTCGGTTGCCGACCGTCGCGCGGGTCGCTCCTGCTGATCGCATAGCCGGTCAGGCTCCTTTCGTTGAGCGTGGCGTCCTTGAACTTCCAGATCTCGTACGGGTTCGACCCGTTCGGATTGAACTCGATGTAGTGCGTGCAGTTACCGGCGACAAAGCCATTGCCGACGTTGACGTCCGAGGTCACGGGCTTCGGTCCGTCGTCGGTCGGGTTCGAAACCGTCGAGAGGCGTAAAGGGACGATATACCGGTAAGCGAGCCCGCCGGTCTTGACGGCCCCCTCGAGTTTGACCGTCACGATGATGCGTTTCGTGAACAGGTCGGCACCGCCTGCAGGGAACTTGGCGCAAGCGCTCGTCAGGAGTGCCGCTCCGACGACGAGGGTGAACCGTGCGGCCTTGGCGATCATCCTTGTTGAAGACGGAACAAGATCCGCCGGCAGTTCTCGCACTGCATCACCTTGTCGTGGACGAGGGCGTCGAAGAACTTCTCTGAGACAGGCATGCCGCACGCCTCGCACCTGTGATCGTCGCTCACCATAGCCATACCGACGTCAGACTTCTCTCGGATCCTCTCATAGAGGGAGAAGAGCGGGCCAGGGACAGCCGCCTTGGCCGTGGCCCGCTTGGCAGCCTCCCGTTTGTAGGCTTCCTGGAGGCGTACGTGCTCTTCCTTCGCGGCACTCTGCTTTTCGGCGATCGTGCCCCTGAGGGCCGAAATCCGACGTTCGGCTTCCTCGGCCTTGGCTTTTGCGGGCGGGACCTCTTCGTAGAGTTCGAGGAGCCGGTCATCGATCTTGCCCGAACGCTCTTTCAGGCTCGCGATTTCTTTCTCGAGGTTCTCCACCTCGCGCGGGTTGACGACCTTGCCGCCGTAGAGGTCGGACTCGAACTTCTTGACCTTATCGGCGAGGCCCTTTTGCTCCAGTTCGGCGTCTTTCATCTCGGCCGAGAGTTTTCGGGCCGTCCCGAGGACACCGTCGGGGTCGGACTCGATCTCCTTGATCTGCGCCGCTTCGTCCCGGCCGACATCGAGGGCTTTCGCCCGTTGCTGGAACTCGTACAAGGCGGAGTCGATCAGGTGCAGCTTGTAGAGTGCGAAGAGTCCGCCGTCCGCCATCGCCTCATTATGCCGTCCGGCCCCCTTAAATCAGTTTCCGAAAGACCGGCTTGGGCAGGTAGGTGGCCCAAAGGCGGAGGCGGCTCTTCCACCGGCCCGGATCGTGGCGGAGAGACTCCCGGTATGCAGCGCGACCTCCGGCCGGGTCACCGTTCAGTGTCTTCACGGTCCCCAGGCACGCGTAGTTGTGTGCGACGGCGCGTTCCAGTTCCGCCTCTTGAAAACGGCCGCGGTACGAACCCGTCCGCGAGGCGATCCACTCCCGAAGCTTTTCGTCGTCCCTCCAAATGCGATCGAGCTTGTGCGACGCGTTCGCTCCGTGAACGCGATAGAACGTGAGCGGCCGGTCGACGTAGCCGACGTCGTACTGTTCCGCGATCCGCGTCCACATCTGCCAGTCGCCAGAACCGAAATACGACTCGTCGAATCCACCCAGGCGGTCGAAGCATTCTCGGCGCACGAGCGCAGCGCTCGCGATGATCTTGTTCGCCGAGAGCAAGGCGAGAAGGACGTCACCGGTCGCCGTCCGCGGAAATTCGAACCCGAGGGGGGACCCTTCGGTCCGGCGTCCTTCGCCGTCGATGAACCAACCGTCGGTGTGGCAGAGCCCGACTTTCGGATGGGCGTCCATCAAGGCTAACTGGCGTTCCAGTTTCTCGGGCGCCCAGACATCGTCGTCGTTGAGGACGGCGACGAACTCGCCGCGGGCTTCCCTCAACCCGACGTTGAGGGTCGCGTACGTCCCCAAGTTCTGTGGGTTGAAGACGAGGCGGTGCCCGCCGAGGTTCTCGGTGAGCCAGTCGCGCGTCCCGTCGGTCGAACCGTCGTCGAGGGCGATGACCTCGTAGTCCCGGAACGTCTGGCCCAGCACGCCTTCGACGGCCGCAGGAACGTACTTCAGGTGGTTGAAGCAGGTGAGGAGGATGGAAACGCGGGGCAAGTCAGTCCTTCTTCTTGAGAGAGAAGCTCGTTCCGCACCCGCACGACCGGTCGGCGTTCGGGTTTTCGAACGAAAAACCACCCCCGATGAGGTTGCCCGTCCAGACCAACTTCGCACCCTGCAAGTACTTGGCAGACTTCTCGTCGCAAAGCAACGTCAAGCCGTCGGTTTGGGCCACGAGATCGATAGGAAGGCGGTTGTCTTCGAGCTTCAAGACGTACTCGAGCCCGCTGCATCCGCCTCCCTTGACCCCGAACCGTATACAGGTGTCCTGTCCCCCTTTTCGAAGTTTGAGCGACTTCAGCTGTGCGAGAGCTTCGGGCGCGACTTCGACCGGGAACATCGTCAGGCCATGACCTGTTGTCGGGACGGACTGAAGCTGACGTTGCAGTCGCCCGTCTTCGACTGGAGGATGTCGGCGATCGTCAACCCCTCAAGGGCACCGTCGACCGAGCCCTGGATCTTGCTCCAGAGGGGCCGCAACATGCAGTCTGTCTCGTGGACGCACGTTTCGAGGATGCCGCTGTGCCGCTCGCAGAAGCCGGGGCCGTACATCCGTCCGCCGAGGGCTTCGAGGACCTTACCGACCTCGATCTTCTCGACTTCCATATTGAGCGAATACCCCCCGGCCTGGCCGCGGGTGCTCTTGATGAACCCGCTCTGTCGGAGGATGCTGAGGAGTTTCGCGACGTGGGACGGCGTCAGTCCTTCTCGTTTGGCGATGAGAGGAATCGTCAGAAATCCGTCCCGACCTTCGCGGGCGAGTGACAACAGGCACCGGAGACCGTATTCTTCCTGGGCGCTGAACTTCATGGAATAACCTACTGTTCAAGACCCGGCCCTCTATAAAGAGTACTCAGGCCTCGACTTTATTGTGACACCCTATTCAATCCTCTTTAGTACAGTCCCAGTTCCAAACGGATGTGGTCGGGAATGCGGTCGATAGTGAACGGAGGGTCCCAGACAAGGCTTAGACGGACGGCCGAAACGCCCTTCGTCCGACGGGCCGCGTCCTCCACTTCGCCGGGCAAAGTCTCGGCGACAGGGCACGCCGGACTGGTCAGCGTCATGCTGATATCGACGGACGCGTCCTCCTGGACATCGAGGGCGTAGATGAGGCCCAGATCGTACACATTGACCGGGATTTCAGGGTCATAGACCGTCCTGACAGACTCGATGACCTGGTGTTCGAGCAGCGACCTTTGGATCGAGTTCAGACCCGTCGAAGGCTCGATCGGCTCAGGCACGGACACGCCCTCCTGGTGTCATTCGGTCGTCACCGTGCCGTCGCCGGAAAGGGCGGAGTGCATCGCGTGCCAGGCGAGCACCGCACACTTAATGCGGTTCGGAAACCGGCGCACTCCCGTCAAACAATTGAGAATTCCGAGGTCTTGGCCGTCGTCTAAAACATTGTCATTATTTTCAATGACATGCTGTCTAAAATTATTGAATAGTTCCTCGGCGAAAGCCACCGTCTGCCCCTTGACGGCTTGGGTCATCATGCTTGCACTGGCCTGGCTGATGGCGCAACCCTGACCCGTGAAGGCGGCGTCCGCGATCGTCCCGCCCTCGACTTTGAGCCAGACCTTGATCTGATCGCCGCACAACGGATTGAAGCCCTCCGCCAGGTGGGTGGCGCCAGGGATCTCCCGCCTGTTCCTCGGGTTCTTGCCGTGGTCAAGGATGATTTCCTGGTAGAGGTCGGTGAGGTCCATCAACTTTCCGCGTTCGTCCTGATTATGGTCCGTGACCGGCTCGCGGCACGCGTCCTAGGCGAAGAGCCGCGCGACTTTGTCCAGCCCTCGGACGAGCGCTTCGACGTCGTCTTCCGTGTTATAAGCGGCGAGCGAAGCCCGAGTCGTCGCCGGGACGCCGAACCGCCGCATCAGGGGCTGGCAACAATGGTGGCCCGTTCTGACGGCGACCCCTTCCGAATCCAGTACCGTCCCCACATCGTGAGGATGCGCGGCCTCCATCGTAAAACTGAGAATGCCCGCCTTTCGAGCGGCTTGACCGATGACCGTGATCCCTGGAATCCGGGTCACGGCTTCCGTCGCCGTCCGGAGAAGGTCCGACTCGTGCCGCGCCAAGGATTCGACGTCGTGCCGTTCGAGCCAGTCCAGGGCGGCAGCGAAACCGATCGCCCCAGGCACGTTCGGCGTGCCCGCCTCCAGCCTGTCAGGGAGCTCGGCGAACGTCGTCTCCTCCATCGTGACCGAACGGATCGTTCCGCCGCCCGTCTGGTACGGAGGGAGCCGGTCGAGCAGGTCGAACCGGCCGTAAAGCGCGCCTGTCCCCATCGGGCCGTAGACCTTGTGGGACGCCATTGCATAGAAGTCGGCCCCGATCGACGACACGTCGACGCGGACGTGGGCCAGGGCCTGCGCACCGTCGACCGTCACCAAGGCTCCGGCACGATGGGCTTCCGAAACCATGTCTCCCACCGGGTTCACCGTGCCGATCGCGTTACAGACGTGCTTCACCGCGACCATCTTCACAGGATGCGAAGCCAAGAGCCGAACGTAGTCGTCCAGGTCGATCTCGCCAGAGTCCGTGACCGGGATCGGGACGACTTTCGCCCCCGATAGCGTGGCGGCCTGTTGCCAGGGCACCAGGTTCGAGTGGTGCTCCATCGTGCTGACGAGGACCACGTCACCCTCGGAGAGGTTAGCCCTTCCCCAGCTCGATGCGACGAGGTTGAGGGCTTCGGTACACCCTTTCGTGAACACGATTTCCTCAGGACGGGAGGCGCCGATCGCCCGGGCGACGGTGGCCCGGGCGGCGTCGAACTTGTCCGTGGCCCTTTGTGAGACCGTATGCACGCCCCTATGGACGTTCGCGTTGTCGTACCGGGTGAACGCTTCGACCGCCTGGATCACGGCTTCGGGCCGTTGGGTGGTGGCCGCATTGTCGAGATAGGCGAGGCGCCGGCCGTTCACTTCTTGGTCGAGGGCCGGGAACTCGTTGCGCAAAGGGGCGACGGTCATGGTGTCCTCCCTTTCATGACGTCAAGACAGGTCGACACCGAGCTTGTTGTAGAGCTTCCGCTCCAGGGCGTCCCGGACGTCGTCCATCGTGATCAGTTCCACGACTTCGGCCGCGAAGGCATAGACGAGGACGGCTTTGGCCGTCTCTTGGGGCACTCCGCGCTGGCGCATGTAGAACAAAGGCGTGTCCTCGAGCTGCCCCACGGTCGCACCGTGCGTGCACTTCACGTCGTCCGCGAAGATCTCGAGCTGAGGCTTCGAGTCGATCGTCGCCTGGGGGCTCAACAAGAGGGCCTGGTTCGTCTGTTTCGCGTCAGATTTCTGAGCGTCTTCGTGGACGAAGATCTTGCCGTTGAAGACGACCGTGGCGCCGTCAGCGACGACCTGCTTGTAGATTTCGAAGCTGTTGCACTCGGGGACCGCATGGTCCAGACGGGTGTGATTGTCGATGTGCTGGCTCCCGGCCGCGCAGACGACTCCGTCGAGCCGGGTCACGGCGTTCTTGCCCTCGAGCCATATGGACTGGTCGACACGGGCCGTCGAACTTCCCAGGCAGACGTTGTAGCTCTTGTACTGACTGTCCCCGGCTTGACGCGTCTGCCAGAGCCCGATGTGCAACGAGGTCTCCGCTTGTTCTTGGACGCGGACGTGCTCGACTTGTGCCCCGGTCCGGACGAAGACTTCGGTCATAGGCACGACGGCGCCGTCGGCGCCCGGATCACTGACGTACGATTCGACGATCCTGACGGACGCGTCCTCCTCAGCGACGATCAGAAGCCGAGGGAACACGAGCGGGCGGACCCCTCCGTCGGAAGGTGTCAAACGGTGGACGATCTCGACCACAGGATCAATGGTCGCGCCCTTTGCGACGCGGACGATCGTAGCCTCGGGGAACAACGCCGTGTTCAGCGATCCGAAGACGTGGTCGTCGGGCGAGATCGTGCGGTCGCCGGCCACGGTCGTTCCTGGTCCACTGTGACCGAACAGTCCGTCCGCAGTCCCCTCGCCCAAACGCTCGATCGTCAAGCCTAAGGGAAGCGCGTCCGGTCGACCCGTAATCGTTCCGTCCGTCAGCGAGATCCGGACCGATCCCGGTTCGAGGAACCCTTCGGCCTCCCCAGACCCTAAGCCGGGCGACCTCCGGACGTCCCATTGGCCTTCGCTTAAGGCCCTGACGCTGGTGTACTTCCACTCCTCGTCCTTCGACGTCGGTAGACCCCGGCCGACAAAGGCGTCAAGGGCCTGGCGCCGGATCGTGGCGAGGCCGTCGGAACTGGAGCGGGCGAGGTCGTCGGCCCTCGAGGAAAGGTCGGTCACGGCAAGACCTCCCGTCCCTTGGGCCAAGGGAAGCGTCATGGCCCGAGTCTACGGTATCGGAAGCCCGACCCGGGGTCCACGTGGCCTAAACGTCACGAAAGTGTGCAGGCCTGTCGTCTGTGTTCAATCGTCCAGGCACCGGTCGAGCACAAGGCTCACCGCGCGAATGACGAGACGGTGCCCGAGGGCGATGCGGCGGAGGGGTCGGCTCATAGTTTCCATCCGTGAAAGGAAGCGTGCCCTAACATTGGAGGGAGAACGGCCGGATGTGACAGGGCCTATCGGGGAGTGGTCGAGGCGACCGAGTCCGGAGCCGTGGGCACCGGTCGAAATCCCGCTCGGCTTGCGGGGCGAAACAAGCATGGCAACGTCCTGAAAGAACCCGTTCCCGGGTGGGCCGCTTCTGCCCGGCCCTATTAAGCCGGGACGGATCGACCCCCTTGATTGTACGGTGACTTTGGCCGACCGAGAACTTGGTTCCCGTAAGAAAACAATCGGATTTGGTATCCTCGTCGGGTCGAGATAAGGCTCAACGGTCAAGCGGCCGGCGGATCCTCGAAACCGAACGGGTCCCGCCGGCCGCTTTGTCGTCAGGCGGGCCCGAGAACAGGGATCGAATATGAAGACTCTCGCCATCGTCGGCGCCCAGTGGGGCGATGAAGCCAAAGGCAAGATCGTCGATGTCCTCGGGGCCCGGGCCGACTTCGTCGTCCGCTTTAGCGGCGGGAACAACGCCGGACATACCGTCATCGTCGGAAAGGACGACTTCAAGTTCCACCTCCTGCCCGCGGGAATCCTCTATCCCGGCGTCACCGCCGTCCTAGGGGGCGGAATGGTCGTCTGCCCTAAGGGGCTCATCGACGAACTCGAAGCGACACGTTCCAAAGTGTCCGAAATGGGACGGCTGGTGGTCAGCCCTGCCGCCCATGTCGTGTTCCCCTACCACCGGCTCTTGGACCGGCTCGAAGAGGAAGCGAGGGGACAGAACAAGATCGGCACGACGTCGCGCGGGATCGGCCCGGCTTATACCGACAAAGTCCAGCGCAACGGCATCCGGATGGGCGAGTTCGTAGAACCCGAGGTGTTCCGGCAACGACTGTCCGAAGTCGTCGCCGTCAAGAACAGGTATCTCGAACTCTTCGGGCACGAACCGCTCGATTTGGACGCCCTGCACGACGAATACGCCGGGTACGCCCAGGTGTTGCGGCCGTACGTCCTCGACTGCGAGACGATGCTCCAGGACGCGGTCCGGGACGGCAAGCGGATCGTCTTCGAGGGCGCCCAGGGCACGTTCCTGGACCTCGACCATGGAACGTATCCTTACGTGACGTCGAGCCACCCGGTCTCGGGCGGCGCCTGTCTCGGTACGGGGATCGGCCCCAGGGACATCGGCGGCGTACTCGGTGTCTGTAAGGCGTACACGACCCGCGTCGGCTCCGGCCCGTTCCCGACCGAACTCACCGACGCCATCGGCGACCGGATCCGTGAGCAAGGCAACGAGTACGGGACGACGACGGGACGGCCCCGCAGGTGCGGTTGGTTGGACCTCTTCGCCCTCCGCCACTCCTGTCGCGTCAACTCGGTGTCGGGGCTCGTCCTCACGATGCTGGACGTCCTGAGCGGGTTCGATACGGTCAAGGTCTCGACCGGATACAGAAGGGGCGGGGCGCCCGTCAGAACGTTCCCTTGCTGTCCACACGAATGGACGGGGCTCGAACCCGACCTCGAAACGTTGCCCGGATGGCAGGGCGACCTGCGAAAGGCCCGCGCCGTCAGCGACCTTCCTCTGGAAACCCGCGAGTACGTCGCGTTCATCGAGGAGTTCTGTGGCGTCAAGGCGGCTATCCTGAGCGTCGGGCCGGACCGGGCTGAGACGATCGTGCTCCGCGACGACCTCTTCGGAGCCTGACATGCTGAAACGCAGGGCGCAAGAGACGCTGTACTATGTCGACGACCTGGACGCGGCGATCGCGTTCTACACAGGGACGCTCGGACTGTCGTTGATCGAGAAGTTCGACTTCGGTTTCGCCCTGATCGACGCGGACGGGCTCGGTAGCACGATCGGTCTCATGTCCGCCTCGCTGCACGGCGCGGACGACCTGGGACACGGCCATCCCCGGCCGCGTCTCGTGTTCCAGGTCGAAGACGTCGAGGCCCAGGTCGAAGACCTGAAGTCCAAGGGCGTGACGGTCACGGCCGTCTCGGGTGAAAAGGGACAGACGCGGGCCGCGCACTTTTATGACCCTGACGGGAACCCCTTCTTCATTTGGGAAGACGGCTCCGCAGAATTTTAAGCGTCTCGGTTCCCTTCGTCACGCTCACGGCGATCAGCCTGTATCATGGAAGCGCGCCGGAGCGTCCGGCGCGAGGAGGACGATTGAAGGGAATCCGGACCGTGATGATCGGGGCGCTCGCCCTGACCGTGTGCGCAGGCTTCGCACAAAAGAAGGCTGATCCGCTCGAAGCCGAGTTCACGAAGTTGAACCAAGACTACAACAAGGCTCTCAGCGACTACTACAAGCCGTTCGAGGACGCAAAGACAGATGAAGAGAGGGAGAAGATCAAGTTGGACCCGGCGAAGGATCCGACAAAACGGTTCTTCCCCAAAGCCGTGTCCCTTGCCGACCGGTCCAAAAAGAACAAGAGCCTCTTTTGCCGGGCCGGAACGTTCGCGCTACGAATGGCGATGGGACTCAACGACCAAAAGACGAGCGACCGGTTGCTCGGCGAACTAGAGGCAAGGGCCATCGACCAACCCGAGTTCGGCCACTCCCTCTATCTGCTCGACCAGTACGGGTACGTGTTCTTCCAGGACCGTTCCAAGGCTGCCGAATGGTCGCTGAAGCACTGCGACAAGATCATCGCCGCCACGAAGAACCGGGAAGTCAAGGCCGCGGCCCTGATGCATAAGGCCGAGGTGTACGCGCCGCCCTATGGAGAGTCGAGAGACCTGGCTAAAGGACGCGAGATCTATGTCGCGCTCCGGGACAAGTACGGCGATACGACGTCCGGCAAGCGCGCCGGAAACGAGCTCTTCCGGATCGACCACTTGCAGGTCGGGATGGTCGCCCCGGATTTCGAGGCGACAGACGAATCGGGCAAAGCCTTCAAGTTGAGCGAGTACCGCGGTCAAGTGGTCGTGCTCGACTTTTGGGGCTTTTGGTGAGGCCCTTGTAGGGCGATGATCCCTCACGAGAAAGACATGGTCGCTAGGTTGAAAGACCGACCGTTCGCTCTCATCGGGATCAACAGCGACGGGGACCGGTCGGTCCTCGGAAAAATCCTCAAGGAACAAGGCATCACCTGGCGACAAGCGGTCGACGGTTCGACCGAAGGGCCGCTTGCGAAGAAGTGGGGCGTCAGGGGTTGGCCCACGATCTACGTCCTCGACAAAAAGGGCGTGATCCGCTTCAAGGACCTCCGTGACAAAGAACTCGAAGAAGCGGTCATGAAGCTACTCGCAGAGCCCTGACGGGCGTCGGGACGGGCGGCGACACTCGAGCCACGGTGGTTCCGCCCGTCCGGTTCTTTCCGACGGCCCTAAAACGGCGAAACCAACGACCTCGTTTGGTGGTACCTAATGGCGCATGGCCCGAGCGCTCTTCACCCTTTCTTTCGCGGCCCTCGTCGCATCGTCCTTCGCCCAACTGCCATCGGACTTCGAATCCAAGGTGGACACGGTCTGCAAGGAATGGAACACCAAGTCCGGCCCGGGAGGCGTCGTCGGCGTCGCCGTTGACGGCAAGCTCGTCTTTGCCAAAGGCTACGGACTGGCGAACGTCGAGAGCGGGACTCCGAACACCGCCGACACCGTCATGGACGTCGGAAGCGTCAGCAAACAGTTCACGGCCGTGTGCATGCTGCTCCTTCAGGAAGAAGGCAAACTCGACCTTGACGACGACATCACGAAGTACGTCCCAGAGATCCCGACGTTCGGCAAGACCGTCACGATCCGTCAACTCCTGGAACACGTCTCCGGTCTTCGCGACTACCTCACGCTCATGGCGGTCTCGGGTTGGAACCTGCAAGACCGCAGGACGTTCGAGGACGCCATGGACGTCATGACCTTGCAACAAGGACTGAACAGCGAGCCGGGGGCACGGTTCAACTACTGCAACACGGGCTATATGTTGTGCGCCGTGATCGTCGAACGGGTCTCGGGTTCGACCTTGGCCCGGTATGCGAAGGACAACGTCTTCACACCGCTCGGCATGGACAAGTCGTCGTTCGTCACCGGGGGGTCCGCGATCCTTCCGGACCGCGCGCTGAGCTACCAGAAGGGCCTCCTTGGGCAGACCCAGAACGCGACCTCTGGCATGGAGATCTATGGTGACGGAGGCGTCCACACGACGGTCGCCGACCTCGTCAAGTGGCACGAGAACTTCGTCGACAACAAACTCGGCAAGAAGCGCAAGGAACTCGTTGCGGAAATGCTCGAGGTCGGGGTGACGAACGATAAGAAACCGACGAAGTACGCGCTCGGGCTGTTCGTCGACGACCTGGACGGCGTCCCGCGCGTCCAACACGGCGGAAACTGGCTCGGCTTCAACGCGATGACCCAGCGCTACCCGACCAAACACGTCTCCGTCTTCGCGCTCGGGAACGACGGCACCAACCTCAGCTCTCCCTATGCCGACCAGATCGCCAGGCTCGTCCTCAACCTGCCGGCCCCCGCCGAGAACGCCGAAATCAAGTTAGCGGCCGAAAAACTCAAACCGTTCGAGGGCACGTACGCCTTTCCCGACGGAAGGGTCTTGACCGTGTCCCGGAACGCCGAACAATTGTCGGCACAGGTCACGGGGCAGCAGGCCCTTCCCATCTTCGCTTCGTCCGACACCAAGTTCTTCTACAAGGCCGTCAAGGCGACGTTGGACTTCAAAAAGGACGACTCGGGTTCTGTGGTAGGAGTGACCTTGCGACAAGGGCCGGCTGTCATCGAAATGAAACGCGGCGAGCCGTTTAAGCCGAGTCCGGAGGACCTCAAAGGTTGGGTCGGCACGTACGTCTGCCACGAAATGCCGATGACCATCGACGTCACCGTCGACGGTGACAGGCTCAAGGGCGTGGATCAGGACGGAGACCCGTTCCCTCTCTCGCTCACCTCGAAAGACTCGGCGTCCGTCCCTGGCATGTCGATCAAGGCCGTTCGGGACTCTGGCGGCACGATCCGGTACGTCACGTTGGACGTCGGGCGGGCTGTCGGAATGAGGCTGATCCGGAAGAGCTAATCGTTCGGAAAGCGGGCCGTCTCGTCGACACCGTCAAGGATCGACAAGCGGCCCGACTTGTCCTTCGCCTCGAGCCGGGCCATCGGTTCGCCCCCTTGTTTACGGACGGTGACGCGTCCGAACTGGCCCGTGTCGTCGGACTCCAGCATCGCGACTTTGTTCCCGTTCCGGGTATGGGCGATCACGCGGCCGTCCCCTTTCTCTGTCGAGCCCATAGACGCCAGAACGAAACCGCGGCCGTTGTAGACCATCGCGGTTCCGTTTTGGGAGTCGGCCGTCGCCTGAAAGCCGGTCCATCCGCCCTTTCCGAACACGGACACCGAACCCGATTCGCCCTCCAAGCCCAGCGAAGCCGCCACCTGGTCCTGTCGCCCCAGGACCGAGACCGAACCTGGCGTCAAACGGACGCCGCCCTCGGTCTCGTTCGCGCGGACGTCGATCATCGTGGCCGTCGTCCGACCTAGGACGGCCTCGAAGGCTCTCATCCCTTTGGTCTCGACACTTCGGGCGGTCAGAGTGCCGGCATCCGTATCGCGAACGTCCGCGTAACCGATGGTCGCACGGTCGCTGACGAACTGGCTGACATGTCCGCTATAGGCGTTGAGCGACTGGACGGTGATCGTGTCCGCCACGATCTGCCGCGGATATTGCTGCTGCTGAGGGTTTTGTCTCGGAGCGGCGATGGCGATGAAAGCGAGGACGACGAGGCAGGCCGTCAGCCCCGCCCGATACTTCCGGTTCGTGCTTTCCAGGGCGGCTAGACGTTGCTCGATCGTGTCCATCACCTCTCAGACGTCGCAAGCCCGAAGACGGTGCGACCGGGACGTACTGGGACGCCGGATCGGGGGAGGCGTTTGTCACGTCTCTAGTCCTGGTGCGGTACGCCAGCTTCTTCACGGGCGCCATGGGGCTCGACCTTGGACTGGAACAGGCCGGGTGGGAGTGCGTCTTCGCGAACGAGGCCGACAAAGTCGCGTGCCGGACCGTCCGAGCGAACCGGCCCGACCTGAGGCTGGTCGAAGGCGACATCCGCTCTCTCGAACCCGGCGGTCTACGCATCGGGTCGAAGATCGGTGCGGTCGTGGGCGGGCCCCCTTGCCAAGCTTTCTCGACGGCCGGGCGGCGGCTGGGTCTCAACGACGAACGTGGAAACGTCTTCCTGCACTTCCTTCGCCTCGCCGTCTCGCTTGATCCGGACCTCATCGTGATCGAGAACGTCCGGGGGCTGCTCTCGGCTCCGCTAGTCCACCGTCCGCACTCCGAGCGGGGGTTCGGTTTCGCCCCGATGTCTCCGGACGAACTTCCTGGCGGCGCGCTGTCCCAAATCTTGGCGACCCTTCACAGTGCCGGGTTCCAAACGACTTTCGACCTTTATGATACGGCCAACTTCGGAGTCCCTCAACGTCGAGAGCGTCTCGTCCTCGTCGCCTCGCGCTCTGGTCGGGCGCCGTACCTTACACCGACCCACGGCGGTCCGCGGCAGCCCCGTTGGCAGACCTTTGCCGATGCCGTCAACGGACTTCACGGGCATCAAGACCACACTCACCTCAGGGAGAAACAGGCCCGCTTCGTGAAACACCTTGCGCCCGGACAGAACTGGCGGAGCCTTCCGCCCGACATGCAGCGCTTAGCGTTGGGGAACGCGTACGAATGCGGCGGCGGGCGCACCGGCTTCCTACGACGCTTGGCCTGGGACGAACCGGCACCGACGATGGTGACGTCGCCGACCATGCCTGCGACGTTGCTCGCTCATCCCGTCGAACTCCGACCGCTCAGTGTCCAGGAGTACGCCCGGGTCCAGACCTTCCCCGACGAGTGGCGGTTCGAAGGCACGCTCGCCCAGCAGTACCGTCAGATCGGCAACGCCGTGCCCGTCCGCTTCGGATCCGAGATCGGTAGACAGGTCAAGCTGTTCTTGGAGGGAAAGCCGACGACGGCAAACTCTGGCACACGCGCGAACAGCCGGTACCGGGGAACCGCGGACAAGACGTGGCGTACGGACGTTCCCGAAGCCTGAACTTTGCTTACTCCGCGACTTTCAGGACGCTGAGGAACGCTTCCTGCGGGACTTCGATCGAGCCGATGTTCTTCATCCGCTTTTTGCCCGCCTTCTGCTTCTCCAGCAATTTACGCTTGCGGGTGACGTCGCCGCCATAGCATTTCGCAATGACGTTCTTACGGAACGGTTTGATCGAGTCGGCCGCGATGATCTTGGCCCCGATCGCGGCCTGGATCCGGACTTCGTACTGTTGCCTCGGGACGACCTTGCGGAGCTGCTCGACGATGGCACGGGCCCGCGCGTAGGAGAACTGCCGGTTGACGATGAACGAAAGGGCGTCGACCATATCGCCGTTGAGCAAGATGTCGACCTTGACGAGGTCGGATTCCGAGTAGGCCGACAGCTCGTAGTCGAACGAGGCATAACCCTTCGTCTGCGACTTCAGCTTGTCAAAAAAGTCCAGGAGGATCTCGGCCAAGGGCAACGAGTAGTACAGGATCGCCCGGTTGTGCGAGGGGTATTCCGACTTCTTGTACGTGCCGCGACGCTCTTGGCACAAGGTCATGACCGTTCCCACGTACTCGTTGGGCACCATGACCGTGGCGTCGACCATCGGCTCCTCGATGCGCGCGATCTTGGTCGTCTCCGGCATTTCGCTCGGGTTGTTGACGTCGATCGTGTCCCCGTTCGTCAAGTGGACGATGTAGTCGACCGATGGCGCCGTCAGGATCAGATCAAGGTTGAATTCCCGCTCTAGCCTCTCCCGCGCGATGTCCATATGGAGCAAGCCTAAGAAACCGCACCGGAAACCGAACCCGAGCGCGGCCGACGTTTCCGGTTCAAAATCGAGCGAGGCGTCGTTCAATTGGAGCTTTTCGATCGCGTCGCGAAGGTCTTGGTACTGGTCGGCGTCCGTCGGATAAAGGCCGCAGAACACCATCGGCTTGGCCTTCCGGTAACCGGGTAGGGGCTCCACTGCAGAGTGTTCCGCCAACGTGATCGTGTCGCCGACCGAGGCGTCGCCGATGGACTTAATCGCGGCCGTCACGAACCCGACCTCGCCTGCGTTCAGGACTTGGCCGCGCTCGAGGAACGGCCGGAACACGCCGACTTCGTCGACGTCGAAGGTCTTTCCCGTCGACATCATCTTGATCTTGTCGCCGGGTTTGACCGAGCCGTCCACGACCCGGACGTAGGCCACTGCGCCTTGGTAAGAGTCGAAGTGCGAGTCGAAGATCAGGGCCCTGAGTGGCGCATCGGCCTGGCCTTTGGGCGGCGGCACGCGTCGGACGACCGCCTCCAGGATCTCGGGGATGCCAAGCCCGGACTTAGCCGACGCGGGGATCGCGTCCGAGGCGTCGATGACCAATGCGTTCTCGATCTCCTCCTTGGCCATTTCGACGTCGGCGTGGGGGAGGTCGATCTTGTTGATCACGGGGATGATCTCCAAGTTCTGGTTCATCGCCATTGAGGCGTTGGCGATCGTCTGAGCTTCGACGCCCTGGGTCGCGTCGACGAGCAACAACGCTCCTTCACACGCGTAGAGGGCACGGGAGACCTCATAGGTGAAGTCGACGTGGCCGGGAGTGTCGATCAGGTTGAACTCGTACTCGTTGCCGTCGCTGGCCGTGTACGCCAACCGGACGGCGGTCATTTTGATCGTGATGCCCCGCTCGCGCTCGAGGTCCATGGTGTCGAGCATCTGCTCCTGAGCTTCGCCGCGCACCGCCCCCGTACGTTCGAGGATGCGGTCGGCCAGGGTGCTTTTCCCATGGTCGATGTGCGCGATGATGCAAAAGTTACGGATGTGGGACTGGTCCATGGAAGGCGGGCCGGGCGGAGTGTACCGGTGCCACGGGAGGGGGCCCCGGCTCTCGGGACGCGCAGGCTTCACGAGTCATCCGCCGACTCGGGCCGTTTCCCAGCTAAAATAGAAGCGCCATGAACGTGCTTCGATCGATAAGCGCCGGACTGATGCTCGTGACCGCCGTCTGGGCAACGGCAAGTCTTGACCGCCCACGGATCACGTCACCGCGCGACGGCTCGAACGTGCGCGGACCGATCGTCGTGATCACAGGGACATCGGACGAAGAATCCGTCCGCGTGTCCGGGATCAGGGGAACGGAACAGGTGTTCTCCCGACCCGTCCAAGTCCGCGACGGACGTTGGGAAACCTCGGCCCGCCTCGAACTCGGATCGTACGTGATCAAAGTCGAAGACAAGTCCGGGAATTCGTCCATCGACCTCAAAGTCGGCCGCGGCGCACCTGGCGGCGGCGGGACGATCCCCGTTGACCGCCTTCGTCTCGACAGCCCCCGGAACGGCTCGACGCTGGGAGGGCCGAAGGTGACGGTCAGTGGATATGCTGCGAGCGGCCGCGTCGACGTCCAGATCGATCAGGGCAAACGCAGGGTCTACTCGGGCCGACCGACGGTCCGGAACGGACGATGGAGCGTGGACGTCCGTCTGGATCCGGGCAGCTATGTCGCCTCCGCCCAACAAGACGGACGTCGAGAACGGGCCGATTTCAAGGTGCGGGGCGAAACCCAGAAGCCTTTCATCAATGTCCTGACGCCACGGAACGGCGGGATCGTCATCGGTACGACGGTGCGGTTCGACGGGACGTCGAGCACGGACCGCGTGACGGTCTCTGTCTTCTCCGGCAACCGACGGGTCTCTCGTACGACCGTCGACGTCGACCGTGGAAAGTGGTCGTGGTCGGTGCAATTGGATCCCGGCAGCTACCGCGTGTCGGCGGAAGACAGCGGGATGCGGAGTGAACGGACGTTCACCGTCAAAGGTAACAAAAGGTGAATGGAGCGGGCGATGGGAATCGAACCCACGTGGCCAGCTTGGAAGGCTGGAGCTTTACCATTAAGCTACGCCCGCCCGCTTAGGTGAGAGAGTACCAGGTGCCACGTTCCATGTGCCAGGAAAAAGGAGCATGGAACGGGGCGCTTCAGCCCTAGAACCTGACGTTCACCGACCAATAGGCGTACTTGCCGCGGACGAGGCCGACGAACAACGTCGCTCCGAGGTCGGCGCCTTTGCGGGGACTGGCGGCCAACCTCCCGAGATCATAGCCGAGCCCAACGTTCCAATTGAACTTGTCATATTCGACGACGGCCTTGCTCCTGGGCGAGATGTTCATGCTGACGTTTCCGAACGCGCTGTCGAACCGTCCGCTTCCCACGCCGAGCGACGCATGGAGCCCGCGCGGGCCGGCGTAAGTTCCGACCACGAAGTAAGACCTGCTGTTGCCCGGATCCTGGCCGTTGGGGCCTTCACCTTGGGTGCCCCCGTTGCCGCTGACGTCCTGTACGCCGACACCGAACCGGACGGGCCCGGTCTGGCCCGGAGGCGTGTACGTCAGGTTGCCGACGCTGTCGAGGCGGGTGCTCAAGACCATAAGGCTGTACGTGGCCGTCCCGTACTTGCCGAGCGGAAGGCCGACCATGAACTGGCCCGTACCGTTGCCTTTCGACTCGCTGGAACTCGTGTCGAGGAAACGTAACGTGGAGTTCGGGCTCAAGCTGCCTACGCCGAAAACGAACTGCCAAGGCTTCAGCGAATAGGCGATGGGGGTGCTCAGGCTCCAGGCGCCTGTCGGGTCGACCGAACCGTCCGGTGCGACCCCGAAACCGGAGCCGGGAAGTCCGGACGCGGACCGGAACTGCGGATATTGGCCGGCCCCCCCCAACTGGGCTTGCGCGAGGCAAGGAAGGACGAGGAGCAAGGGCCAGATTCGGCGCATGGGCGTCATTATGTCCGTTCGCGAGGGGAACGTCGTCCGTGCCACGGCACGTCGGGGCAGGTACCCTCTCCGACCTGTCATGGCCGTCCTCGAACCCAATCCGACGAACGTCGCGACGCTGAAGTCCAAAATCGCGGACAAGTCCGCCCTCGTGGGCGTCGTCGGTCTCGGATATGTCGGGTTACCGTTCGCGGTCGAAAAGGCGAAGGTCGGTTTCCAGGTCGTCGGGATCGAGCAGAACCCGATGCGGGCCGATAACGTCAACCGCGCCGAGAACTACATCGGCGACGTCCATGACGAGGAACTGAAAGACGTCGTCGGCAAAGGTCTGATCCGTGCCGAGTGCGACTTCGGCCGCATCGCCGAAATGGACGTCGTCGTCGTGTGCGTCCCCACTCCTCTCGACAAGAACCTCGCCCCCGACCTGCAGTACGTCCGCAGCGTCACAGCCGAAATCGCCAAACGGTTGAGACCGGGGCAGCTGGTCTCCCTCGAGTCGACGACGTACCCGGGAACGTGCGAGGAGGTGATGTTGCCCATCCTCGAAGCGGGCGGTCTCAAGGTCGAGCGCGATTTCTTCCTGGCGCACTCGCCGGAGCGGGTCGACCCGGGCAACAAACGCTATTCGACGAAGAACACCCACAAGGTCGTCGGCGGAGTCGGGCCGGGTTCGCTCGAAGTCGCGACCGCGTTCTACGGCATGACCATTCAAAACGTCATTCCGGTCTCCAGCGCGAAGGCCGCCGAGCTGACCAAAGTGTTCGAAAACACGTTCCGGGCCGTCAACATCGCGCTTGTCAACGAGTTAACGCTGCTTTGCGACCGTATGGGACTGAGCGTTTGGGAAGTCCTCGACGCGGCGTTCACCAAGCCCTTTGGGATCATGCCGTTCTATCCCGGCCCCGGCGTCGGCGGACACTGCATCCCCCTCGATCCCCACTATCTCGAATGGAAGGCGCGCGAACTGAACTTCACGACGCGGTTCATCGGGCTCGCCGGCGAGATCAACCGGATGATGCCTGAGTTCACGGTCCGGAAAGCCGCCAGGGTGCTGAACGAAGCGGGCATCGCACTGTCGAAGGCGAAGGTCCTCGTCCTCGGGGCTTCGTACAAGAAGGACATCGACGACTGGCGGGAGTCGCCGTCGATCGAAGTCATGCGGCTCCTCGTCGATGAAGGGGCAAAGGTCAGTTATCACGATCCGTTCGTGCCCTCGTTCTCCGAGCACGGTCTGACCCTCAGTTCGGTGCCGCTCGACCCGGAAACGATGAAGGAGTACGACCTTGTCGTGATCGCGACCGACCACTCGGGAACGGATTACGCTTCGGTCGTGTCTTCGGCACAGAGGATCCTGGACACGCGGAACGCGACGAAGGGACTGGGCGCTTCGAACGTGACGCTGCTCTAAGACCCGTCTTCGACCGTCGGCCACTGGGACGGGTCGCGGTCGAGCATGTCGCCGATCTCGGTGGGGATCGTCACCGCTTTCATCTCCGAACCCACGAACACGTGCCACGAGTATCCCTCGGTGACGCTCTGGCCCGTCGCTTCGTTGACGACCTCGTATTCGAACTTGACCGAAGCCCGCTTCCGCTCGCCCATCCAGACCCGGACCGCGACCCGGTCGTCGTATTTGACCTCCCCCTTATAACGGGCCCAGACCTCGACCACCGGCAGGCGGAAACCTGCGTCCTCGAGTTCTTTGTACGTGAACCCGCGGTCTCGGCACCACGCTCCGCGCGCCTGCTCGAACCAATAGAGGTAGTTCGCGTAATAAGCGTGCCCCATCATGTCGGTCTCGCCGTAGCGGACCCGGATCCGTTCGACCGTATCGGCCATCGGACAGTTATGGCCCGACGGCCGGTGATCGACGGGGCCGTTCGCCCCTTAGCTCTTGCGGCGCGTGATCTCGACGGTTTCGCTCCAGATGACGCCCTGACGGTCGGCTTCGCCTTGGCCCGATTCGGCGACGTCCGTAACCGCGCCGAAGCTGCAATATCCCTTGATCTCGGCCGTCCGCTCCTCGATCACGGTCGTGAACCGGAAGTCGGGAAGGCCCTTGGATCGGTACGTCTCGATGACGGCGACGCAACCCTTGGGCAGGGCGGGCGCACGGAGGAGGGTGTACACAGGCCCCTGGGCGTCTGGTGGAAGGAGGCTGAGGGTCAGCCGCTTCTTACGGAATCCGAACCAGCGGGTGAACTCATGGTCCACGGCCAGAAAGGGGTCGGTCGCGGCTGAATTCCGGCTTCCCGTCCATGTCTTTTGACCCTCGACGGTCACGGAATAGGCGTCTCCCGACCTCTTGACGACGAACGACCTGGAGTCCGTGCTCCCTGGGTTCGGCGACGCGCTCATCCGGGCTTTGTTCAAGTTGTACTTGACTTCGGCTTCGTAATCGGCGCACCGTGCGACCTTGGCGTGGGCGGTCTGGAGCAGGGCTTGGGCCGAAGAGCTTTCCCAACTGAGGACGGCGGCGAACACGGCGACCATGTCCGGCATGACGTGCACCCTGCGTACCGGAAGGCACCGATCCCATCGGATTCCGGCAACCTTGCCTAAGGCCCGACGGGAACCTGGGCAGATTCCAACAGGTACCATGAAGGGAATGCGGCCCGCGATCACCGAGGGCGCGGCCCCTTACGTCGAGTTCAGAGGCGTCGAGGTCGCCTATAACGACCTGGTTTCGGGGCTGAGAGGGGTTTCACTGACCGTCCAAAAGGGCGAGTTCGTGTTCTTGTGCGGCCCGACCGGCTCCGGCAAAAGCACGATGATCAAGTGCCTGACCCGCGAGGTCTGGCACACGAAAGGCACCGTGACCTTGGACGGTCGCGACCTCGGCCGCTTGCCCGTCGCCGAAGTCGCTCACCTTCGCCGGGCGATGGGTATCGTGCCTCAAGACTTCGGACTGCTGCCGAACCGCCGTGTCTGGGAAAACTTGGGATACGCGATGCGGGCGTGCGGCCGGACCCGCCGAGAAGTCCGGACGCTCGTCCCCCGGATCCTCGAGCAAGTGAACATGCTTCAACGGGCCGACGCCTTCCCCCGGGAGCTGAGCGGAGGCGAACAGCAACGTGTCGCCATCGGTCGGGCGTTGATCAACAACCCGCCATTGCTCTTGGCCGACGAACCCACCGGAAACCTCGACCCCGACCACAGCGTGGGGATCATGGAACTCCTTCTGCAACTCAACCTCAGGGGCACCACCGTCATCGTGGCGAGCCACGACATGCCGATCGTGGAGCGGTTCGGACAGCGCGTCGTCCTGCTGGAACACGGCAGGGTCGTCGCGGACAGTTCAGCCTTGGCCCTCGCCCATTCGGTCCACGAAGAGATCGTCCAGTCCTTGTCGTTGGAGCCCGACATGAACGGGAGAGCCACTTTGGACGGTGAGCCGCTGACGTTGGAGGGCGAGAATGCTTGACCGCATCGAGTTCCTGTTCGGAGAGGCGCTGGTTTCGCTCCGGCGCAACACTTGGATGACCTTCGCCGCCGTCACGACGTCGGGAATGGCCCTTTTCCTCTTGGGAGGTCTGGCGTTGGTCACGATCGGGTTCGCGAACTTCGTCACGGGACTCAGCAAGAGGGTCGAGATGCGGGTCTTCCTCAAGGAGAGCGTCACGGAAGCTTCGGCCAAAGGGCTCCAAGACAAGATTTTGAAGATCCCAGGGGTGTCCTCGGTACGCTTCGTCCCGAAAGTCCAAGGACTGCAAGAGTTCCTCAGGCAGAACCCGTCCATCGACATCAAGGGCCTTGAGATCGACAACCCGTTACCCGACGCCTACGAGGTCACCGTCAAGGACATGAAGGTGTTCGAGGACGTGGCGTCCAAAGTCCAGGCTTTGCCGGAAGTCGAGCGGGACGGCGTCAACTATCCGAAAGCCGAGCAAAGCTTCATGGCCGACGCGATGAAGACGTTGCCCTGGCTAGGAGGGATCCTCGGAGCCGCGATGCTCGTGACCAGCGGCATCTTGATCTACAACGCGATCCGCATGACGGTGCTCGCCCGTCGGCGCGAGATCCGGATCATGCAACTCGTCGGGGCCACCCGCTTCACCGTTTGGGCACCGATGCTGATCGAGGGCATGGTCCAAGGGCTCCTGGGCGGAGCGCTCGCCGCCTGTGTGCTTTGGGCCACGTCGACCTTGATCCAATTGACGGTCGTAAGGAACATGGACGCGTTCGGCCGGGTGCAACCCTTCCCGATCCAGCAGACCGTGGTCGTGCTCGGGATCGCGGGAGCCGCCTACGGCCTCGTCTGTTCGATGATCGCCGTCCGTGAGCCGCTCCAGGTCCGGAGGACGTCATGACACGCTTCGCGGCCGTGCTGGCCCTCGCCCTGGTGCCGTGCCTCTTCGCCTCGAACGTCGTCGCTCAGAACAAGACGTCGACGACAAAAGCGAAGACCGGCAAGCTCAAGGAGAAGCTTAAAGGCGTTCAGGCCAAGAAGAAGGCCGTCCGTGCCAAGCTCGTCCAGAAGAAGAAGGAAATCTACGTCACGGTGGCTGAGGTCGAGCAACTGGACTCGAGGATCACGAACGCCGAGACGAAACTGGCCGATACCAAAGAACGCCTCGCAGCTTCGAAAAAGGAGCAGTCCAAGCTGTCCGTGGAGCTGGACAAGACTCAAAAGCGGCTGATCGAAAAGCGGCAACAAGCGGCCCGCCGGATCCGGGGAATGTACACGTCCCGGAACGAGACCGTGCTCTCCGTCTTGATCGGCGCCCGCGACGTCAGCGACTTTGCGGCGCGGAAGTCCATCTTGGAACGTATCGCCCGCCACGACCATGAGGTCTTCGACGAGGTCAAGGTGCTCCGCGACGAAGTCGCGAGGAAGAAAAAGCGCCAGGACGCCGTCGTCAACGAGGTCGCACGGCTGAAAGCCCGGCTTCAGCTCCAGGAGGGCGAACTGAAGTTCGCGATGAACCGCAAACAGGCCGCTCTCGGTCAACTCCGGAACGAGAGGGACGACCTCCAGGAGGAGTTGGCGGCGATGGAGCGGGAGAGCAACAACATCGAGGCCCAGATCCGCGCCTATATGGCCACGAGCGGAGGCAAGGTCACGCCCCACGTCGGCGGATTCATCCTGCCCGTGAACGGGCGCTTTTCGAGCCCGTACGGATACCGCGTCCATCCCATCAGCCACAGCCGCAAGCTGCATACGGGCCAGGACATCGCGGCGCCTTCCGGAACGCCGATCAAGGCCGCCGGCAGCGGAGTCGTGATCTCGGCCGGTTGGCGCAACGGCTACGGGAACACGGTGATCATCGACCACGGAGGTGGCAAGTCCACGCTCTACGGCCACTGTTCCCGCCTGTTCGTCTCGTCAGGGCAAAGGGTCTCCATGGGGCAGCACATCGCCGCCGTCGGCTCGACCGGCTACTCCACAGGGCCCCACCTGCACTTCGAAGTGCGGATCAACGGCTCGCCCGTCAACCCGCGCAAGTACCTTTGAGTCCGGCCCGCCGAGCCCGGTTCAGATAGAATCCAGGCATGGCGACCACGCTTCCGGCGACCGGGATCGGCAAGATCCAGGAGGCCCTCGGTGACGACGCGCTCCTGACCCACCGCTGTTCCACCGTCGACAAGTCCAAGATCCATGTCCCTGGCCCCGACTTCGTGGACCGGGTGTTCGGGCCGAGCGACCGGAACGTCAAGGTCCTTCGCAGCCTGCAGACGATGTTCGATCACGGCCGCCTGGGAGGGACGGGCTATCTCAGCATCCTTCCCGTCGACCAGGGCATCGAGCACAGTGCGGGCGCCAGCTTCGCCAAGAACCCGGAGTATTTCGACCCTGAGAACATCGTGAAGCTCGCCGTCGAAGGAGGGTGTAACGCCGTCGCGTCCACCTTGGGCGTCCTCGGATCGGTCGCACGTAAGTACGCCCATAAGATCCCGTTCATGGTCAAGCTTAACCACAACGAACTCCTGACCTACCCGAACAAAGCCGAGCAGATCCTCTTCGGTCAAGTAGAACAGGCTTGGGAAATGGGAGCGGTCGCGATCGGCGCCACGATCTACTTCGGTAGCGAGGACTCGGGTCGAGAGATCGTCGAAGTCAGCCAGGTGTTCGCCCACGCGCACGAACTCGGTATGGCGACCGTCCTCTGGTGCTATCTCCGGAACAACGCGTTCAAAAAGGACGGCGTGGACTATCACGTCTCGGCCGACCTGACGGGACAGGCCAACCACCTCGGCGTGACCATCGAGGCCGACATCGTCAAACAGAAACTGCCCGAGAACAACGGCGGGTTCAAGGCGCTCAATACGGGCGGGTCCAGCTACGGCAAGCTCGACGAACGGATCTACACGCAGCTCACGAGCGACAATCCGATCGATCTCTGCCGCTATCAAATCGTCAATTCGTACATGGGCCGCGCCGGCCTCATCAATTCCGGCGGCGCGTCCGGTGCGAACGACACGAAGGACGCGGTCACGACCGCCGTCATCAATAAACGCGCGGGCGGTATGGGCCTGATCTCTGGCCGCAAAGCGTTCCAGAAGCCCATGGACGAGGGCGTGTCCCTGCTCAACGCGATCCAGGACGTCTATCTCTGCCCCGACGTCACGGTAGCGTGAACGGAGGCTGAGGACGAAGAAGGGGCAAGGCGGTTCACCGCCTTGCCCCTTTCTTGTTCCGGTCCGACCGCTTACGCTTTGACGCGGGTCAGAGTGGTGACCGAACCGTCCGTGTTCTTCGACGTGACCTTGTCGGGGTTTTCGAACGTCAGGTTCGACTGCTTCTGCTTGTTGAACTCGTCTTTCGCCCGGGTCTCCATCTGGCCGCTCATCGGCTCCATCATCTTCCGGTAGGTTTCGGGCACCGCACTCAGGTCGAACTTGACCGAATCGACCTGGGTCGTCAGGATCTTGCCGTCGTACTTGTACGTTCCGGCTGCGTCGGCCTTGATCTTGACTTTGCCTGCGGGGCCCATGTCCTGGTCCATCTCGATGTGCATCTTCATGCTGTCGGGCTTGGCGAAGGTCATCTTGACCGTCGACCCGGGGGGCATGTTCTTGGCGTCACTGACGAGCCAGCTTCCTTCGAGCGAAGGTGCGGACGCACAGCCTGCACAGACGATCAGGGCGGCGAGGAGCGCTTTCTTACTCACGGCGCGATTATTACGGAATTCTCGTGCCATTCGGCGCAATGGACTCAAAAAGGGAGGGGCCAGGATCGGGACGGCCGACCGGGACCTGCCGGATTCAGTTCTTGGCCCTGCCCGGACGACAACCGACACCCTGACGTATATTTAGCTTAGGGCGAATGGAACTGACCGACCAGAAACTGGAACCTCAAACCGATGACGAACTCCTGGAGCACTACGCCGAGCGCGAGTACCAATGGGGCTTCGTCAGCGACGTCGAGGCCGAGACCCTCCCGCCAGGACTGAGCGAAGACACCGTCCGGTTCATCAGCGCCAAGAAGGGAGAGCCCGAATGGCTTCTCGAATGGAGGCTTAAGGCGTTCCGGCACCTGCAGACCCTTCAAAGGCCGAAGTGGTCCAACGTCCACTTCCAGGAGCCCGATCTCCAAGCGATTTCGTACTATTCGGCCCCTAAGAAGAAGCCGGTCCTCGATTCCCTGGAGGACGCCGATCCTGAGCTTCTGCGGACCTTCGAGAAGCTCGGCATCCCGCTCAAGGAGCAAGAGATCTTGCTGAACGTTCGCGGCGCGGCCGACATTCATGCCGGCAACGCGCCCGCCACCGACGAGGCCGCCTCCCGAGTGGCCGACGCCGTCCCGGTCGGAGTCGCCGTCGACGCGGTCTTCGATTCGGTCTCGGTCGTGACGACCTTCAAGGAGACCCTCAAAAAAGACGGGGTGATCTTCTGCTCGATCAGCGAGGCCGTCCGGGAATACCCCGAACTTGTGCGCGAACATCTCGGCAGCGTCGTCCCCTACAGCGACAATTTCTACGCGACGTTGAACAGCGCCGTCTTCAGCGACGGTTCGTTCGTCTACGTTCCCAAGGGCGTGCGCTGTCCGATGGAGCTCTCCACGTACTTCCGGATCAACGCGGAGAACACGGGCCAATTCGAACGGACTTTGATCGTGGCCGACGAAGGGGCGTACGTCTCTTACCTCGAGGGCTGTACGGCGCCGATGCGGGACGAGAACCAGCTCCACGCCGCGGTCGTCGAACTGATCGCCATGAAGGAAGGCACGATCAAGTACTCGACCGTCCAGAACTGGTATCCTGGTGATCCCAAAACGGGCAAGGGAGGGATCTTCAACTTCGTCACGAAGCGCGGGATCTGCCGCGGTGATAAGGCCAAGATCACTTGGACTCAGGTCGAGACGGGTTCGGCGATCACATGGAAGTACCCCAGCGTGATCCTGCGTGGCGACGACACGGTCGGCGAGTTCTACTCCGTCGCCTTGACGTCCGGCAAGCAGCAGGCCGATACCGGAACGAAGATGATCCACATCGGCAAACGGTCACGGTCGACGATCGTCAGCAAGGGCATTTCCGCGATGAACGGCCAGAACACGTACCGTGGACTGGTCAAGATCAACGCCGGCGCCGACGGAGCGCGGAACTATTCGTGCTGCGACTCGATGCTGATGGGCGACCGTTGCGGCGCCCACACCTTTCCCTATATCGAGGTCAAAAACTCGACCGCGAAGATGGAACACGAGGCCACGACGTCGAAGATCGGCGAAGACCAGCTTTTCTACCTCGCCCAACGCGGGATCCCGGAAGAGGACGCGGTCAACATGATCGTCAGCGGGTTCTGCAAGGACGTGTTCCGCGAACTGCCGATGGAGTTCGCCGTCGAAGCGCAGAAGCTGCTTGCGGTCAGTCTCGAGCATTCTGTGGGTTGATGACCCGTCACGAGCCAGGGGTGACGTTCGAATACTCCCCCGAACGGATCTCGACCTACCTGAGCGTTCTGGTCGGTCAACCTTTGACGGACATGTGGCGACCCTGTTCACAGTGCTTCGAATTCGGGGAGCAACGCCCCTATACGACGCCAAAAGGACATGAGACGACTCGGGCGCAGGTCAGCCTCTTCGTTTATGCCAATTGGCGCATCGCCCAGAACGGTGTCGTCGTGATGGGAAGCGACGATCACCGACCGTCGCGAAGGGGGTCAAAACGGCGGTTTTATGACCGGAAGACGCCGCCGCGAGACCCGGAGAGGAGGAGGGCCTGGACGATCGCCAATGCGTTCCTTTCGAACTTGAAAACGTCCCGTTTTGTCGTCCTCTCGGTTGAAGTCGGCGCAGCGGGCCTCTTGCACCTGACATTGACCAAGGGAGTCACCATCGACGTCGTCCCTTGTGGCATCGATTCGGACGTTTGTTGGTGGTATCTGGCCGACCGCAGTCCGTCAGCCGAATGCTGGGTCGGGCCGGATCTGCGAGTCTACAAAGGTATCTGAAGCCAGATCTTGACTTCCAGAATCGGTAGACGACGAGCGCATTGCGGGCCGTCTCGAGCACTCTGTGGATCGAGTCGGTGGGCACCGTAGCCTTACCGGGTTACGAAGAGGACGGTGTCGCGTGTCAAAGAAGCGAGATCTTCGCGACCGAGCGACCTTGATCGGACCCGCCGGTCGGGTTCGGGTGGCGGTTCCTTAGGGGAGGCGCCGCCCTCAAAATGCAACGACAACCCGATCCAGTCCGTCGCTCCGGAATCGACGGCGCCCTTGAGGACGCCGACCCACTGATCAAGCTCTGCGCCGTCTCTCGCCGACTTCGCGCGACCGACTTCATTCAGATGGGCCGTCTTTTCGTCAAGCCATCGTTGGATCCGGGAATCGCTCCAACCCTTCCTTTTCAGCTTGAGGACCTCTTTGTCGTCTGGCGCGCGAAGGTGGACAGGCTGATCGTAATAGCCGCCGATCGCCGTCCCGCAACTGCAATGACCTGGCGTCGCCAGAATCTGGACCGTGCCGTCCGGAAGTTTCGCGGCGGGTGAGGGGCCGTCAACGGTTTTGAACCCCAGACCCTCTGATTCCAGTAGGTCCTGAATCACGGACAATCCGGACGAGTCGGGAACGAACACGTAGAGGAAGTCGCACACGGGCTGATCGGCCCTCATCCTACCGCCCGGTCCCGTCCGATGGGCCGCAGAGAAAGGTCACAAAGTGATCCGGCGTCCGAGAACACAGAGCGATGCAAAAGATCATCCCGATGCTTTGGTTCGACGGAACGGCGCAAGAAGCCGCCGACTTCTATGTCTCCGTGTTCAAGGACTCGAAGATGAAGCCGGCTTCACGCTACGACAAGGCGTCCGCCGAGGTCGCCGGCAGGAACGCCGGTGAGGTCATGCTTGTGCCGTTTGAACTGGAAGGCCAGGAGTTCTTGGCCCTGAACGGTGGGCCGATGTTCCCGTTCACCGAAGCGGTGTCGTTCGTGATCTACGTCGACGACCAGGAAGAGCTTGACACCTTCTGGAACGCCCTGACCGCCGACGGAGGAGAAGAAAGCATGTGCGGATGGCTGAAAGACAAGTTCGGCGTCTCGTGGCAAGTCACGCCGAGGAACATCGGCGATCTGCTTTCCGATCCGGAACGCGGTGAGAGGGCGACGGCCGCACTCCTTCAGATGCGAAGGATCGACATCGACAAACTGAAGAACGCCTAACGTCCGAGCTTGAATTCAAGATACGGAGTCCGGCGCTCCTTCCCATCCTCGTGACCCAGGAAGAAGCTGACTTTGAGGGTCAGGTCGTCGAGATCATAGACGGAATGCCACAGGGTCGCCGCACCTTGCGCGGACGGGGGGACGGCGACACAAAGGTTCGTCGAGCGCACGGCGTCCGGCGACAGCTTGCCGCCTTGCCTTTGGATTTCGGATTCGAGCTTCCTGTAGCGGTCGAACGAGTTGCCTTGGGGCAAACCCGATGTCCCGAATTTCGATAACCGGTGGTTCGTCACGATCTGGGGCAAGCCCTTGCCGTCGACCACCGTACGTTCTTTGAGGTCGGGCGTCAACTCCCACACGAAGGAGTCTCCGGACTTGTCTCCGACGATGTAGTGACAGGGCGTGAAGGAGTAACGGAACTCGACGTCCTGAAGCATCGCCCTGGCCTCCTTCGCCGAGGCACAGCGATCGAGCAAGAAGCGGGTCAACGTGATCTCGTTCAGGCCGGGCCCCGAAGACGGATGCCGGCTTTCCGCGTTGTCGTCCGCCAGGAGCGCGACGGCCAACCCCTTCTCGTTGATCCCGTCGATGCAACCCCCCAGGAGGTCGTACGACGCGACGTACAGCGACCGATAGCCCTTGTCCGGCACGACTTCGAGCACAAAGGGATCGGCCGTCATCGCCCTCGCGCCAGGCGACGCCGTCCGTCCCGTCAGCTGGGCGTACGTCGCCGTCGGGAAGTCATAGTTCCGGCTCATCATGCTGTGGCCGTTCGAGACCGAGGCGCCTGGGTAGAAGACGGTCGAACAGCCCGGGGCAACGTCCATGTCGTAGGCGAGCACTGTCGGATCCGCGCCCGACTGCTTGAAGACCGACGCCACTCCCTTGACCCTGGCGGCCTGCTCGGGCCAATGGGCGGCGAACCAGGCGGTGTCCCTGTCGATGTCCGGCTGCTTGCGGGTCGCAGGTTGGAACTTAAGGTGCGCGACGGCGGTTTCGGCCAGCCTTCGTCCGATCTGCTCGTTCGTGCCCGAGACCTTCAGATATCGCACCGTCATAAAGTCCGACTTTGAACCTGCGACGATGCGTGGGCCTTCGCAGACGGTGCTTCCAGCCGTCGGGCTGCATCCCGTGAGGCCGAGGACCACGGCCGAAGCACCCAAGAGCGCGGCGTGCATATCCGTCTTACGATGCACAAGGCCCCGATCGTTTCCAATGGCTCAGAAAAAGAAGCGGCCGCCCGAAGGCGGCCTAGAGCAGGAGAGAGACTCGTTTCCGTCCGTTAGGCGGTCATCCGCCTTGGCGCTTGCGACGTGTGGCCCAACCCTTGCGGGCGGCCGCACTTCTGGTTTCAAAACTTTGACTTTGGGCAGCTTTCCGTCCACCCTTCCTCGCCGGTGACGGATCGGTCGCTTTGCCACGCCCGGATCCTCCCGGTTTTTTGCCGCCTCCCGTCATCTTGTTGACGGTCGCCCATGCGCGCCGTTCCGATTCCTCCTTCGAGACGCCGTGGTCTTCATAGCCCTCTTCGATGTGTTCGGCCTGGCGTTTCTGTTTGTCCGTGTACTTGGACTTGTCTCCTTGCGGCATTTCAACGACCTCTGACTAGAGAGGCGGACGCCTGCATCAGAACCGAGAAAGGCGAAGGGTGTTTGCCGTAAGAATCGAATCAGGCCCGGTCCGTTTCAGTCCTTCCAAGGACAAAATGGTCGGTGAGCCACATCAAGACGATTTGGCGGCCCGTAGGACGATCGGAGTTCGATCTGATCGCCGAGTCGGGTTTCAGGCGGTTTCCGCCACGGCTCCCGGAGCAGCCCATTTTCTATCCTGTGCTCGAAAGGGAATATTCGGTCCAGATCGCAAGGGACTGGAACACGCGTGACGCCCGCGGTGGACACGTCGGTTACGTTCTCGAGTTCGATGTCGACGCGACCTACGTGTCCCGTTTTCCGGTGCAGACCGTGGGGGGAAGCATGCACCGAGAACTTTGGATCCCCGCAGAAGAACTCGAGGAGTTCAATGCCAACATCGTTGGGGCGATCCGGGTCGTGGACCGGTTCGAAGCCTTGCCGTGACGGTCAGCGGCCTGCGCCTTTGCCTTTTCCGCCCTTCCGATCGAACCGGGTCCCTCTTCTGGAAAGCTCGATCGTGTTGTCCCTCGGGCGAGTGAGGCTCGAACGGCTCAAATAGTCCTCTCTGTACGTCATCGCCTTGATCGCGAGGTACTCAAGGTCGCGCAATTCGCCTGGAGCGGTGATTCCGTACTGTGTGGCCAGCTTCTCGATCGACTCCTTCAGCCCGGCCAACTTGCCCGTGTTCGTCTTTCGGTCCATCAAGGTCGCAAGACCGGCCTCCGTCCTGAAGACGTCGCCGAGCCGGACGGTGTAGTCGGAACCGCCGAGGCGGACTTGGACGGTCGTGTCCGCAGGATAGAACTGGGCTTTCGCCGACCGGATTTGAGCGACGCGGAACGGCTCGCTCTGAAGTCCGGCGCGCTGGAAGACCGAGACCAGTCGCGGGTCCTTGATGATCTGCCGGGCCGCTTCAGGGCCGGTCCTTTCCTCGCCTGTCTCCAGATCGAGGGCGACGAGGAAGCCGTCGTCGTCGACGTCGATGCCGAACCGCCGGAAGTCGTTGTCGAAGTTCTTCCGGTCCGTTCCCTTGTAGAGGCGCATCATCGAACCGAGCGATCCCGAACCGTCGGCCAGCGTCGCGAACTGGATGAATCCGACGCTGACATAGCCCGTGTCGTACGTGTTGACCGAGTCGAATCCGCCTTCAAGGAGCGAAACGGCCTTCATCACGTTTCTTTCGGTCGGGCCGAAACCAGCCAGCCGGAAGAGTCGGTCAAGGGTTCCCGACGGAAGGGTCTTGACCGATACTCCTTCACTGTTGACCCCTTCTGCGAACCTGTAATAGGCGTATTTCGGTCGGACCTTGACGTGGTCGGTGTAGTTCAGGGCCAGACCGGCCGGATACGTGACCGTGTGCTTC
This sequence comes from Armatimonadota bacterium, assembly GCA_018268395.1. Classification (NCBI taxonomy): domain Bacteria; kingdom Bacillati; phylum Armatimonadota; species Armatimonadota bacterium. The sequence goes on along the minus strand of JAFDWQ010000009.1, from coordinate 36,971 downwards.
ATCGGTCGGACAGGTTCTGAGAACCGAGGCGCCGTCCCTACGGCGGCGACCATGTCCGTGGGGCACGGATCGTCCCCCGGCACCGGTATTGGCGAAGGAAACGTGCCGCCCGTCTTATCGGTTCCGGTCTTCCGGGTGAAACCGCCTGCCGAAGCGGGATCGGACTTCGACTGGGGCGACGTCGGTTTCGGCTTCTCGGGCATCGCCCGGCCGTCCCACGTCTCCGCCCTTTCCTGGTTCAACCGGGCCACGTCCGACTCGGACTGGGCCCAATCCCGGGCGACCTGTCGGTCGATCCAGCCGATCCAGACCCTCTGGCGGGCGTCGGAGCCCTGGGGGTCGAACGTCGGGTTCACCTTCGAAGCCGTGAACCTCCGATAGACCTCCCGGATCCAGGTCGAGCCTTCGGGCGTCGTCCGGACGCACCATTCCGCCCCCGGTTCCCCTGCAGGTCGCGCGGAATATTGCGCTTTGTCCGACCAGAACGACAGCACCGAACGGACTTCGTCCTGAGAAAACGCCGTCGAGGGTCGCAACCGAGCAGGGGTCGCGCCGATCATGGCCGAGGCGACCACGAAAAGTGCTGTCCGTTCCTTCCAGCCCAACGTCCGCATGATATCCGGAATCATCGGTCGCATGTTCCCGGAACTTCAGGTTTTCACGTCGAAAAGCTGAAGTCGTCCGTCAAGTCTTAGCCCGCCTTGACGGCCTTCAGACGGGCCATGGCGCGGTCGAGCTCGTGCTGGGCCTGCTCCTGGAGGACTTCGCTCGGTTCACCGCGCAACGCCTTGCGCGCCTCTTCGAGGTTCTTCTGCTCTTCGGCCAGGTCGATGTCCTTGGCCAGTCTGGCGTCGTCGGCGAGGACGATGGCATGGTTGGCGCTGACTTCCAGGAAGCCGCCCGTGATGGCCACGTGCTCGCGCTGATCGTCCTTGTCGACGAACTCGACGACCCCGCTGCGCAGGGCGATGATCGCAGGCTCGTGCTCGGCCCAGACTCCAAGGTAACCGCTGATGCCGGGAACGATCATCGAGCTCACGTCGTCTTCGAAGACCGTCCGGTCCGGCGCGACGACGCTCAACTTGAACAACTTGGCCATCGGAAGGCGGATTCTACCCGCCGGACCCCGTTCTGCCGGTTCCTTCGAACCTGGGTCTCCGGTAGACGCCGGAGCCAAGATCGAAGGATACTAGGAGAACGATGCCGCACTTCCCGCGCCTGTCGGTCTTCGTCGTCGCCGTCGCCTGCCTTGGTGCCGGCGTCTTGGCGGGCGTTCCGGGCAAGACCACGGTCCAGGCCAAGAAGACGATCGATTTCAACCGCGACGTCAGGCCGATCCTAGCGGACAAGTGCTTCAAGTGCCACGGTAGCGACAAGAACGCCGTTATGGCGGGACTGGCCCTGAACGACCCGAAATCGGCCACGTCGGTCCTGGAGGACGGGAAGCGGGCCATCGTTCCCGGGAAGCCTGACGAGAGCGAACTCGTCAAACGGATCTTGTCGACGGACGAAGCGCTCCACATGCCGCCTGCGTTTTCGAACAAGACACTTGGAGAGGCCGACCGCCAGGTCTTGATCCAATGGATCAAAGAGGGAGCGGAATATAAAGAACACTGGGCGTTCGTCAAGCCTGTGAGGCCCGTGATGCCGCCTGTCAAAGACGAAGCGTGGCCGAGAAACCCGGTCGACCGCTTTATCCTGGCCAAGTTGGAGGAAAAGGGGCTCCGTCCGTCCGTCGAAGCCGACCGGACCACACTGATCCGTCGGGCGACCTTGGACATTACGGGCCTGCCGCCGACCCCGGCCGAAGTCGACGCCTTCTTGAACGACACCTCACCGGACGCCTACGAGCGTCTGGTCGACCGGTTGCTGGCCTCGCCCAGGTACGGAGAGAGGATGGCGATGGACTGGATGGATGCCGCCCGTTATGCCGACAGCAACGGGTACCAGGCCGACTACGAGCGGTTCCAGTGGCGATGGCGCGACTGGGTGATCGACGCTTACAACAAGAACCTGCCTTACGACGAGTTTATCGTCGATCAGTTAGCCGGCGACCTCTTGCCGGATGCGACGCTCGACCAAAAGATCGCGACCGCGTTCAACCGGAACCACCGGATCAACACGGAGGGCGGCGTCATCGCCGAAGAATGGCGGGTCGAGACGGTCATCGACCGGGTCGAAACGACGTCTCAGGCCTTTCTGGCCCTGACGAGCGGGTGCGCCCGCTGCCACGACCACAAGTACGACCCGATCACGCAGAAGGACTTCTATCGGCTCTACGCCTACTTCAACAACGTTCCCGAAAGCGGGACGGGCGAGGAGCGCCCCATCAGCCATCCGCCCACGATCAAGGCGCCGACCCACGAACAAGCGGCCCGGACGGCAGAGATCGGCAGGCGGATCCAAGCCCTCGATGCCGACATCGCAGCCCGGCTCGACGCCAACGTCGCCGCCGCCCAGGACGCAGTGCTGACGGAGAAGGTCCGCCCGGGAAGTTTGGAGTCGGCCTTGCACGCCCGGTACGAACTGAACGGGCGCACTAAGGTCTTCAGCCATACGCCGGACCAGGACCACGCCCTGACCGTCAATGCGCCCAAGCCTGTCGGGAAGCCGACGTACGGCCCGGGCCGGTCGACCGGTGCCGTCCGAACCGGGAAGGACGACTACTTGGACTGCGGCCCAGTCGGCGACTTCGACAGTTCGGACGCCTTTTCATACGGCTGCTGGGCGTACAGCGACGACGGGCGAGGGGCGCCGTTCGCCAAGATGGACACGGCCAACGCCTACCGCGGTTGGGACGCGATGCTCATCAACGGCGTCGTGCTCGTCCACTTGATCAATAAGTTCCCGGACAACACCCTCAAGGCTGTTACGAAAACACCGTTCCCGAACAAAAAGTGGACCCATTTGATGGTCACATACGACGGCACGATGAAGCCGGAAGGGCTCAAGGTCTATATCGACGGTAAGCCGTCCGAACTGACCTTCGAGCTGAACAGCCTGTCCGCGACCATCAAGACCGAGGTCCCGATGACGATCGGCCGCAGGACCGGATCGGAAATCTTCAACGGCGAGGTCGACGACGTCCAGTTGTACGACCGGGCCCTGACGGCCGAAGAGGTCGCGTTCATCGCCGACGTCGATCCGGCCAAACCGTTGCTGGCTGTTCCGGCCTCAAAGAGGACCCCCGGGCAGAAGCGCGACCTCGCCCACTACGTCCTCCTCAAGCGCGACAAGGAGTATGCCGCCCTCGTGAGGCGCCGCGAGTCCGACGTCCGCGAGCGCGACGGGCTTGCCGCCCAGGTGCCCGACCTCATGGTCATGCAAGACATGGCCAAGCCGCGCGACGCCTTCGTCCTGTTGCGGGGGCAATACGACAAACCGGGCGAGAAGGTCGAAGCTGGGGTCCTCACCGGGCTGGCCCCGATGCCGAAGTCGGCCCCGGCGAACCGTCTCGGATTGGCCCGTTGGATCGCCTCTGCCGAGAACCCTTTGACGGCTCGGGTCGCCGTGAACCGCCTTTGGGAGCGGTTGTTCGGAGCGGGGATCGTCGTGACGTCCGAAGACTTCGGTACGAGGGCCGAGTTCCCGACCCACCCCGAACTCTTGGACTGGCTTGCGACGGAATTCGTCCGTGTCGGATGGGACACGAAGGCGATGATGAAGCTGCTCGTGACGTCCGCGACGTACCGCCAGTCGTCGGTGGTGACGAAGGAGTCGCTCGAAGCGGACCCGTTGAACCGATGGCTCGGCCGAGGGCCCCGTTTCCGGATGACGGCCGAGATGATCCGAGACCAGGCGCTCGCGGCTTCTGGCCTGCTCTTCAACAAGGTCGGGGGCCGCTCGGTCCGGCCCTACCAGCCGGACGGGATCTGGGACGAGACCAGCTTCTACGGCAACCTGCACAACTATCGACCGGACATCGGCCCGAACCGGTACCGCCGGTCTCTCTACACGATTTGGAAGCGGACGGCGGCCCCGCCGGACATGACGGTGTTCGACGCACCGTCCCGCGAAACCTGCCGCGTGCGCCGGGCACGGACGAACACGCCGCTCCAGGCGCTCACGTTGCTGAACGACGAAACCTACCTGGTCGCGTCGCTCGCCCTCGCCGGGAAGTCCCTGACGACCGACCCGCGCGATCCGATCGGACGCGCGTTCCGCCTGGTCCTCGGCCGCAAGGCGACCGCGAAGGAGCGGGCCATCTTGGTCCAGGGCTATGAGCGGCGGCTCGCCAAATTCCGGAGCGAGCCGAAGGCCGTCGACGCCCTGTTGGAACAAGGGGACGTCGTCGTGCCGGCCAAGCTCGACCGGGTGCAAGTCGCGGCCATGATGCTGACGTGCAGCGCGATCCTGAACCTGGACGAAGCGGTGACCAAGGAATAGGCCGGCATAATAGCGCGGAGAGGACGACATTGCCCACCCTGTTCACGCGGATCATCAACGGCGAGATTCCGGCCGAGTTCGTCTATCAGGACGAACACGTCGTAGCGTTCAAGGACATCTCCCCGAAGGCGCCCGTCCACGTCTTGATCGTGACTCGCGAGGAGATCCCCGGCCTCGCCGGCTTGCCCGATGATGGCTCGCACACCCGGATCTTGAACGCGGCCAAGTCGATCGCCGCGCAACTCGGACTGACCGGCGGATACCGGCTCGTCATCAACCAAGGAGAGGACGCCGGGCAGACCGTCCCCCATCTCCATGCCCACCTCTTAGGTGGAACCGCCTTGACGAGCGAATTCGCTTAAGCGACGACCGGATTTCAAAAGTATCGGTCATGTTTTTGCATGACGTACACGAATTTGTTCGTCGGCCGCAGGTTCGAAAACCGGGTTTTCCACAGTTCCTCAGCACGGAGTGGCGAAAGCAAGGCCTTTCCCTGTAGAAAGGTCCTAGAAACCTAGGGAATACTCTAGGCCTCTCGGTCTGGGCAATAACGGTGACTTAACCCTCGTTTTGCCAGACTAGGAGTGACCTGGACGCGCAGAGGACACCCGATTAAGGGCGCGTCGAGGACATGTCTCGAGGAGCCATCCTACATGCGACGAGCCTTTACCCTCATCGAACTCCTGGTCGTCATCGCGATCATCGCGATCCTGGCCGCCATTTTGTTCCCGGTCTTCGCGCAAGCCAAATCGGCGGCCAAGAAGACGGCCCTTCTGTCGAACACGAAGCAGATCGGAACGGCCATGTCGATCTACATGACCGACTCTGACGACGTCTATCCCCGGAACGACGACTGTTACGACAAGTCGGCGCTCAACCCGGCCCTCAACACCAAGCCGTTCAACCCGAACGGCGTCGGATGCACCAGTTCACCGTTCTACTACCGCATGAACCACTACTCTTGGCAGAAGTGGGTGATGCCGTACGCGAAGAACCTGGACATCTTCAAGCACACGGGCCGTGAACTGTACGACGGGGCGAGCACGAGCTGCACCAACGTCTGGTCGGGATGCGGGCAGATGGCCGGGACCATGGCCCTCAACCTCGCTCTGACGGGCGCCTTGAACTCCTACGGTCGGAGCGAGACGCAGAACGGCTATTGGCGCAACAGCTTCCTGGGCGGCACCCAAGGCGCCATCCCGGACGTCGCCCAAGCCGCGCTCCTCATCGAGCTTTACAACCCGAACGTGACGTTCGCACCCGTCTTCGTGACGCCCAACGCTCCGACTCAGACCGCGTATCCCGTCGCGATCCGAGAGCTTTGGATCCCGAACTTCATGCAGGGTAACAGTTCGAACTGCACGTACTCGAGCGAGATCGACAAGTCGAAGTACCCGTTCAGCGACACGATCATCATCGGTCGCGCCGACGGTAGCGCGAAGTCGATGGCGATCAAGCAGTTCTTGGCCAACACACCGCCCGCGTCCGAGTACGCGGTCAGCTCCAAATGGTCGTGCACGTTCGACGGCGGAGCCTGGACGATCACGGCGAAACCGACCTGGTCCAAGTCTTGGCCGATGTGGGCCCTTCAGTAATGAGGAAGCTCGTCTTGGCCCTGGCCGTCGGCGTCGCGACCCTTTCCTTGGCCGGTTGCGGCAAGGACAACATGGGTCAATCGGACACCGACATCGCCAAGCAGACCGAGAACTGGAAGAACTACAACGAACAGAAGGCCAAAGAAACGCCTTTACCGCCCGGAGACGGTCCGAGCAACTGACTCGTGGAGCGGGGCGGCGCCAATACGGCGCCGCCCCGCTTTCGTTTTAAGGGTCAGTCGCCGTTTCCCGAGGGTCAGTGGACGTGGTTCGCCGCGATCCGGTGCGACTCCTTCTCGAACAGGTCGCCCATCAGCCGGATGAGAGACGTATGCACGAAGACCAGCTCCAGGGCCGGGGTCAACACGCCGATCGGGACGGCCTTTGCGACCGAAGGCAAAAAGCGGTCGACCAAGGACAGCGCCAGTGCACTGAGCGGCATCAGGATGACGTTGGCCCCTAGCCACCGCTGTAACCCCGTCCACTGCAACGGCAGAATGTCCTTCCAGAAGAGGATCCAGTTGTAAAACGCCGGCGGTCTCATCCGGTACAGCGTCGCCGAGGAGAAAGCCCAGATCACCTGGAAACCGATGATGCTGAAAATGTTCCCGATGATGATCGTGATGAAGAACGAACACAGCGAGACGAAGTGCGACAAGAACGGCACGTTCTGAGCGATCCAGTACTGGAAGTACGTCCCGCTCAAGGGCCCGAGGATGCCGAACGGGCCGACGAGGAAATAGGTGGCGAGAAGGCGGCCCCGAAGGGCGCGGGCCAAGCTGTCCTTATCGGACTTTAAGACCTCGAGGTCGCGGTTCCTGAGGGCGTGCACGGACGCCTTGAAGTCCTCCTGGATCTTGTGCAGGTGGTACCGCGGCCGACAGAATTCCCGAAGATAACCGCGCAGCGTGTGACCTTCTGGGGTACGGACCTGCCGTTCAGGCGTCTCAGAGCCCTGGACCCCGCCTTCCGGTCGAAGGTGAGAGGAAAGGGTGTCGTCGGGCGGTTTCATGTCGAAACGTGGGGCCTCGAACGGGCAGAAGTCAAGGATACTACGCCCGCCAAGGCCGAATCGCTTCACGTGCGGCCAAACGGCCCTTGTCCCGCACCCTGACATGGGCCAACATCGTTCATTCGGTCATGGAGGAGAAGGGTTTGATGACCCGGGCAGAGAAGCTCGCGTTCCTTGTCCTGCCGGGATTGGCGCTACTGGCCCATCTCCTCTGTATTCAGAACTACGGATATTTCCGCGACGAACTCTACTATCTGGCCTGTGCGAAACGGCTCGACTGGGGTTACGTCGACCACCCTCCACTCAGCGTCTTCCTGCTGAAGGCAACGGTCTCCCTTCTGGGTGACAGCCTCGCCGCCATCCGTCTGCCCGTCGCGCTGGCCTCTGGAGCCACGGTCGCACTCGTCATGGAGTCGGCCCGGCGTCTCGGTGCTCAAGGTTGGGGAATCTGGCTCGCCGGGGTCTGCCCGTTACTGTCGGGCATGTACCTGGTGATCTTCTCCATGTACACGATGAACGCCTTCGACATCATGATCTGGGCGGGGATCGTCGTGATCGTCATCGGGATCTGCCAGGAAGCGTCGACCCTTGACGGCCGTGGCGTCCCGCACCTGACGCGCTGGATCGCCCTGGGCGCGATGATGGGCGTCGGGTTCCTGAACAAGGCGAGCATCCTCTGGCTCTTCGCCGGCCTCGGCGTGGCCCTTCTCGTCACCCCGTACCGCCGACTTCTCGCAAGGCCGGGGCCGTGGGTGGCCGTCGCCGTCCTGCTCCTCTTGGCTGCGCCGCACCTGGCCTGGCAAGCCCAGCACGGTTGGCCGACCCTGGAATTCGTCCGTAACGCACAGGAACACAAGTTGGTGCCGATCCCGATCTGGGCGTTCTTCGCGCAGCAGGCCGTCGTCATGAACGTCCTGGCCTTGCCTGTCATCGTCCTTGGAGTCGCGTTCGGGTTCAAAGACAGGAGATGGGCGCCATTGTCCCTCTGTTTCCTGACGGTCCTTGTGATCCTTCTCGTCAACGGAAAGTCCCGGGTCAATTATCTGGCACCGGCCTATCCCTTCGTCCTGGCACCTGGAGCGGTCGCTTTTCAGCGCTGGATCGAAAAGCTCCAGAGGGACCGGTCGTCGTTAAAGCGCCCCGCGAAGGGCCGACTGTCGAGCCTATGGACGACGATGGAGGCCCGCTATGGCGGGGTTCCAGGGCTCGTCTTCGGAGCCTATGCCATGACGACCGCGTTCTATGTGCCGCTCGGCTTGCCCTGGCTCCCGCCTCCCGCGATGGTGTCGCTGATCGAGTCGATGCCCGTCCAGCCTCCGGTCGAAGAAAAGGGTCCTAAGAGCCCGATGCAGGGCTGGGCGGACATGTTCGGTTGGCAGGAGCTCGCGGACACGGTGAAAGCCGTCCAGTCGCATTTGCCGCCGGGCACCCCAGCGGTCGCTTACAACTATGGCGAAGCGGCGGCGCTGGAACACTACGGGGTCGGGCCCGTCATGTGCGGCCACAACGCCTACTGGATGTGGGGGCACGGGAGTTGGGACGGGAAGACGGCCGTGTTCGTCAACCGATGGCCGGAAGACGTCAAACAGATGTTCGAGGTCTTTGAACCGGTCGCCAAAGTCCACGCTCCTTATGCGGTGCCGGAACAGAACGAATCGCCCGTCTGGGTCGCGCGCGGGCTCAAGGTGCCCGTCAGCGTGTTCTGGCAACGGATCAGGAAGTACCTTTAAGCGATGTCCTTGCGAGTCATCGACTCCCACACCGGAGGCGAACCGACCCGCCTCGTCGTCAGCGGCCTTCCTGAAATCTCAGGTTCCGTGCACGACAGGTTGGCGGGACTGAGGGAGTCGTACGATTGGATCCGGACGTCGGTTTGCCTCGAACCGCGGGGCTCGGAAGTGGCGGTCGGTGCCGCCTTGTTCCCGCCGAGTTCCGAGGGTTGCTTGGCCGACGTCGTGTTTTTCAACAATACGTCCTATCTGGGGATGTGCGGCCACGGGACGATCGGCGTGTTGGTGTCGCTCGTGTACGCGGGTCGGATCGGACCGGGCCGGTATTCCTTGAACACCGTCGCTGGACCCGTCACTGCCGAGGTCAAAGACGCGTCGACGGTCGCCTTCCGGAACGTTCCTGCCTACCGCATGACCAAAGGCGCCACCGTGGTCGTCGGAGGCCGGACTTACACGGGTGACGTCGCTTACGGCGGCAACTGGTTCTTCCTGTGTGACGATCACGGCCTCGAGATTACGGTCGCACGGATACCGGAGGCGACCGCACTGACCTCGGCCCTGATGTCCGAGTTGGCCAGACAGGGCGTGACGGGACGAGACGGTGCGAAGATCGACCATATCGAGCTCTTCGGGCCACCGACACCAGGACGGGCCGATTCAAAGAGCTTTGTCCTATGCCCCGGCGGGCAGTTCGACCGGTCGCCGTGCGGGACCGGTACGAGCGCCAAACTGGCTTGCCTTTTCGAGGACGGCAAATTGGCCGAGTCCCAAGTTTGGCGGCAAGAGAGCGTGATTGGCAGCGTTTTTGCAGGCTGGGTCGACGTGGTCGAAGGCCGGATCGTCCCGTCGATCGAGGGACAGGCTTTCGTCATGGCGGAAACGACGGTCGTCGAGTGTCCCGACGACCCCTACCGCCACGGAATCGTTCCATGACCTTCACCCCCGACGTCCTCGTCCTCGGATCCGGCCTTACGGCCGTGGTCTGCGCGTTCGAGTTCGCACGTCGGGGACACAGCGTCGAGCTGTACGGCGAGGACCTGTTCGGACCTGGGCCGCTCTTGCGTTGGGCTACGGTCACGGATCGGAACGAGGACTTGCTCGCACTATCCGGCTTTGGCTTGGCCGGGCTCCACGATGTGCGGAAGTCGGTCGGTTCTCGGTTCCTATGGGCGACAGGGGCCCTGTGGGTCGCCGTGGACTCGTTGGAGTGGGCAAAGCTCCAGTTACGCGCCGAGAGGCTCCGGGACGCGGGAACGGCGTGTGAAGTCGTGGGAGGAGGCGTCCTTCCTGCGATCGAGCCGTCCCTTTCAAACTCCCTGCCGGGCGGGCTCTACCTTCCTGACGGCCTCACTTTCGAACCGTCCGCACTTGCGGCACGGCTCTTGGGCGAGGTCGAAAAGGCGACGTTCGGCCCTCGGCACAAAGTCAAGGGTATCGACGGGACAAGGGTGACGTTCGTGTCCGGCGAAACGGTCGAAGGCGGCGTGGTGGTCTGCGCTGGTCGTCAGAGTCAGGGATGCGGGACCATGCGGGAGGTTACAGGGACGGTGTTCGAAGGGACCGACAAGTTGTTCCTACCCGTTTCGACGGGTTCATCGACGTTCGGGCCGACAGCTTCGGGATGGGAAGGGGTTTCCGAAAGGCCCGTTCAGGCGTACCAAGAGATCCGGAGGGCGTTTCCGGCGTTCGAGCGGGACGATACGGCCCAAGTGCGGTGGTGCACCTCGTCGGACGGGGCCCCGATGATCGGCCGGCTCGGGGAGAGCGACTCCACGTTGATCGCCGCAGGACTGGAGGGAGCCGACCTTTCGATCGTGATGGGTGCGGCCATGGCCTTGTCGGCGATGGTCGAGTCACGGACGGTTCCGTTCTCGATGGACGCGTTCAGTCCCGCAAGGCCGACGCAGCCGCACGGTGCCGCCGGGTAGAACACGCGCCGGATGGACATGGTTTGGAAGGGCGTGATGCCCGCGGTCACGACGCCGTTCGACGACGGCCTGCAGGTCGACCACGCGTTCTTGGCCCGGCACGTCTCGTGGCTCGCCGATCACGGCTGTAAAGGCATCGTCGCCTTGGGCTCGCTCGGCGAGGCGGCCACGCTCGCCGACGATGAGAAAAGGGCCGTTTTGAAGACCTGCATCGAGGCCGTAGGAGGCAGGATTCCGGTCGTTGCCGGCGTCTCCTCGCTCAGTACGTCGGAAGCGGTGGCCCTGGCGCAAGACGCCGAGTCCCTCGGTTGTTCCGGGCTCATGGTGCTCCCGCCGTACGTCTACCGGGGTACTTGGGACGAAACCCGACACCACTTCTCTTCGGTCATCGCGGCGACGTCCTTGTCCTGCATGCTGTACAACAACCCGGTCGCCTACGGGACGGACGTGACCGCAGTTCAGACCAAGGAGCTTGCCGACCGGCACGTCAACCTTCACGCCGTCAAGGAGTCCAGTACGGACGTCCGCCGGATCACCGGGCTCCGCGAAGTCCTCGGGGACAAGTTGGCGTTGTTCGTCGGCGTAGACGATGCGATCGTCGAAGGCATGGCCGTCGGGGCCGTCGGATGGATCGCGGGCTTGGTCAACGCGATGCCACGGGAATCCGTCGAGTTGTTCGAACTGTGCCGGCGAAAGGAGCACGGCCTCGCGTTCGACCTCTACAAGTGGTTCTTGCCCCTGCTCCGACTCGACACCGTGCCGAAGTTCGTGCAGCTCATCAAGCTCGTCCAGCAAGAGGTCGGAATGGGCTCTGAGCGGGTGCGACCGCCACGGTTGCCTCTGAGCGGCACCGAACGGGACGAAGCCCTGGCGGTCATCCACGCTTCGCTGAAAGTTCGTCCAGGGACGTAAGCGGTCACGGATTGATCTGAACGGTCTTCCACTCGGTGTAGAAGTCCTTCGCGACCGTTCCCTGCTCGCGCGTCCCCGTGCTGGACGCTTTCGTCCCGCCGAAAGGCGCGTGCGGATCGACCCCTGTCGTATCCCCGTTGACCCTGACGAGACCCGCTTCGACCTTGTCGATATAGGCCACCGCACCCGCAACACTGTCCGTGTAGACGGCGGTCGATAGCCCGAACCGGGTCGCGTTCGCGATCTCGACGGCGTGGTCCGCGTCGCGGGCCGACAAGAGTGTCAATACGGGCCCGAAGAGTTCGTCCTGCGCCAGGGACGAACCGCTCTCGACCGGTCCGATAATGGTGGGAGGGACGTAGAAGCCGTCCCCAGACTGCTTCGACCGGTAGACGACGTCGCCCTGAGGATCGCGAAGGACGGCGGCCAATCGGTCGCGGGCCGCCTCATCGATCACCGGGCCTAGAGCAGTGGTGGCTTCGGAGACAGGGCCGACCTGAAGGGCATCGACCTGTTGGACGAGCTTCTCGAGGAACGCGCTGAACACCTGCTCGACCACGATGACGCGGCTCGTCGCCGTACACTTTTGTCCGGCGTACCGCATCGCGCCGGCAGCCACGAGGCCCGCGGCGCGGTCGAGGTCGGCGTCGGCGAGGACCACGGCCGCGTTCTTCCCGCCCATCTCCGCTTGACACTTCGCGTTCCTGACCGCACACGCGGTCTGGACGGCCATGCCCGTGGCGACCGAACCCGTGAAGCTGACGGCCCGGACGTCCGCGTGCCCGACGAGGGCTTTTCCCGCAGCGGCCCCCGTTCCATGGACGACGTTGAAGACCCCGGCCAGGAGGCCCGCCGACGTCTCTGCCAATAGGGACGCACAGAATCCCGACATTTCGGACGGCTTGAGGACGACCGTGTTCCCCATGGACAACGCCGGTGCGGCTTTCCAGAGCGGGATCGCCAAGGGAAAGTTCCACGGAGTGATCAACCCGACGACTCCCATGGGGATCCTGAGCGAGTACTGCAGGGGTCCGGCCGTTTGCGCAGGGACGACTTCGCCCATCGGTCGGACGGCTTCACCAGCGTAGTACCGCAGGATCGCGACACACCTGCCGACTTCGCCTCGAGCCTCGCCGATCGGCTTTCCGACTTCTCGGGCGATGGCCAGCGCCAGTTCGTCCTGCCGAGCTTTGATCCGGTCGGCCCAAGCGAAGAGCGCTTCGGACCGGGCCGGGCCCGACAGACCCTTCCAGGACGAAAAGGCATCGGACGCGGCGGCGACGGCCCGGTCGACATCGGCGGGGCCGCCGACCGGGACTTCGGCGACGGTCGTTTCCGGATGTGACGGGTCGATCGAGGGGATCCAGGCGTCGTCGGCCGACCTCACTTGCTCCGAACCGATCCAAGCTGCCAGTCTCATGGCGGCGAGGCTACTCAAGGGCCCGAACCGGTCTGCAGGAGGTCCCGGCTCCAGCCGATAACAACAGCAGGGCTCCGGGGCCCGAGGATTCGCATGGTCCAGTACAAGCGCATCGGCGAGATGCTCCTCGACGCGGGACTGATCACTCCAGATCAGCTCGACGTCGCCATGAAGACGAAAATGGGGTCGACATTGAGGTTCGGAGAGATCCTCACGGCCCTTGGGTTCGTTTCTGAAGAACAGGTCACGCAATGCCTGGCCGACCAATACGGCTACCGTTTGGCCGACCTTACGCACGCTGAACCCGAGAAGGAAGCCTTGGAGCTCGTGCCGAGCATCACCGCCTTGTCCGGGCTGGTCCTGCCCATGAAGGTGACCGACGACCGCTTTTACTGCATCATCGCCGACCCCCTCGACATCCCCATGACCGACTCGCTGTTCCGGATGGCGGGCCGCCCTGTCGAATTCGCCCTTGCTCCGCCGAGCCCGCTGTTCGACGCGATCTCGAACGCTTACGGGCTCAATCCGGCCAAAAGGCGCAAGAGCCTTGCTCCCGATCAGAAACCACGACCGATCGAGAACAAGCGCGTGGGTGTCAAAAGGAAGATGAAGATCGACAAGCAGGAGGACACCTTCGCGCTCCTCGCCGCGCTGGGTTCGATGCAAGGAGCCGGAGCTTAAATCCATGAAGACCATTGCTGTGACCAGTGGAAAGGGCGGCGTGGGCAAGTCCAGCCTCTCTGCCAACGTCGGGGTCGCCCTTGCGAAAATGGGCTACCGCCCTGTCATTTTTGACGCCGACCTTGCGCTGGCGAACCTGGAGGTCGTCCTCGGGACGCGAGCCGAATTCTCGCTCCAGCACGTCGTCGCTGAAGAGAAAGGGTTAAAGGACGTCGTCGCGACGGGCCCAGGCGGCGTCGGATTCGTCGCCGGGGGGTCCGGCGTCCCGACTTTGATGCGGTCCGGCCCAAAGCGGCTGGCGATGTTCTTCGAGCAGGTGGCCGGTCTTTCAGAGGCCCATGACGTCGTCCTCTACGATACGGCGGCGGGTCTGGAAAACCGGGTGCTGGCGTTTCTGAAAGCCGCAGACGAAGTCCTCCTCGTCGTCACTCCCGAACCCACGAGCGTTACGGACGCTTACGCGACGGTCAAGACCTTGTTCCGGCACAAGCCGGACGCTGTCGTGAGGGTCGTCGTCAACATGGCCGCCGATGCCGCTGAAGCGAAGCAGGTCTACGACATCCTGAGTCAGATCACGACGGACTTTTTGAAGAAACCGTTGGCGTTCGCCGGATTCGTCCGAAGGGACGCCGCCGTCTCGGACGCGGCACGTCAGCGACGACCCTACGTGGTTGGAGCACCAAAGTCGGACGCGGCGAAAGACACGGTCAAACTAGCCGCGAGCCTGGTCGAGTCTCTAGAACTGGCCCTGGCTTCCTAAGTTCAACGGTCCGGGAACAATCCGAACTGGATCAGGCCCCGGTGCTTGAAGCTCGTCTGCGGGTCTTGATCCTGATACTCGAGGCTGCCCCATCGTCCGTACTTCGAGTTCGGCGCACAGTCGGTGAAGTGCATGAAGAGCGACCCCCCGGACTTGCGCCATCGCTTAAGGGCCTGCAGGTACGTGGCCTCCATTTTGGGACTCCTGTTGGCGTCGTCGAACAGGGTGTTCAAAGCGGCGTCGTCTTGCGCGGGGCCGAGCCCGGCCAAGTGTTGCCCCCCTTCGTAGGCGAGCAAACGGATCCGGAAGTTCAGCGCCAACTTGGCATATTCGTCGGCGTTGGACGTGTACGGCCCCTCGATTTCAGCCGTCAACCTTTGGAAGAGGCCGTCGAGCCCTTTGGACTTGACGTCGTCCGAGCGTGCCGGGTCGCCCTCCCCGTAACCGAAGTACGCGCCGACGGCGATCGCATCCGCTTTCCGACCCGCATCCTTCCAAGACAGCACTTCGCGTCCTGTCGATGGGACGGCGAACTGGGCGCTCAGGACACGGACGAGCCGTTGCCGCCCGCCGAAGACTTTTTCGAACGCCGCGAAGACCTCGCAACTACGCTGTGAGTAGTAGCGGAGCCCGGCCGTCCGGTCGTCATCGGCCAAAGACGCCTTCTTTCCCTGCTCGACACACCAAAGAGCTTGAGGGAAGATCCCGTTCCAACACTCGTTCGAGTACTCGACGATGATCTTGAGGTCGGGGCGGAGCCTGTCTTTGATCAGCGTCGCCATGCCCTCGACATAGGGGTCGTCGGCTTCGTGCGGCACGCAGAACCACGGGATCGCGGCTTTGGCGTTGGCAAGGTCGATCATCGTCTCGAGCGGGACGCCGCCAGGGCCTGTATAGGTTGCAAGCGACGTTTTCGCGCGGTCGCTCCACGACGTCCTGCCTTTGGCGTCGTTCGTCGCTTGCCAGTCCATGAAACGGAGCGACCGGTAAGGGGACATCCGCTGAAGGAACACGGGGTGGAAGGGAGACTCTTCGATCCAGTCTTCGTACCCCGGCATCATCAGGCGCACGTTGCGCGGCGGGTCGTCCTCGTCGACCTTCTTCAGCATGAGGAACAACGCTTTGTCGCCGGGGTTTTCGATCGTCGCCCGGCCCGCTGAATCAAGCTTGTACGTGCTTCCGAGGTGGGTGTCGAACTCGCCCTTTCCGTCCCAAAGGAGCGTGTACGTCCCTTTCGGGTTCTTACCGTTCGAGAACAGGACCGTTTCGGCGAACTGACCCGGAGCGAGCCGCTTGACGTTGCCGTCCGGCCCGACTTCGAGAGGGCCGCCCTTCCCCCACTCCGCCCCGTCTTTCTGCGAGATCCAAGCCCTGGCCGTCTTGAAAGCGTCCAGGAACGGCCATTGGGTCGACCAGTCTTGGACCCCGGCGAGGTTCGTCCCCAGCATCGGGAGATCCTCTTGGTTCTGAACGGTCGACAGAAGCAGTGCGGCGAGCATGGGACGAGCGGAATGTTACCGCCCTGGATCAGGCCCGGACGGCTCCCGAGAGACTGCCGAGATACCACTCGTAAGCCCTTCGGATCCCGTCCTCCAGGCTCGTCGAAGCGTCCCATCCCAGCGAACGGGCGAGGCTCACGTCGTTCGTCTTTTCAGGAAACCCGTCCGGTTTCTCCGTGTCCCATCCGATGTCGCCGGAGTGACCGACGACACGCTGGACCGTCTCAGCCAGTTCGCGGATCGTTACGGACTTTCCCGTGCCGATGTTCACCACCGGCGGCACGTCGTCAAGGCCGAGGAAACAGAGGCACGCGTCCGCGGCGTCGTCGGACGTCAAGAACTCCCTGCGAGGGGTACCGGACCCCCAGCAGACGACGGGCTTGTCCGGCAGGGCCTCGTGGAACCGACGGACCATCGCCGCGAGGACGTGGGACGACTCCCTGTCGAAATTGTCGCCGGGGCCGTAGACGTTCGGCGGCATGACCGTGAAGTATTCGCGGCCGTACTGCCGGGCGAGTGATCGGCACAGCGTGATCCCGGCGATCTTGGCGACGGCATAGGGCGCGTTCGTCGGTTCTGGCGGTCCGGTGAGGAGGGCCGATTCAGGGATCGGCTGGGGCGTGTCGCGGGGATAGACGCAGGACGAGCCGAGGAACAGCAACCTGGGCACGCCGGCAAGGTGGGCGCCCCATACGACGTTGTTCTGGATCGCGAGATTGACGCCGATGAACTCCGCCGGCCGCTCGCTGTTCGCCTTGATCCCCCCCACGAGGGCGGCGGCCAAGACGACGATGTCCGGTCGCTCCGATTCGAGAAAGCGGTAGGTCGCGGCCTGGTCCGTCAGGTCGAGCGCGGACCGGTCACGGACGACCACGTCCGCGCGACCGTCTTCAAGCAGCTTGCGAGAGACCGCCGATCCGACGAGGCCCTTGTGTCCGGCCAGGAAGACCTTCGTGCCGTTCCTCAATGCTGGCATGCGTGACAAACCCTTCCTTGCGCGCGAGCGCTTCCCAAGCCGCTTCTTGAACGTCGCTATCGACCATTTCGCCGACAAGCTCTTCGAACGTGGTCTTCGGCGTCCAACCCAACTCCTGGCGCGCTTTCGTCGCGTCGCCTAAGAGGGAGTCGACTTCGGTCGGACGATAGTACTTCGGATCGACTTCGACCAACACTCGGCCGTCCCGGGCGTCGCGGCCTCTCTCGCCCGATCCCGCACCTTCCCAGTCCAGGAAGACGCCGACGCACCGGAACGAGTTTTCGACGAACTCACGGACAGAGTGCTGCCCGCCTGTCGCGACGACGAAATCGTCGGGCTTCTCGTGCTGCAGCATCAGCCACATCGCCTCGACGTAGTCGCGGGCGTGCCCCCAATCGCGCAAAGCGTCGAGGTTCCCAAGGAGAAGCTTGTCTTGTAGTCCCAGAGAGATCCGGGCGACGGCTCTCGTGATCTTGCGGGTCACGAACGTCTCGCCCCGGAGCGGCGACTCGTGGTTGAACAAGATGCCGTTCGAAGCGAAGAGCCCGTAGGCTTCCCGGTAGTTGACCGTCGTCCAATACGCGTAGAGCTTGGCGACGGCATAGGGCGAGCGGGGATAGAACGGCGTGGTCTCCCTTTGTGGGGTCTCACGTACGAGGCCGTACAGTTCGCTGGTCGATGCCTGGTAGAAGCGGACGTGCGGCTCCATGCCCAGGATCCGCACCGCCTCCAGAAGCCTCAGGGTTCCGATCGCATCGGTCTCGGCCGTGTACTCGGGCGAGTCGAAACTCACTTTGACGTGGCTCTGGGCCCCGAGGTTATAGATCTCGTCGGGCTGAGTCTGCTGAATGACGCGGATGAGCGAACTCGAATCGGTGAGGTCGCCGTAATGGAGGACGAAAGGGCGTCCTTCCGCCTGGGCGTCCTCGAACAGATGGTCGATCCGTTGGGTGTTGAACCGGCTCGACCGGCGTTTGATCCCATGGACCTCGTAGCCCTTATCGAGCAGGAACCCGGCGAGGTAGGCCCCGTCCTGGCCTGTGACACCTGTGATCAACGCCCGCTTCATTCGAACCTGGAAAGATTATCGGGCTTTCCTCGGCTTTCCTGAGGGCGGGACGAGAACGGGCGACCCTTCTGGGCCGCCCGATCCCTGTCGCCGTCCTTGAGCCGTCGTTAGCGTTTGCGCCGTCGCAAGAGTGCTCCGACGGCCCCGAGCGACGCCAGCAGGCTGAACGGTTCCGGGACCACCGTGGCCGTGAACCGCACGCTGTCGATTCCGAGGCCGTGGTCGTTGCCCGTGTCGTTGACGTCCGTCCATCGGATCCAAAGGTCGTTGCCGACGAGCCAGTTCGAGGACAGGGTCGTGGCCAAGAGGGCTCCGTTGATACCGACCTTGCCTGCGACGTTCCCGTCGACGGGCGCGGCCGTCGCACCGACCACGGGCGAAGAGAAGTCGAGGGACGAAACCGCCGTCCAGGTCGCGAGGCCGTCGTTGATCGCCGTGGCGTTCAGGCTGTACTCGAAAACGAGCTTCTGGACTGCGGTGTTACCGCCGTTGCGCCATTGCTCGCCGTCGTAGCTGAGCGTAAAGTCCGTGACGGCGCCCGACGCCGCGTTGTTGAACTTGGCGCCGAAGGTGATCGTCTGTGGCGTTCCGGACGAGATCGATCCCAGAGCGCGCTCGCTGCTGTTGGTCGAACCGAACGAATAAAGGGCTCCCGCGTTCCCGCTGCCGTTGTCGGCCCGGTAGGTCGTGAAGTTGCCGGAGACGTTGGTGGCGTACCAGCCGTTCACGGTGGTCCCGTTCGTCCAGGGGTTCGCCGTCCCCGTGTTCGAGAGGGTGTCGAAATTCTCGGAAACCACGGCGCCCGTATAGGTGATGACCTGGGCGTGGGCTCCTGCTCCGATGGCGGCAAAAAGGGCAAAGACAAGCGTGCGTTTCATGATCCTTCCAGAGGGAGCGCCTCGTCGCGTTCCGTACTCCCATTGCCGAATGTCGGGCTCCGTGTGACACGTGCTCGAAAAGTCCTACGCGGAGACGGGCCCCGTTTCGTCAAGCTCTCGAGCGTGGGATGGGACCCAAGGATCCGGATCGTCCGCGGCTCCGTGTTGGAACTCGACGTGGACGCGGTGGTGAACGCTGCGAACACCTCGATGCGGGGCGGAGGCGGGATCGACGGGCAAGTCCACCGACTTGCCGGCCGGGCGATGGTCCAGGAACTGATGCGGGTTGCGCCTCACGGGTGCAAGACCGGACAGGCCGTCCTGACGCCGGGCTTCGGTTTGAGACAGAAGTGGGTCGTCCACACCCCCGGACCGGTCTGGCTCGACGGCGAAAGCGGCGAGGCTGCGCTCCTGGAGTCGTGCTATCGAACGAGTTTCGGCCTTGCCGAACGAGCCGGCGCCCGCAGCATCGGGTTCTGCGGGATCTCGACGGGCATCTACGGATATCCGCTCGAGGAGGCGATCGGAATCGGGATCAGGACGGTGGACCGCTGCCTCGACGGCAGCAAGGTGGAGGCCGCGGTCTTCGCGATGTACCGTGAGGACGAGTTCGAGGCGGCGACGGACGTGTTCCGGCGGGCCTAGAAAGGGGCTCGGTGCGGGTATCATCCGAAGTCCGCGCGCCGCGTCCGGCGCTCGGACAACCTAGCCACGGGGCAGGTGCCAGGGACGCGCCCTTGATCCAGAAGACGCGGCCGTCGGCTGAAAAGTCGCGGCGGAGCAGGCCGGCCGCCTGTGAACCTGAGCAAACCGACCCGGCAACGGTGGAGAAACTATGGCCAAGACATGCCTTATCGTCAAACAGCAACAGAAGCCCAAGTTCAAAGTCCGGGCTTACAACCGATGCAGCCAGTGCGGACGGGACAGCGGTTACATCCGCTATTTCGGGATCTGCCGCGTCTGCTTCCGTGAGATGGCCCACAAGGGCCTCCTTCCGGGCGTCGTCAAGTCGAGTTGGTGAACAGAGATGCATAGCGACCCTATCGCCGACCTGCTCGCACGCATCAAGAACGGCCTCATGGCCAACCTCTTGAGCATCGACTGCCCGGTCAGCAAGATCAAGATCGAAGTCCTGAAGATCCTCCAGGCCGAAGGTTTCATCACCGGCTACGAGGTCATCACCGAGGGCAAGTTCCCGAGCGTCCGCGTCCACTTGCGGTACGACTCGCGGCGCAAGCCCGTGATCCACAACATCCGCCGCGTCAGCAAGCCCGGTCTCCGGGTCTACAAGGGCACGACCGAGCTCCGGCCCGTCCGGAGCGGTCTGACGACGCGGATCATGACGACCAGCCAAGGCGTCATGACCGACCGAGAGGCCCGCCGCAAGCGCATCGGTGGCGAGGTCGTCTGCGAGGTCTGGTAACCATGAGCCGCATTGGACTGAAACCGATCCCCGTCCCCGGCAACGTGACCGTGTCCTCGGAAGCGGGCACCGTCAACGTCAAGGGGCCGAAAGGCGAGCTGACCGCGAAGATCGCGACGTCGCTCAGCCTGAAGCAGGAAGACGGCACGCTCACGATCGAGAGGCCGGACAACGACCGCTTCAACCGCAGTCAGCACGGTCTGGCGCGCACGCTGATCAGCAATATGGTCGAGGGCGTCACGAACGGCCACTCGAAGATGCTGGAGATCCACGGCGTCGGCTACCGCGCACAGCTCGAAGGGAAGACCCTGGTCTTGAGCGTGGGCTATTCGCACCAGATCAAGATCGCTCCGCCCGTCGGCATCGATTTCGAGATCGGCGCCGAAGACAAGAGCCGTATCACGCGCATCACCGTGAGAGGCATCGACAAGGCGTTGGTCGGCCAACTCGCCGCCGACGTCCGCAAGACCCGCAAGCCCGATCCGTACAAGGGCAAGGGCGTCCGCTACGCGGGCGAGGTCGTCAAGCTCCGACCGGGCAAGAGGGCAGGTAAGTAACGATGGCTAAGTCAAGAAGCGAAATGCGGGTCGTCCGTCACGTGCGGATCCGCAAGAAGATCAAAGGAACGTCGGAGCGCCCGCGGCTCGCGGTCTTCCGGAGCAACAAGCACATCTCGGCGCAGATCATCGACGACGTCGAGGGCAAGACCTTGGCCGCGGCGAGCAGCCTCGAGAAGTCGCTGAAAGCTTCGGACAACGCGACCGGCGCCAAGCTCGTCGGTGAAGCCATCGGCAAGCGCGCCAAGGAAGCCGGGATCAAGGCGGTCGTTTTCGACCGAGGCGGGTTCCGGTACACCGGGGCCATCGCCAGCCTGGCCGACGGCGTCCGCGAAGCGGGGGTGGACCTCTAATGGCCCGTGGCCCCAGGCTCGTCGGACGACGCCAGCCGAGCGGTCAAGGCCGCGGCGGGCAGATCCCGGAAGGGCCGCAGCTCGACGTGCGCGTCATCCGCTCGAACAAGGTCTTCAAGACCCACAAAGGCGGCAAGACGGCTTCGTGGTCGATCCTTGTCGTCGTCGGTGACAATAAAGGTTCGGTCGGTGTCGGCCTCGGAAAGGCCCGGGGGATCCCCGACGCCATCAAAAAGGCTGAAGACGCCGCCCGCAAGAACATGTTCCGTGTGGCGATGATCGGCCCGACGATCCCCCACGCGGTGACGGCCCGCTATGGTGCGGCCACGGTCGTCCTGCGGCCGGCTTCGCCGGGTACGGGCGTCAAGGCCGGATCGGCCGTCCGCCAGTGCCTCGAAGCGGCAGGCGTCCACGACGTCCTCGCCAAGTGTCTGGGAAGCCGCAACGGCACCAACGTGGCCTACGCGACGCTGAAAGCGTTCAAGGAGCTCCAGGCTCCCGAAGACATCGCGGGCCGTCGCGGGACGCCCGTGAAGGACCTCGTGCCGTGGCTGTCCAAGGCCCGTAAGGAGGAAGAGTTCCATGCTTAAGATCACGCTCGTGAAGAGCACGATCAGCGAGACGCCGCGCAACCGTGCGACCGTCCACGCCCTCGGGCTCCGCAAGACCAACCGGAGCGTCGTCCAAGAGGACACGCCCGTGATCCGCGGCATGATCCATCATGTGAAGCACCTCCTCAAGGTCGAGGAGGCCGAAGGCGCGACCAAGGTCCGCCGGCGCCAAGGCAAGAAGGCCGCAGGCGCGGCCGCCCCGAAGCCGGCAAAACCGGCCAAGGCCGAGCCCAAGGCGGAAGCCGCCGAACAAGAGACCCAGGCCGAGAAGCCCGCCAAGGCGGCTCCGGCCAAGCCTGCGGCGAAGAAGGCGCCCGCTAAGAAGAAGGAGTCCTGAACATGAACCTGCACGAACTGAGACCGTCCAAAGGCAGCACGAAGCGTAAGCGAAGGGTCGCCCGCGGGATCGGCAGCGGCATGGGCAAGACCGCGACCCGGGGTACGAAGGGCCAGAAAGCCCGACGGCAGATCAGCCCTTGGTTCGAAGGTGGCCAGACGCCCATCCATCGCCGCTTGCCGGTGAAAAAGGGCTTCCGCAACATCAACCACAAGGAATATGCGATCGTCAACGTCGACGCCCTCGACAAGCACTTCGGTGCCGGTGAAGACGTGACCCCCGCCAGCCTGATCGCCAAGGGTCTGATCCACGGCGAAATGGACGGCGTCAAAGTGCTGGGCCACGGCGACCTCACCAAGAAACTCAAAGTGAGCGCGCACAAGTTCAGCAAATCGGCGAGCGACAAGATCTCGAAGGCCGGGGGCGAAGCGATCGCCCTGGAGACCGCCAGGAAGACCTCGCCGCAGAAGAAGGACAAGACCAAGAAGGATAACTGAGAATGGCTGTGACGGCCCTTGGGGGCGGAACTGGAGGCGGCGGAGGCGACAAGGGCCTTCGCATGAGCTTGGCGGACACGTTGCGCCTGGCATGGGCCGACGACGACCTCCAAGCACGCCTCAAGTTCGTCCTCCTCGTGTTCGCGGTGTACGCCCTCGGCGTCCACGTCCCGGTCCCGATCCCCGGTGCCGACCCGAACAAGGTCACCGCCGACCTCGTGAAGATCGACTTCTTCCAAATGTTGAACACGTTCGGGGGAGGCGCGTTCAAGCGCATGTCGATCTTCGCGCTCGGGCTGTCGCCGTACATCACGTCGTCGATCATCCTGCAGATCCTGACCCTCGCTAACCCGGCTTGGAAGCAGGAGCTTCAGGAGGGCGGCGAATACGCCCGGAGGCAGCAGAACAAGCGCACGCGCATCATGACGCTGGCGCTGTGCATCGCCCAAGGTTTTGGCCTCCTGCACATGATGTCGACCAACGTCGTCGAGATCCAGGCGATGTCGGGCTGGCTGAAGGCCTCGATCGTCCTGTTCTGGATGACGGGCTCGATGTTCATGTTGTGGCTCGGCGAACAGATCAGCGAACGGGGCATCGGTAACGGCGTCTCGTTGATGATCTTCGCGGGCATCGTGATCTCCCTTCCGAACATCGGGAGCACGATCGGAACGGCGATCCAGAACGGCTCGATCGGCTGGTGGCAAGGCATCATCGTGATCATCGCCTTCTTGGCGATCACGTGGTTCATCGTGTACTTCACGATCGCCCAACGTCGCATCCCGATCCAGCATATGAGGCGGAACTTTGGGACAAAGTCGATGGGGGGCCAGACGAGCTACCTGCCGATTTCGGTGAACATGGCGGGCGTCATCCCGGTCATCTTCGCGATCGCGCTGGTCTATATGCCGGCCCAGTTCGCCCAGGCCTTCCCGCCGACAAGCCCGATCCACGAGTTCTTGCTCAATGCCGCGAAGTTCTTCTCGCCGGACTTCACCCACTGGTACGGATGGGTGGGGGTCCTTGTCTACACGGCACTGATCTTCGTCTTCACGTACATGTGGAACGCGATGACCTATAACGTCGAGGACATCGCCAACAACCTGAAGCGGCACGGCTCCTACATCCCGGGCATCCGACCGGGCAAGCACACGAAGGACTTCCTCGACGGCGTCAT
This sequence comes from Armatimonadota bacterium, assembly GCA_018268395.1. Lineage (NCBI taxonomy): Bacteria > Bacillati > Armatimonadota > Armatimonadota bacterium. The sequence goes on along the minus strand of JAFDWQ010000009.1, from coordinate 13,173 downwards.
CAGCCGCGTGACGTTCGTCGGCGCGGTCTTCTTGGCCATCACGGCCTTGACCTCGTACCTGTATCCGCTCTTGGCACCCGTCCGGAGCCTTCAACTCATCGGCGGTACGTCGATGCTCATCATGGTCAGCGTCGCCCTTGAGACGATGCGCCAGATCGAGGCGAACCTTCTCACGAAGCGGTACGAAGGCTCCTAAGCGCGCCGCGACTGTCTCCGGGGTCTGTCCAGGCCCCGGAGACCCCTTGCCCCTCTCCTTACGGCCACGGTCTGCCGATAATGTGGAGCAGGATGCGCGTCGACGCCTATAAGGCCGTCCAAGTCATGACCGAAGCCCTTCAAGGGCCGGAGAAGGTCAAGGAGGGCGTCCAATTGGCGACCCTCAAGAACGCGCTCGATTCGGAGAAGGCCGCTGCAGCCGAACTGTTGAAGCAGCTTGAGCCTAAGGGCCGCATCATCGACATCCGAGTCTGAACCCCGGGTATCTTGGCTGTCCGTGGCCGCTAAAGCACCGAAACGCCCGGTCTGGTGGAAGAACACCTTCTTCCTCTTTGCCGCCGCACTCTTCCTTCTGGCCCTTTGGGGGCTCGTTCGAGGCGAGGACGTGATCCGGGATCCGGGACAAGTGAAGGAGAGCGGACTCGTCCTGATCTATCTGGGAGGAGCGGCGATCATGGTCGTCCACGGTTATATCAGCCATCAACAGGCTGTGCAGAGCTTTACGGAGCTCAAAGAGGAAGATTAATGGTCCAGTGCGCTTGCGGCAAAAACCTTGACAAAGTCCCCAACTGGCTCCAATCGGCGTCGGTCTCGTTCGTCTGCAACAACTGTCCGAACCGTACGGTCAAAGCGATCACCCAGGTCACCCTCGAAACGGTCCGAGACCCCGATCAAGAAGCGATCGGCGCGATCGAGTCGGACATCGAAGAAGACGACGATTCGGACGAGTGACCGTTCGGACGTCCCGACCCTGCCAAAAGGTATCCTCCTCTACCGGTGACGACTGAGTCCAACCCTCCCCTCACCAGCCTGGTCGATCGCCTTCTCGAATGCCTCTCCGAGTCTCGGGACGTCTTGATCGGAACTCACCTCAACCCCGACGGCGACGCGATCGGATCGGCTTTGGCCGTCTCGCTGTGGCTCGATAAGAAGGGAATTCCGAACGAGGTCCTGTGCCACAACATGCCTCCGGGCTACCTGCAGTTCCTACCGGGCAGCGGGCGAGTGCGACAAGTCCCTTCGAGGTCGGGCCACGATCTGGGGATCGTCGTCGACCTGGACTCACTGGAACGCCTCGGATCCTGCCGGGCGTCCTTTGAAGCCTTCGAAAGGCTGGTCCTGATCGACCATCATCAGCCTCATGAGAGCCCAGGGACGTTGCGGATCGTCGACCCGAAGGCGCCTGCGACGGCCGCGATCCTGTGCGACCTGTTCGCAGAGGTCGGTCGTAAGACCGCGGCCGACGTCGTCGATGCGGACATGGCCGACTGCCTTCTGACGGGACTCCTGACCGATACAGGCAGTTTCCGTTTTCCCAACGCGACCGCCCACTCGCTCCATCAGGCGGGGTGGCTTCTGGAACACGGCGCCAGTCTGACAAAGGTCGCCGACGAGGTCTATCTGAACCGAGACGAGCCGGCCGTGCGCCTGCTCGGAGAGGCGATCCGGTCCATGCGGATGGACTGCGACGGACGATTGGCCTGGGTGGTTTTGACCCCCGAGACCTTCCAGGCGTTCCATGCCGAAGAGGAACATACCGAAGGCATCGTCAACGAGATCCTGAGCGTACGCTCCGTCCGTGCCGCGTTCGTCCTTAGGGCGGGCAAGTACGGCAAGGTCAAGGGGAGCTTACGGAGCAAGGGAGGGCTCGACGTGGCCAAAGTCGCGCAGCAGATCGGTGGGGGCGGTCACAAGAACGCGGCCGGTGTCACGATCGACGGGACACTGGACGAAGCCGAACGCATCGTCGTCGCCGCCCTGAAGGAGGCCCTCCGGTGCTAGGCGTCCTTCTCGTCGACAAACCCGAGGGCGTCACGTCCCACGACGTCGTCCAGACCGTTAGACGCCGCCTGGGGACGAGGCGGGTCGGACATGCCGGAACTCTTGACCCCATCGCGACGGGACTGCTCGTCCTCGCCGTCGGGCCGGCAACCAGGTTCCTCCAGTACCTGCCTCTTGAACCGAAGGAGTACCACTGCACGTTCGCGTTCGGGCAAGAAACGACGACTTACGACTCCGAAGGGGACGTCACTCAAGAGTGCCCGGTGCCGGATGACTTGCGGACCGTGATCGAGTCCGCCCTGTCAGGTTTTCAAGGGATGATCAGCCAGTTGCCGCCCATGTACAGCGCGGTCAAAAAGGCCGGCAAACCGCTTTACGCCTATGCCAGGAAGGGCGAGGACGTCGAACGCGAGCCCCGGAACGTGTTCATCGAGACGTTCGAGTTACTCGAATGCGACCCTCCACGAGCCGTTTTTCGGGTCGTGTGCTCAGGTGGGACGTACGTCAGGACGCTCGCCCATGACCTCGGTAGGGCCGTCGGTTCCGGGGCCCATGTCGTCGGCCTTCAGCGCACCAGGGTCGGACGGTTCGACATCGACGACTCGATCGACCTTGAGAGCGTCGAGGCCTCCGCACTAATCCCGTTGGCCGAGGCCCTCGAACCTGTGCCGATGGTCCGTATGAACGTCGGACAGCTCGACCGGGTCCGCAACGGCCAATGGGTCAAAGTCGCGGCAGCACCGCCCGTGCCGATCGTCGGCCTGCTGGACGACGAGGGCCGGATCGTGAGCGTGGCCCGGGTCGAAGGCAACGTTCTGCATCCCGAGTGCGTCTTGCCGTTAGAGGTCGCCCATGGTTCTGTTTGATGCCGGCTGGCCCAAGAAGAAGCTTAGCGGCCAAGCCGTCTGGTTCGGTGTCTGGCTGGTCGTCACGCTCGTCGCGGCCCTCCTGCATCCGTCACGGAACCATCACGGCACACACACACAACTGGGGTTGCCGCCTTGCCCGTCCGTGTTCCTGTTCCACAGGCCCTGCCCTGGATGCGGCTTGACGACCAGTTGGACCGCGACCGTCCACGGTGATCTTCCGACGGCTTTTCAGGCCCACCCGCTCGGTCCGGTCCTTTACGGAGTCTTCACCGCGATGGCCTGGCTGTCCTTGATCGGTTACCTCAAGGGGCTGAGGTTGCGGAGCGAAAGCCGGCCGGCAACGGTCCTTCTGACGACGATCTTTTTTGCGGTCCTCGGCTTCGGGGTGTTCCGCTTCGCGACCGTCCGGTATGAAGAGCCCGGAGTGACGGTGTTCGACCTATTCGACAGGCCTGCGGCCGGCCAAGACCGTGGGCAGGCCGCCCGTGTGCCAGAACAGCGTCCGGCCGTGAACGTCGCCCCTGGCGGCTAATCCGAGGAGCCCGGCGAACGCTTTGGCGCTGTAAACCGGGTCGAGGACGATGCCCTCGGAACGTGCCATTTTCAGGAGCGCTGCTTCGCCTTCCGGACTCGGTACGTTGTAGCCCGCTCCCACCCATTCCTTCCGGATGTCGAAGTCGTCCCGTTCCATCGACTTCGGAACCTGGCTCAAACCGTCGATTCCCGTCGCAAGCCGGACGAGGTCGTCCTTCAGGTCGTCTTCCGGATCGCAGGAAATGCCGATGACCTTCGTCCGTGAGCCGTGGAACGCCCATGCGAGTCCTGCATGCGTGCTACCGCTGCTGGTCGGGACGACGACGAAGTCCCAACCCTCCCCGACCTCGACCGCGGCTTGCGCGAACGAATAGGCGCCCAAAGGCGAACTTCCGCCGACCGGGACACGGAACACGGCCTCGCCCTTTGCCTCGTATTCGGCGGCGATCTCCTCGGCAAAGGAGAAGAGGTCGAGCCAGTCTCCGTCCGGGTATTCGCGGAGTTCGACCCCGAACAACTCGTCCAAGACGACGTTCCCGCCCGATTCGGGAATCAAGCCGGTGGGCTTGCCTTCGGCTTGGTCGTAAGGAAGGGTCATCACGGCGGCCGTACATGCGAACCCGTGCACCGCGCAGGCGGCCCCGAGTTGGCGCACGAAGTTGCTCTGTCGGGATCCGCAGGTCACGAGCCGGTCCGCTCCGGCATCGAGCGCGGCGGCGATCAAGTATTCGAGCTTTCGGCCCTTGTTGCCGCCCGCCCCGAAGCCGGTCAGGTCGTCCCGCTTGATCCAGAGGTCCAAACCCAGTTCGGAGCCGAGCCGCTCCAGCTTATGGCAAGGGGTCGGCAGGCAGCACATTCGGATTCGGGGGACCACGCCTGGATTATGGCGGCGGGAGGACGGGGGACTCTCGGCCGTCTCGTCGCCCTCGACCGGCCCGAGCGGTGTAAAGTCACCGATGGACTCCGGTTTCACGATGGCCGTCTGGATGGTCGTAGCGGCCGGGTTCCTGGTCGCCTGCATCGTCGCCAGCAAACTTTCGGCAAAGTCGGGCATCCCAGCCCTCGTGCTTTTCATCGGCATCGGGATGTTGGCCGGAAGCGACGGGCCTGGCGGCCTGGCGTTCGACAATTTCGACACGGCCAAGTCGGTCGGCAATATCGCGCTCGCCTTCATCCTCTTCGCCGGGGGCCTGGAATCGACTTGGGCGTCCGTCCGCCCGGTGCTCTGGCGCGGCCTCTCGCTGTCCACGGTCGGTGTCGCCGTTACGTTCGGTCTTGTCGGCGCCTTTGCCCACTTCGTGCTCGGGCTCCCTTGGACGGTAGGCCTCCTCCTTGGAGCGATCGTCGCTTCGACCGATGCCGCCGCGGTCTTCGGTGTCCTCCGGTCCTCGGGGGCACGTCTGAAGCACCGGGTCAGCCAGCTTCTGGAACTCGAGTCCGGCACCAACGATCCGGTCGCGGCCTTCCTGACGATCGCCATGACGGAAGTCGCGATGCGGCCGGCGACCTCGTTGTGGGAGTTCGTCCCTCGGCTGCTGGTCGAAATGCCGCTCGGCGTCGCCGTCGGTTTGGCGAGCGGTACGGCGGCGGCGACGGTCATGAACCGGATCCGGCTCGAGTACGTCGGCCTCTACAGCGTCATCACGGTCTCGACCGTCCTCTTCGCGTTCGGGGGCTCGACCCTGATCCACGCGAACCCCTATCTCGCCGTGTACGTCGCGGGCCTGACGATGGGGAGTCGAAACTTCCTTCACCGTCAGGCGATCCTCCAGTTCCACGACGCGATCGCATGGATCACTCAGATCGTGATGTTCGTGGTCCTCGGGCTGCTCGTCTACCCGAGTCGGCTGCCCGGGGTCGCCGGGCCTGGCTTGGCCGTCGCCCTCTTCCTGATCTTTGTCGCCCGGCCCGCGGCCGTGTTCGCCTCGCTGGCGTTTACGCGGATGAAAGCCCGCTCCAAGCTGTTCATATCCTTGGCCGGCCTTCGTGGCGCGGTCCCCATCATCTTCGCGACCTTTCCGGCGTTGGCGGGCGTCCCCCAGGCCCAGCTCTTGTTCGACCTCGTCTTTTTCATCGTCATCACGTCAGTGGTCGTACAGGCGACGCTGATGCGACCGATGGCGGTCCGTCTCAAAGTCGCGGCACCGGTCCGACCGCACCTTTCCGACTTGAAACCGGCCGCCCACGACGAGCTTCTTGAGATCGCGATCGCAGAAGGTTCGAGGGTGGTCGGTAAGCAGGTCGTGGACCTTGGCCTGCCCCAAACCGCGCTGATCGTCCTCTTGACCCGGGGCTCAGAATCGTACATCCCGCGCGGTTCGACGGTGTTGGAGCCGGACGACGTTCTCTTGATCGCCACCCGAAAGAAGGACCAGGCAGAACTTCGCAAGCTGATCGAAGAATACGGGCCTCAGCGTCGCTAGCCTCCGTGCCCCCGGTATTGCACGGCTTCGCTCAAGTGGGACTTGAGAACAGGTTCCGAGCCTGCAAGGTCTGCGATCGTCCGGGCGACCTTGAGCAGACGGTCGAAGACTCGGGCCGAAAGGTTCAGCCGCGTTGCCACGAGCTTCATGAACTCTTGGCATTCGGCGTCCATCTCGACCATCGACTGGATCTCCTTCGGCGCCATCTTCGCGTTCACTTTGGCCTTACCGAAGCGCGCCGTCTGGAGGTCGCGGGCCGCGACGACCCTCTCGCGGATCGGCCCCGACGCTTCGCCGCCAGGCTTGCCGACCAGGTCTTCGGGCTTGAGCCTTGGCACCGTTACGTGCAGGTCGATGCGGTCGAGGAGCGGGCCGCTGATCCGTCCTGCGTAGCGGTCGCACAAAGCCGCTCCGACGCACTTAGCCTCTGCATAGCCCTTAAAGCCGCAGGGACACGGGTTCATCGCGCCGATCAGGATGCATTCGGCCGGGAACTCCATCGAAGCTGCGACCCGTGAGACCGTCACGACCCCGTCTTCCAAAGGTTGCCTCAGGGCTTCCAGGACGCCGCGGTCGAATTCCGGCATCTCGTCCATGAACAGCACACCGAGGTGGCCGAGGCTGACTTCGCCCGGTTTCGGGTTCTTGCCCCCGCCGACGACGGCCGCGTACGACGTCGTGTGGTGCGGAGAACGGAACGGCCGTTGCCAGAGGAGGCCTTCACGGCCGTTCTTCTGGCCGCTCGCGCTATAGATGCGCGTCACTTCGATCGCCTCTTCGACCGACAGGGGCGGCAGAATCGTCGGGAGCCTTCGGGCGAGCATCGTCTTGCCCGATCCTGGCGGTCCCGTCATCAAGACGTTATGGCCGCCGGCCGCTGCGATCTCGAGGGCCCGGACGGCGTGCGTCTGTCCCTTGACGTCGGCAAAGTCGACCTCGTACCGGGCCTCTTGGTGGGAAGAATGGTCGTGGCGGTAGGGGGTAAAGGCGAGCGAGCCGTTCAGGAGTTCGACCGCCTCGGTGAGCGACCGGACGCCGTACACCTCAAGACCGGGCGCGACCGAAGCTTCGGCCGCGTTCTCCCTGGGGACGATCATCCGCTCGAAGCCCTTTTGCCGTGCCATCAATGCGACGTTCACGGCCCCGTCGACCGGTCGAAGGTTCCCGTCAAGGCCTAGCTCGCCGATCAGCATCGTGCCGTCGAGCGCCGTAGCGGGAAGTTGGTCGCCTGCGGCCAAGATCGCGACGGCGATCGGCAGGTCGAGCGAAGGCCCTTCCTTCCGCGTGTCTCCGGGCGCGAGGTTGCACACGATCCGCGTGAACGGAAAATTCATCCCGCTGTTGACGATGGCGCTCCGGACACGGTCCTGACTCTCTTGGACCGCTTTGTCCGGGAGTCCGACGAGCACGAACTCCGACTTGCCGCCCTGAAGGTCGACCTCCACCACGACAGGCAGGGCCTCGATCCCCGCCAACGTCGCCGCATGCGATTGAGCGATCGTCGTTTCGATGGCGGAATCCTACCCAACGCGTCTGATCGTGAGACGCTTCCGATCGGTCGGCTTTACGTTGGAAACGGACGACGGGTCAAAGCCGCTTCCACGTGACGGTCAAATCGGCTTTGGAACGCTCTTCGTCGCCGGGGATTTCGGTGTTCCTGACCGTGACGTCCACGGAGACGGGCCAGCCGTCTTTCCGGTCGATCACGATCGTGCCGTCGGCCGTTACCGGCCGCTCGGTCTCCCGTTCGGCGAATTTAAGGACGATCGTCGCCGTAGCGTCGGTCGCGGCCGACAGCGTCCACGTCCATGTCGCCGCCGGGAACCCCGTTTCGGGATCGGCAGGCTTGTCCGCCTCCCATTTCGACCCGATCGGGTGAGGGTCGGTTCCGAACTTGACGTCCAGAACGCGGTTCTGCCGACCCCGAAGGAGGGGAAAATACAGGTCCGGGTCGCGTGCCAGGACCTGACCGTTCGCGACCCGCTCCTCTTCCCACGTCGTCGGCGCCTGCGCGTCGAGCGGAACGGCCGAATCGTCGACTTTGAACCCGCTCAAGCGGCTACTGACCCGGATCTTCCGCTTCGGACCGTCACCTGGTGCGACGGTGAACGACCAGTCTTCCGTGTAGGTCAGCGTCCCTGTCCCCTCGGTCTCGCGGTAGGCACGGACGACCTTGTAGCGGTGGACTTCACCGGGCTTCAGGCTGAGCTGCAACAGGACGTCCGCAACGGCGGCTACGATCATCTCTTCTCATCAAAAGACGTTTCGCCCGGCTTTCGGTAACCGCGCTCCCGGGCCAAAGCCTCGCGTCCGGCCGGGTTCTGCAACCTTGAGAGTCGGCCGACCAGTTCGGCCTTTTCCGCTTGGGCACGGTTCATGTCCTCCACGGCCGTACGGGTCTTGGCGTTCTGGACTCCCAGCTCCTGCCATGGGCGGCGGCTACACATGACGCCTGCGACGACCGCGGCCACCGCGACCGCGACAACGATCCCTGTCCTGTTCATACGTCCTTCCTTGGACGACTCGATTGTACTCGACCGTTGCCAAAGCCATCCCGAGTCTCGGCGGGGACCGGCTTCATAATCTTCCGCATGTCCGCCCCTGCCCTCGAATCCGCCGCCGCCGTCGGAGTCCGTTGGAACTTGGACGCGCTGTTCACGTCGTTGGACGATCCCAAGATCGAGGCGACTTGGGCGGAAGCCCACAGACGGGCCGACGCGTTCGCCGAGACCTACCGGGGCAAAGTCGCGGCCGAAGCACTCGATCCTGCGGCCTTCATCGGCGCGGTGAAAGAGTTCGAATCGCTCCTCAGTGAGTCGAGCAAACCGGTCGTCTACTCGAACCTTATATTTGCTGCCGACACGGGTTCACCGAAGAACGGTGCCTTCCTGCAAGCCCAGTCCGAGAAGATGAGCGAGCTGAAGGTCAAGGTCATGTTCTTCGAGCTCGAGCTCCAGGGTGCCGACGAAGGTTACATCGCGGGCATCCTGGCCGACCCGGTGGCTACCGACTACGTCCACTTCATCAAGACCGCGCGCCTGTACAGCCCCCACATGCTCAGCGAAGCGGAGGAAGTCCTCCTCGAGGAGACCGCCAACGTCGGATGCCGCGCCTGGCAGCGCCTCCATGACGAGCTGACCAGTAACCACGTTTTCAAGTTCCAAGACCCCGAATCGGGCGAGACCGAGGAGATGAGCGAGTCTGAAGTGCTCGACAAGCTCCGTCATCCCGACCGCTCCGTCCGTGCCGCCGCCGGAGACGCTTTGAGCGCAGGTCTCGGCGAGCTGCGCCGCACCCTCGTCTTCCTCTACAACACCCTTCTCGCCGACAAGAAGCTGGAGGACAAGCTCCGCAAGTACGAGCATGCCGAGAGTTCGAGGCACCTCGCCAACGAACTCGATAAGGAGACGGTCGACCTCGTCATGCGCCTCTGCAAGGAAGACGGCCGCACCGTCGCCCGTTATTACAGAGTCAAACGCGAAATCCTCGGTCTGCCCGAGCTGACCCACATCGACCGCTACGCACCGCTATCGGAAACGGTCGAGAAGAAGGGCTGGGACGAGGCCAAAGCCATCGTTTTGGAGTCGTTCGCCAGCTTCTCGCAGGAGATGGCCGATGCCGCCAAGGAGTTCTTCGACAAAGACTGGATCGACGCCGAACCGCGCCAAGGAAAGAGCGGCGGAGCGTTCTGCAGCGGCAACACCCCCGACACCCACCCCGTCCTCTTCCAGTCGTACTTGGGCGACCTCGGCGACGTCATGACCCTCGCCCACGAGATGGGCCATGGCGTCCACGCTTCTCTCAGCCGGGTTCAAACACCGTTCAATTTCCACGGCACCCTTCCGCTTGCCGAACTGGCGTCGATCTTCGGCGAGATGATCACGTTCGAGCGCCTCGTCGCGGAAGCCAGCCCGAAGGACAAGCTCGCCCTCTACGCCGACAAGATCGAAGGCATTTTCGCCAGCGTACACCGCCAGTCCGCCATGTTCCGCTTCGAACAACGGTGCCACCAGAAGCGCCGAGCCGACGGGGAACTGTCGCCCGAGGAATTCGGGGACATCTGGCAGGAAGAGATCCAATCGATGTTCGGCGACGGGCTCAAGCTTGGCGAGCAGCACCGCGACTGGTGGTCGTACGTCGGACACTTCATCTTCGCACCGTTCTACGTGTACGCTTACTCGTTCGGCGAGCTGTTGACGCTCTCGGTCTATGAGATGTCGAAGCGCGAAGGCCCTGGTTTCGCGGACAAGTACGTCCAGGTGCTCAAGCTGGGCGGTTCCAAATCGCCGCACGAACTGATGGAGATCCTCGGCGTCGATCTGCGGTCGGAGGCGTTCTGGAAAGGCGGATTCGCCGCGCTGGATAAGATGGTCACGCGTTTCGAAGAGCTTCACGCCGAAGTCGACTTTTGATCGCAGGTGGGATGGTATCCTGGAAAATCGCGAGTATTGTCTGAAACGACGACTCGGCGATTGGCCGCAAGGCGATTCAATTGGAAGGTAAGCGATTTTATGAAACCACTCAGGGTCGTGGCCCTCGTCTGGAGCGCGTCGATCGCCGCGCACGCCTCCGCAATTCAATATTCGGTCACCCACTTCGACCCTCTTTCGAACGTTCAAGTCCTACCCATATACTTGAGCGAGAACGGCCACTACGCTGTCGGTCAGGCTCGGGAATCGTCCGTCGTTCACGTGGTCCTGTGGCACGACGGAGCTCCGGACTTTGTAGCGTCCAGGTCTGCGGCAGACTCGGCCTCCCTCATCCCTAAGAGCGTGACGGACGACGGCTCGGGCGTATATTCCTTCAGTGCACTGCACTCGTTCCAGATTCTGTCGTTCGGTCCAAGCGGCAAGAACCCGGGCCTTAGCGGCAGGAGCGGTGTGTGCTGCGCGAACGCGAACTTCATGGTCGCGACCCAAGGTCAGTACAGCCCTGGCAACAATTTCAGCTTCTTCTGGGATCCGAACAGCGGACAGCAGGACGCCACATTCCTACCCATTGGCGCTATGAACGACGCGGGAGACATTGCCGGCGGTATCAACGATTGGGCGTACATCCGCTATCGGAACGGCGCGTCTGACGCTATCGGCACGATGGGACCCGGCACGATCGCCTCCGACGTGAACAACAACCGGGTCGTGGTCGGCTATAGCCGGACCCAAGGAGGAGGCCCGCAAAAGTCGTTCGTTTGGAACCTGACGCAGGGCATGAGGGAAGTCCGTTTCGTTGACAACAAGCGTAGGATTTGGCCCGCCCTCCCTGGACTCGGTCTTACGGCCATCAATGATTCCAATGTGGCGGTGGGGAACTACGGCCCGGTAGGGTCCACTGTTCCAGTCATCTGCTTCAATTCGACCAACGCTTTGGATTTGAACCGGTTCCTTGACGCTTCGAGCCAAGGCACGACGGTCAGGGCGGTCGTGGACATCAACAACGCCGGCCAGATCCTTGGATACGACAGCGATGATCAGGTCGTCTTGCTGACCCCGCACGGCTGAACGGTCCTTTCTTAATCCCGCCGTAGCTCGGACAGAAGCGCTCAAGCCTCGTCGATCATCCGCCGTGCTGACTGTTCCGGTTGTCCGGCAGGCACCGCGACAGGGCTGCAGACGACCATCACGTCGTCGGTGGAAGCTGTCGCGGTCAATGCGATGTCCATCTCGAGCGAACGGCCGTCCTTCGTCACGGCCATGACGGGCGGGTGGTAGCCCATTTCCCGCTTGCGCACGCTCCCGAGGAACCCGTTCCTGAGCCCGACGTGCTTCGCCTGCAAGTCTGGCGGCACGAGCATCTCCATCGTGTGATTGAGCAATTCTCGCGGGCTATAGCCGAAGAGGACGACGGCCCGGTTGTTGACCTTCAGGATCCGCCCGCTACGGCCCTCGATCAAGAGAACGGCTTCGGGCGAGATGTCCATCAGTGCCGTCAGGCGCGCCTCGCTCGCCCACAGTTCGGCTTCGAGCCGCTGCCGTTCGACGCGGTCGAACAGCCGCACGGTCTGGAAGTCCTCGACCGTCTGCGGCGCCGACGTCTGCACCCTCTCCGCCACCTCCGCCCAGAGGTCCTTCAGGTCTTCTTCGCTCAGGCGCAAGTAATGGCACGTCTCGTTGACGCTGTAGCCCCCCGCCAGGCTTTCGAGCAGGGCCCTGTGCCGTTTCGACAGCTTGATGGCCATCCTCTCATTCTAAGCGCGAATCGCACTGTTTTGTCAAGATCATTCATATTTCTTTCTTATGGAGAACCATTCGAGAGGAATCGTGGTCAGGATATCGCGGCTAGAGGCCAGACATTAACGTTTGGCTTCGTCTCCAACCAGGTCGTGACCCGGTGCCGTGTCTCGCTTTAGCCTGCGATCATGAGGAGTCTAGGTGCGGTCAAGCGGTCCTGTCCAGTGCCGCGAACAGGCGGTCCCTGGGTTTCCGCCATACTGGGCACCGCATGAAGCGCCGCACGAAGATCGTCGCGACCATGGGCCCGGCCGTGGCGACGCAGGAGTCGATCGCCGCCCTCAAGGACGCGGGCATGAACGTCGCCAGGCTCAACTGTAGCCACGGCGACTGGGAGCAAAAGCGCGACTTCGTCCGCTGGATCCGGGAGCTCCATGACGGCTTTTCCCCCATTGCCGTTCTAGCCGACCTCCAGGGCCCGAAGTTTCGGATCGGCGACGTGGCGGGAGGGGTGCTGAACCTCGTGGCGGGCGCATCGGTCACGATGGGCCACGGCCCCGGCGCGATGCTTCCGATGAAGGACGACGCCATCTTCGCCGCAATGGCCAAGAACGATCGCGTCCTCTTCGGTGACGGCGAGGTGGAGGTCAAGCTCGGGGTCGGCGACAAGGGCGTCTTCGAGGCCAAGGTCGTCACGGGCGGCAAAGTCAAGTCCCGCCAAGGGATCACGCTCGTCGGCAAGTCGTTCGACGTGCCCTGCATGACCGAGAAAGACCTGGAAGACGTGAAAGAGGCGGTCAGGTACGGGGTCGACTTCATCGCACTCAGCTATGTGAAGGACGGAGACGACATGCGCCGCCTGCGCGACGTGGTCTCGAATCTCGACCCCTCGGTCAAGCTGGTCGCAAAGGTCGAGACCAAGGAAGCGCTGCGCGACCTCGACGACGTCATCGACGCCAGCGACTCGGTCATGGTCGCTCGCGGCGACCTCGGTCTCCAGATGGACTTGGAAGACGTGCCCTTGGCCCAGAAGCGGATCATCCGGCGTTCGCACCTTGCAGGCAAGCCGGTCATTACCGCGACCCAGATGTTGGAAAGCATGCTCGTGAACGCCCGTCCCACCCGTGCCGAGGTCTCGGACATCGCGAACTCGATCCTCGACGGCACCGATGCGGTGATGCT